>JAADED010000013.1 GCA_013153605.1 Chlorobiota bacterium | reverse complement strand
TTCGAGCCGCCCTCCCGATACCGATTGATATTCGACCGCCCTCATTACTTGCAATTCAAAGCCTACGGATTCGAGGGATGGACGCCGGAGGCGAGGTATTTAATTAAAAAATTCGAGCCTAGAATAAAGGTTTATCAAAAATCGTTGGACAGATTTTCACCCGCTTCTTCCTCGGGTGAAGAATCGGAACCCACGGAATCTTCGGCGGTCGGTTCGGACGGATGGGAGCGTTCGGCTTCCCATTGCTCGCTCTCTTGCCGGCGTTTGAAGATATCGATGGCCGCATATACCGCTTGGCGGAAGGAGCTTTCGTCCGCAATGCCTTTTCCCGTCAGCTCGTAAGCCGTGCCGTGGTCGGGCGAGGTGCGGATTTTCGGAAGCCCGGCCGTAAAATTCACCCCTTTGCCGAAGCTCGACATTTTGAAGGGAATCAATCCTTGATCGTGGTACATGGCCAGGATGCCGTCGAATTCCGAATAGGCGCCCGATCCGAAAAAGCCGTCCGCCGCATAGGGACCGAATACATATTCGCCTTCTTCTTGCAACCGGTTGACCGCGGGAAGAATGATATCCGTATCCTCTCGTCCCAATAATCCTCGGTCACCCGCGTGAGGATTGAGGCCCAATACGGCGATTTTGGGTTTCTCGATGTGGAAATCTTTTTTCAGGCTCTCGATCAGGGTTCGTGCTTTGCGGTAAATCCGGTCTTCGGTAATTTGAGTGTTTACCAATCGTAGGGGAAGATGGTCGGTGACCAAAGCCACTTTCATCTCGTCCGAAATCATCATCATCAACGCTTCGCCCCCCAATACTTGAGCCAGATAATCGGTATGGCCGGGGAAATCGAAATCTTCCGATTGGACGGTGGCCTTGTTGATGGGGGCGGTTACCAGCACGTCGATATGGCCTTCCTTAAGGGCGTTTACCGCTCTTTTGAATGAATCCACCGCATATTTTCCGATTACGGGATCGGGTTTGCCCATTTGAATGTTAATTACCTCCTTCCAAATATTCAATACGTTCAAGCGACCGGGTGCCATTTGAAAAAATTTGGTGATCCCGAAAATGTCGATTTTCAATCCCAATGCTTTGCGATAGTAAGACAATACTTTGGTGGAGCCGAATACCACGGGAGTACAGAATTCGTAGATGCGGGGATCGGAAAAAGTTTTGAGAATCACTTCGGGACCGATGCCGTTCAAATCACCCACGCTGATGCCCACTTTTACCTTTAAATCTTTCTTTTTTTGCATCTCGTCGCTTGATATTTGGGTTTGGAATCGTAAATTTACGCAATAAATTTTAATACTTTTCGCACCCATGTTTACCGGCATCATCGAAACCGTAACCACCCTTATGAATTATACCGACGAAGGTAACAACCGGCATTTCGAATTGGCCAATCCGTTTCCGGGAGAAATTTCGGTGGACCAAAGTATCGCCCACGACGGCGTTTGCCTGACGGTGGTCAAGGTTACCAAAGAGAGCTATACCGTCACGGCCATAGATGAAACCCTTAAACGAAGCAACCTCCGCTTTTGGAAACCGGGTACACGCATCAATGTGGAACGGGCGCTTCGCCTCTCCGATCGCTTGGACGGCCATATTGTGCAAGGGCATGTGGACCAAACGGCGGTAGTCCGCTCCGTGGAGCCGGCCGGCGGCAGTTGGATTTTTACTTTCGAATTTTCCGACAAACCCCTTCATGTGCTGGTGGAAAAAGGGTCGGCGGCGGTAAACGGCGTCAGCCTCACGGTCTTCGATATCGGAGAGCGCACCTTTAAAGTGGCGATTATTCCTTATACGTTCGAGCATACCAATTTCGGCGACCTTCGACCGGGTGACACGGTGAACGTGGAATTCGACATGATCGGAAAATATGTGGAGCGATTGGTTGATCCGTATCTAAAACGTTAAGCCATGCAAACGACATTTAAAAATACCCGCGCTTTTTACAAACTCAAAGGAAATCCCGCCGGCGAAGCGGTGGTTTTGGTTCACGGCTTTACCGAAACCCCGCGGATGTGGAAGGTGTTGGAAGATGATTTGAAAAAAGAGTTCCGCTTGTTGATCCCCCGATTGCTGGGTCACGGAAAAACCGGCCTGACGGGTCCCGTTTTGACCATGGAAGAACAGGCCCTGATGATTGCACGGCTGATGGATTGGCACGGTATCCGAAAAGCCCATTTTGTAGGTCACAGCATGGGCGGATATATTTCGTTGGCCTTCGCCGAATTATATCCCGAGCGGGTGCTCGGCCTTACCCTTCTTAATTCCCACCCTTTCGCCGACCCGCCGGACAAACGACAAGCGCGCCGGGAAGGGGCCCGGGCGGTGAAGGAAAATGCCTATGCTTACCTTTCGGCTTTGATTCCTTCCTTTTTTGCCCCTTACAACCGCGAAAAATTGCAAAAAGAGATCCGCAAATTGATTTGCGAAGCCGTCCAAATGCCACCCGAAGGGATTGCAGGCGCCTTGTTAGGGATGATGGTCCGACCCGATCGAAGCGACCTTTTCGGGCAAGCCGGCCCTTATCCCAAAGCATGGATTATTTCGAAAGACGACCCCCTGATCGACGCCGATGCTTTTGAGCGCAAGGCCCGCGAAATGCAGGGGGTGGAACTAAAAGTATTGGACGGCGGACATATGAGCTGGCTCGAAAATCCCGACGGTATGCGCCGTGCCGTGAGTGATTTCCTCTTCCGGGCCGCCAAACGGGGGAGGAACGAATGAGGGATTTTTCCGTCCCCTCGGCGAATCAGCTTGGGAATTCCGAAAATTCCGTATTTTTTCAATGAAATTAATCGCCTCCCCGGCGAGGCAAATGGGATAAATATTGTTATATGAAAAGAGACCGACTGATTTTCGACCTGATAGATGCCGAAACCCGGCGCCAGGCCGGCGGATTGGAACTCATTGCTTCCGAAAACTTCGTGAGCGACCAAGTATTGGAAGCCATGGGCTCGGTGCTAACCAACAAATATGCCGAAGGATATCCCCGCAAACGGTATTACGGGGGATGCGAAGTGATCGACGAAGTGGAACAAACCGCCATCGACCGAGCCAAAGAATTATTCGACGCCGCCCATGCCAATGTCCAACCTCATTCGGGTTCGCAAGCCAATGCGGCCGTGTATTTCGCCCTGATGAAGCCGGGAGACAAAATCCTGGGCTTCGATTTGGCTCACGGAGGCCACCTTACCCACGGGTCGCCGGTGAATTTTTCGGGCAAGCTTTATCGGACGGCTTTTTACGGGGTGGATAAAGAAACGGGCCTGATTGATTACGATGCCCTGGCCGAAACGGCACGGCGTGAAAAGCCGCAAGTGATCGTGGCCGGCGCCTCGGCTTATTCGCGGGATATGGATTTCAAACGTTTTCGCGAAATCGCCGACGATGTAGGGGCCTTCCTGGTGGCCGATATTTCGCATCCGGCCGGACTCATTGCCAAAGGTTTGCTCAACTCGCCCCTTCCCTATGCCCATGTGGTTACCACTACTACCCATAAAACATTACGCGGACCCCGCGGAGGTATGATTTTGCTGGGCGAAGATTTCGAAAATCCCATGGGAATCAAAACGCCGAAGGGAAAAATCAAAATGATGTCTCAAGTGATCGATTCGGCCGTATTTCCCGGCATGCAAGGGGGACCGCTCGAACACGTGATTGCCGCCAAAGCGGTAGCCTTTTACGAAGCGCTTCAACCCGAATTCGAAGAATATGCCCGGCGCATCATCGCCAATGCCAAACGTTTGGCCCGTGTTCTTTCCGACAAAGGATATCACATTATTTCCGGAGGAACGGATAACCATATGATGCTGATCGATTTGCGAAACAAGGGCATTACCGGCCGCGATGCCGAAAAGGCATTGGGAAAAGCCCGGATTACGGTGAACAAAAACATGGTGCCCTTCGATGACAAATCGCCCTTCGTGACTTCCGGCATTCGCATAGGAACCCCCGCCCTCACCACCAGAGGGTTTACCGAAGAAGATATGGAAGTAATCGGCGAGCTGATCGACGAAGTGATTATCCACGCGGATGACGACGAATACCTGGCCAAAATAGGCGATAAAGTGTATGCCATGGCCGCCTCCAAGCCGTTGTTTGCTTGGTGAAAGAGAAGTGATTTAAGTTCATTTAATATTTTTTTCAAAATAAGCCGCCAAGCAAGCTGTCAGGCGGGAGTAGGCTTCCAGACCGGCACCTTCCTGGTGGAGTTTTAAATATACGTCGTAGGGACGCGAGGTATCCACCGGCAAACGATGGAGCTGTCGAAACCGGCGGGCGGCTTCCAATTCCTTGCGGGTGCCGGGCGGCAATCGAAGGAGGTATTTCTTATAGAGTGCCGGATCTTTTCGCCTCCAATAGGCCAACAGGTATTCCATGGCGGTCAAATGGGAGGAATACCGAAAAAGGGGGTCGCCGTTTTCCGCCGCGGTTTGCCAGGCCAGAAATTCGGCCGCGGTTTCGTGGGCGAATCCCGCTTGGTGGGCCAATTCATGAAGCATAATATGGGGACGAAACACCGCGGGGTAATGTGCATTATACTGGGCTTCATGTGTGTAAGGATTAAAATAGCCGCTAATGCCCCCGTAGGAAATTATTTCCGACCATAGGGAGGGTTTAATCACATACCAAGGTTGATAGAGCCACGGTTTGAGGTGTCCTTGGGTTCTCATGAGTCGGGCGGCCCGGATCCGAAGTTCTCGATCGGAGGGGACGCTAATCATGGCTACAGAATCGGCCGCAAGACGGCGGTGAAGGATTTGTAACGAATCGGTGAGGCGGAGGGTAACTTCCCGCAAGGCGGATTCGGAAGGCGGACGAACCTCCAAACCTTCCAACCGGGCGGGGGAAAGGCGAAAATAATTTAATCCCCATAATAAATAAAACCACAATACCGCCAACCAAACCGAACGTTCGATAAAGGGGAGGGGATTGCGCCGGGCTTTCGTCAAGGTAACCACCTTCCATATCCACCAAACCGGCACGGCCGCATATAATAAATCACCCACGCTGAAAGGAATCAACCGGAGGAAAAACAAATCGATGTTTCGGGCCAACGCATAAAAGCCGCGGCTGAAGAATATTTCGGTCATTTCGGGGAAACGCCGGGCCGCGGCAATAACAAAAAGCAATACCAACCATTTGGGAAGGTATTGCCTGAATATTAATTCCGCAATTCTTTTCAATCAGTCACCCGAATTTTTGGTGAAAATTTCCATGATTTCTTCCGAAACGCCCATGGACGAGAAGCCTCCGTCATGGTAAAGGTTTTGCATGGTCACTTTGCGGGTAAGGTCCGAGAAAAGGGCCACCGTATAATTGGCGCAATCTTCGGCGGTGGCATTTCCCAAAGGCGACATTTTGTCGGCGTAATCCAGGAAAATTTCAAAACTTTTCACTCCTTTACCGGCCGTGGTGGGTGTAGGCGATTGGGAAATGGTATTGACGCGAACTTTGAATTTTTTTCCGAACCAATATCCGAAATTGCGGGCTATGCTTTCCAGGTAAGCTTTGTTGTCGGCCATGTCGTTGTAGTCGGGGAATACGCGTTGGGCCGCGATGTAGGAATAGGCCACGATGGATCCCCATTCGTTCATGGCTTCTTTGTTGTAGAGCAATTGAAGGATTTTATGAAAAGATACGGCCGACACGTCCCATCCCTTTTCCAGCCAATCGTATCGCAAATTGTAATAGGGACGTTTTTTGCGCACGTTCACCGACATCCCGATGGAATGGAGGACAAAATCCAATTTTCCGCCCAGGATTTCCATGGATTTGTCGATGAGGTTTTCCAAATCCTCCAGATTGGTGGCATCGGCCGGGATGATTTCGCTTCCCGTTTTTTCCGCCAATTTTTTGATTTCGCCCATGCGCAAGGCGACGGGGGCATTGGTCAGCACGAACTTTCCGCCTTCTTCATGCACTTTTTCGGCCACTTTCCAAGCGATGGAATTTTCGTCCAAAGCGCCGAAAATGATGCCTTTTTTTCCTTTTAACAAATTGTATCCCATAATTTGACACTTTTACGGACAAATATATGAAAATGCCCCGAAGGGAGGCTTCATTCCCGCGATTCCAATAAGTGGGCGGCGTGTTGAAGAGCGGATTCGGAAGGCGGCTTTCCTTCGATCATTTCGGCGATTTCACGAATGCGTGCTTCGCGGTCCAAAGCTTTGACGCGTGAAAGGATTTTTCCGCCCTCCTCGGTTTTGTACACTTTAAAATGTGTGTCGCCCATGACGGCCGTTTGCGGGAGGTGGGTAATCACCACAAATTGCATGTGCCGGCTCATGTCTCGAAGGAGACGTGCCGTTTTGCGGGCCACATCCCCCGAAATTCCCGCATCGATTTCGTCGAAAATAATAGTGGGAAGCCGAAGGTGCCGTGATAAAAGATACTTGAGGGCCAGCATGATGCGCGACAATTCCCCGCCCGATGCCGTCTTGGCCATGTCACCCCAGGTGCGCCCTTTGTCGGGCGAGAGAAGGATTTTGAGATTATCTTTTCCGAATTCGTCGAATGACTCGGCCGGGGTGAGTTCGAATCGAACCCGGCTGTGTTCCATTCCCAATGAAGCCAAAAGGTCTTGAATTTCTTTTTCCAGCCCGGGAATGGTTTTCAGGCGTTTTTGGCGCAATTCTTCGGCCATGGCTTCCAGTTCTTCCCTGAGCTTTTTCGCTTCTTTTTCTTTAAGGGCAATGGTTTCGTCCAATTGCGCGTCTTTCAAGCTTTCGGCCGTCCATTTCTCATATAGGGCTTTGAGTTCTCGGGGAGTTTGCACCTTGTGCTTATGCATGAGGGCGAACAGCTTGTCGAGTTTTTTCTCCAGCTCCGCCTTTTCCGATTGATCCATCAGTTCATACCGGGCGGCTGCGTCCGTTAAGCGGGCATGGAGGTCGTCCAAGCCGAGCACCAATTCTTCGGCCGATGCGGCCAATTCGCGAAATTCCTCGTCCCTGTCGCTTAAGCTTTCCAACAGACGGTGCAAGCGTCGCAATCGTTCGGAGAGTCCGTAGGGTTCCTCTTCGATGTCGCGATGGGCTTCGGCCAATTTTTCCAGAATTTCTTCCTGGTGTTGAAACCGGCGGAGGCGGGCTTCGGCTTCCTCCCAATCGGTATCCCAATCGATTTGTTCCAATTCCGCCAATTGATAGGCGCGGTAATCGGCCATGGCGGCGGCTTCGTCCCGGCGGCGTCGTAATTGGTCCAGCTCCCGGAGAAGGTTCAGATAATCCCGACGTTTTCGGGCGAATTCCCGGCGCAAATCGGCGGTACCGGCCATGGCATCCAGCAAGTCGAACCGAAATGCGCGGGTGCGCAAGCGTTCCTGTTGATGTTGGGAATGGATGTCCACCAATCGGGAAGTGAGGGTTTCCAAAGTTTCGAGCCGCACGGGCGTATCGTTCACAAAAGCCCGGCTCTTACCCGAAGGGGTGATTTCGCGCCGAATGACGGTGTGGGGCTCCCAATCCAAATCCAAGGCTTCGAAGAGAGGTTCCAATCCGTAGGGACGAATATCGAATTCCCCTTCCACCACTATTTTGGCATCTTTGTCTTTGATTGCTTCCTTGTCGGCTCTTTTGCCCAAAATTAATGACAACCCTTTGAGCATGATGGATTTACCCGTACCCGTTTCACCCGTAATCACGTTGAGTCCGGGTGAAAAATCCAGGTCCATCCGGTCGATCAGAGCGTAATTGCGAATGTGCAACCGTTCCAGCATCAGGTTTTCTTCTTTTGTTTTTCGGCTGCGGGAAACAATACGTTATTCAAAATCAGGCGGTAGCCGGGAGAAGTAGGGTAGAGGCGAAGCTCCGTTTTGGGGTCGCCCACTTTATGTTGATAATCTTCGGGATCGTGGCCGCCGTAGAAAGTAAACATGCCTTTGCCCTTGCGGCCGTGGAGGTATTTGACTTCGCCGTTCCAAGGAGTTTCGGCCAAAATAATCACGTGCGGTTTGACGGTGGCGGGATTGAAGGCGGTGGTTTGGCCGTAAAATCCTTTGATCAAAATCGTGTGATTTTGGGTGAGCATGGTGGGGACGGGGTCGTATTTGGCGGAGAATTCCCGGAGTTCGAAATAGTCGTTTTCCGGTGGCACTTGCCGCACGGGGGTGGTGTCGATATTGGAAAATTCGTAGGCCAGCGGGTCTTGTTCCAATACAAAATTTTCAAAGGCGAAGGTGCGGCTGAAATCCAGTTTGTCCTGGCATCCCGGCTCGGGCGGGTCGCCGTCGTACATGGTATCGCATATGTCGGTTTCGGCCGCGGCCAAGGCGATGTCCAAGGTGTCGGTGGCCGAACACATGGCGAAGAGGAATCCCCCTCCTTCCACAAATTCTTTGATTTTCTCGGCTACCGCCAATTTGAGTTTGGACACTTTGTCGAATCCCAATTCGCGGGCCAGGGCTTCGAGCCGTAATTTACGCTCCACATACCAGGGAGCGGTGCGATAGCCGGCATAAAAACGGCCGTATTGGCCGGTGAAATCCTCGTGATGGAGATGCAACCAATCGTATTTGACCAATTCGCCGCGGAGCACTTCCTTGTCGTACACCACGTCATAAGGAATTTCGGCATACGTAAGCGCCAGAGTGACGGCATCGTCCCACGGCATGTTGTCTTTGGGTGAATAGACGGCGATTTTAGGCGGTTTTTCCAAGGTAACGGCATGCATATTGACCGCCGGACTTTCCACTTCCCGGAGGATTCGAGCCGCTTCGTCGTCGGTAATTTCTTCGAAATATACGTTTCGGGCCAGGCAATCTTCCTTCACTTGCGGATCATAAGGGAGAAGGAACGACCCGCCCCGGTAATTGAGCAACCATTTTACCTTCAACCCCCGCTCCAAAGCACGGTAAACCACCCCGTAGGCTTTGAGGTGGTCGGTTTGGGCTTCATCCATGGGTATGAGAATAAAGGTGGCATGCATGTGCCATGCCGCCAGCCAAAAAATCAAGGTTATCCCCATTTTCTTTCCCATACCCGCTCGCTTGGTTTAAAAAGGAAAATCGTCCTCGTCGGGCCCCGGACCCGCGGGAGGAGGGGTATCGTCGTCGGGAGGCATGGTATTCATGCGCGAAGGGAACACGTCGCCGCCGTTGTCCGCATGGCTGTCCCGTTCGACGATCAAGCCGTATCTTTTCTCGAAGCGGAAATAAAGCTGAGCCGTACGTCCGTTACGGTGCTTGGCGATAAAGAGCTCCATTTCGCCTTCGGTGGGCGTTTGTTCCTCATCGTCCCACGTATCTATTTTATACACTTCGGGCCGGTATATGAAAGCCACAATATCGGCATCCTGTTCGATGGCGCCCGATTCCCGGAGGTCCGACAACATGGGTCGTTTGTGTGCCGTCTGACCGGCCGCGCGATCTTCCACTTTACGTGACAATTGGGATAAGGCGATGATGGGAATGTCCAATTCTTTGGCCAGGGATTTGAGGTTTCGTGAAATGGCCGAGATTTCCTGTTCCCGGTTACCGGGCTTCATGCGGTCGGAGGCATGCATGAGCTGGAGGTAGTCGATGATGATGGCTTGGATGCCGTATTGTTGTTTGAGACGTCGCGCTTGGGCGCGCAATTCGAAAATGCTCAACATCGATTGATCGTTGATATAGATCTTATTTTTTTGGTTGAAAACTTTGGCATCACGATACAATTTTTTTTGCTCGTCCTCGGAAAAACGTCCCGTTCGGAATTTTTCGGACGGAATCAACGTATGGCGGGAGAGCAACCGCTTGATGAGTTGTTCCTTGGTCATTTCCAGGGAGAAATAAGCCACCGGCACGTCGTGGAGGATGGCCATGTTGTATGCCAGGTTCAGGGCGAAGGCCGTTTTACCCATCGAAGGACGGGCGGCGATAATGATCAGATCACCCGGTTGCCACCCGGCGGTAATTTCGTCCAGGCTCGGATATCCCGAAGGAATACCCGGTAATTTTTCGTCTTTGGCCTTTTCGTCCAATTGGGTGAGCACCCGCGACACAATATTGGATATGGGCTCGGCCGATTCGTTCAGCCCTTTGTGTGAAAGATTGTAAATATCCTGTTCGATCTCGTCGATGGCTTCGTAGATATTCACCGTTTCGTCATACCCGAAGGTTTCCATTTTTTGCCCCAGCGCAATCAATTCGCGGCGGAGGTATTTTTCGTGGATTTCGCGGGCGTGGTATTCTATGTGGGCGGCGGAGGTGACGTTTTGGGTAAGCTCGATAAGGTAACCCATTCCCCCGGCTTCTTGTAATTTGCCCATCTGGGCTAGTTTGTTCTGTAAAGAAGGGAGATCCACGGTCTTCCCTTCTTCCAAGAGATTCATCATGGCCTCGTGGATCACTTGATGGGCGGGGTTATAAAACATGACCGGTTGGAGCAAGTCCATGGTGGCGTCCACGCCCCGTTTGTCAATCAGCATGGCGCCCAGCACATATTTTTCCGTGTCTTCGGAATGGGGCGGAACTTTACCGGGATGAAAATCCAGCACGCGGCCGGGTCCCGGCTTCCGTTTGCCGGAAGGTTGTTGTTGAGGTGATTCCATGGCGGTTATTCTTTTTTGGCTTTGGCGTAAAAATACAGATCGTGGTCATCGATCTCCACGCCCATGATTTTTTCCAGATCGTTTTTGATCAATTCGATGCGCGGATCGCAAAATTCGATAATTTTTTCCACATTACCTTCATCGTCCCGCACGATAATGTGGTCGTGCGATTTGTTAAAATAGCTTTTTTCGTAATAAGCCGTATTGTCGTTGAAATAATGTTTGCGAACCAATCCCGCTTTGAGGAGGAGCTCCAGCGTATTGTACACCGTGGCCTTGCTTACCGCGAAATCTTTTTCCTTCAAATATCGATATAATTCTTCCACGTCGAAATGGGTGTCGAAATCATACACGTATTCCAGGATTTTGAATCGTTCCTGGGTTTTGCGCATATGATGCCGCGTCATGTATTTATTAAGGATGTCCGTAACGCTTTTTATGATTTCGGGCTTGGCCATGGCGGGATTTTGCAACCGGATAAAGATAGAAAAATTTCGTCATACGAACGGCCCCGGAGCGGGAGTTTTGTTGAAAAAGCGGCCATAAAAAAAGCCGCCCGAAGGCGGCTGGAAATTCGGGATTTTAAGGCTTATTCTCCTTCCGGATTTTCACCTTCTTCACCTTCTTTTTCGGCTTGTTCGAGCTTTTTCTTCAGCTCTTGCAACTCTTCGAAGTCACCCAAGGTTTTCTTGGTGCTCTTGTTGATTTTCTTGAGGGTCTCCTGAACGGTTTCCTCGTCTTCGCGGTAGGTGTCCGTATGGGAAACCACGATTTTTTGGAGATCCTTGTCGAAATCTTTGACTTTAAAGAGCGCCTTTTCGCCTTTTTTCAATTTTTTACCGTCCTCTTTCATGAGGTAACGGCCGGGGGCGAAGGCTTCCACTTCTCCGTCGAGCAAGATCACGGCTCCTTTGCCCGACACTTCTTTCACTTCACCTTCAAACACTTTGCCCGGTTGGTATTTCTCTTCGTATTTATCCCAGGGATTTTCTTGCAATTGCTTGAGCCCCAAGCTGATTCGGCGCTCTTGGGGATTGACGTCCAATACCTTCACCATAATTTCGTCTCCGATGTTGAGGATTTCGGACGGATGCTTGATATTGCGATCCCAAGAGAGATCTTTGATGTAGATCAAACCGTCCACGCCTTCTTCCAGTTCCACGAAAGCGCCGAAGTTGGTAAAGTTGCGCACTTTACCCTTATGCACCGACCCCACGGGATATTTGGCTTCAATGTTTTTCCAAGGGTCTTCGGTAAGCTGTTTCATGCCCAACGAGAGCTTGCGTTTTTCGCGGTCCAAATCGAGAATGACCACTTCCACTTCATCGCCGGGATTCACAAAATCCTGAGCCGAACGCAAGTGGGTGCTCCATGACATGTCGGACACGTGCAGGAGCCCTTCCACGCCCGGAGCGATTTCCACGAAAGCGCCGTAATCGGCTACCACCGAGACTTTTCCTTTCACCTTGTCTCCGGCTTTGAGGTCGGGATCCAGCACTTCCCAAGGATGGGGTTCCAGCTGTTTCATTCCCAATTGGATGCGCGATTTCTTTTCGTCGAAATCCAACACCACCACTTTGACCTTGTCGCCCACGTTGACCACTTCGCTGGGATGATTGATGCGGCTCCACGAAAGGTCGGTGATGTGAATCAAACCGTCGGCTCCGCCCAGGTCCACGAACACGCCGTAGGAGGTTACGTTCTTCACCGTACCCTCGAGCACCTGGCCTTTTTCCAGTTGCTTGATGATTTCGCGTTTTTGTTTTTCCTGTTCTTCTTCGATAATGGCTTTGTGAGACACCACCACGTTTTTGAATTCGGGATTGATTTTCACCACTTTAAAGTCCATGGTTTGTCCCACGTACTGGTCGTAGTCGGTGATGGGTTTCACGTCGATTTGCGAGCCCGGGAGGAAAGATTCGATGCCGAAAATATCCACGATCATACCTCCCTTGGTGCGCGATTTGATATATCCTTTAACGATTTCGCCTTTTTCGTGCACTTCGTTGACCTTTTCCCAAGCATTGAGCAGTCGGGCTTTGCGGTGCGAGAGGACCAATTGTCCGTTTTTGTCCTCTTTTTTCACCACCATGACTTCCACCTTGTCGCCCGGTTTGAGGTCGGGATTGTAGCGGAATTCGTTGCGGGAGATGACCCCTTCCGATTTGGAATTGATGTCGATGATCACATCTTTGTCGGTGATTTTGGTCACCGTCCCTTCGATTACTTCGTTTTCTTCATACACTTTTAATTGTTGTTCGATGAGTTCTTCGAACTCTTTGAGCTGGCCGGCGTCGAGGTTATCCATGCCCTCTTCATAGGCTTCCCAATCGAAATCTTCGTCGGGCTCGGACGATGTTTGCGGACCTGAAGGTCGGTTTTCGGCCGTTTGTCCGGCTTCGGCGCCGGTTTCGGGTTGTTTGGCTTCTCCTTCCGGTTGTTCTTCCGGCATGGAGGACTGATTTTTGAGTTCGTCAGACATACATGTTTGACTTTGTATCCCGCTTGACCAAGGCAATTAAGGGAATCAAACGGGAGGGGTTAGACATTCGGTTTCTCCCCGCCGTTTCCTGCCTTGTCCCCGGAAACGACGGGCAAATTTATGAAAAAAATATTTTGACACCCACCTTTTTGGAAAAGGATTTTCACCCTTATCGAAGGCTTTTTCGTATATTTGCATCACTTACGGAGAGGTGGCAGAGCGGTTGAATGCGGCGGTCTTGAAAACCGTTGTCCGTGCAAGCGGACCGGGGGTTCGAATCCCCCCCTCTCCGCATCATTTCTCTCCCTATTTTTAATTTTATCGGCGGTTTTGATCGAAGCACCCTTTGGAGTAAACCCTTGTCGAGCCAAGGGTATTTTTTATGTATGAAGCCCCGGATATCCAATTAGGTGGAAACCCCGCAAGGCAAAAAGGGGACGGCCTATCTGTTCGGATTTCAGTATGAATTTGATTATATTGGGGAGGTCCAATACGATTGGAAGCTGATGTTT
>JAADED010000080.1 GCA_013153605.1 Chlorobiota bacterium | reverse complement strand
ACACCTTCGGCGAATTCGGCATTTGCGCTTATTCGCCCGCTTTGGACGTAGCCCAAACGCTCACGCAAAACGACTTCCGCTTCTGGCCCAACCCGGCCCAAAATTGGGTGACCTGGGAAGTCAACGGCGAAGTGGAACGTATTTCGGTGATCGATTTGACAGGTAAAATCCTGATTGAAACCGAACAACCCGCCGATCGTTTGGACATCGGCCGCTTGCCGAAAGGAATGTACTTCCTCCGTGTATGGATGGACGGCAAGCAAGGTACGTTCAAGCTCATCAAGAATTAATGGGGTAATAATTATTCTTCAACTCTTAAATCAAAGAGGTCGTCTTCCCGGCGACCTCTTTTTTTCCCTTAAGTTTTAAGGGGTTACTTCCTATTAATTCTTCGGTCTTTTTTCTTTCTTTTCATTGGAATATCCTAAAATTCATATTTGTCATCCAAACCTCTTATTTTTGATTCCCCAAAACGCTATTTATTCCCTTCAATCAAAAAGGTGTTCCTGACGGTTGCATCCGGCTGAACGGGTATTTTGTTTACTTTTAAAAGAAAAGGCGAAATATGAAACTCTTGGTTTTTTCGGTGCTTTTTCTCCTGATTTTGTGGATATTGTGGCACGGGTACAGGCGATGGTATATCAACCCAAAATTGGAACGCCACTTGGACGAATCGGCAGCGGCCTTAAAACCCTTGGAATCCAAGCTCAAAAATTGGCAAAAAATCGCTCCCCGCGAAGTGGAACCCTTTGCCGCGGATTACCGGTACCGGCTTCATTTGTACAAACTCTTGAGCGACTATAACCGCACCGGGCTGTTTCCGTCCGCATGGCTTACCGAAAAATATTTTGCCCAAGCCTACATGGCCGAATGGTTGCATTTTCCCACCGAATGGAACGCCTATCCCGAAAAACTCGAGCATCTCACCACCGTGCTTTTGATCCAAGGAGAAATCCGGGTGCGGTATCATGTGTTCCGTTTCGCCGGTAAGGATGACAAATTTTATTTGGGCGTGGCGGGGCCTTATACCGAAGACAGCATCGCCACCGACCATCCTTACGGGACTTTCAGCCGCTTTCAGGAAGATGGCACCGTTTCCCCCGAAGAAGAAGTACGATGGGTGCATGAGCATATTACGATGAAAAAATAAAAAATCCTTTCCCGGTACACTCCATTTACTTTTTCATTAATGAATTTTCTCATCCACGTCTCGTTTTCTTTGCCGATCCCCTAAGACTTTGGTATGAATGTTGGTTGACAAAACGGTTAATTTATGTTATACTTGTAAATTAAATTAGACATGATGGTCAAAGAAGTATTTGCCTACAGATTAAAAGCAGCCCGCAAGGCAAGGGGGTATTCCATGGAGCAACTTGCCGTGAAAGTAGGTATTTCCAAACAAATGATTTCCAAATATGAGAAAGGTAAATCTCTTCCCGGAAGCGCGCTGTTGATCAAATTCTCCGAAATATTGGGCGTACCACCCGGTTATTTCTTTGAAGAACCTCTTGTGGTGCCGAAAGAAATCAAATTCCGTAAAAAATCCAAACTACCAAAACGGGAACAAGAAAAGATTTTGTATTTCATGACCCAACATCTTGAAAAATATCTTCAAATAGAACACATTTTAGGAATGGACAGTCGGTTTCAAAGTCCCTTAAAGGAAGGTGAGATGCAACTATTCGAGGAGCTTAAGCCCGAGAATGCAGAACGGTTGGCGGAGATTGTACGCAAAAACTGGCAAATAGGAACCGATCCCATTGCCAATGTCATTTATTTGTTGGAAGAATTTCGCATTAAAGTGATTGAAATAGAAAACGGACAAAAAGATGACACCCGTTTTGACGGATTGGCAAGCATGATCCGAAATGATGTAGCTGTGATTGTAACCAAAAAATTCGCTCACAATGAGCGAAAAAGGTTTACTCTCTTGCATGAACTGGCTCATTTGTTAATTGACCGGCATGCCAAAAATGTGTTCGATCATAACGACGAAGAAGCGTTTTGCAACCGGTTTGCCGGCGCCATGTTGCTTCCGGCGGATGCCGTAATGGAATATTTCGGCAAAAATCCGCGGACCATTTTCTTTGAAGAATTGGCGTTTGTTCAAGAAAAATACGGCATTAGCATCCCGGCGATTATGTATAGATTGAAGGATCTGGGAATTATATCCGAAAATCGATTCAAAAACTTTTTTAAAGTTCTGAACGGAAATAAAAATCTTAAAAAAATAATTAATCGGGAGCGTTTTCCCGGCAAAGAGGTATCGGGCCGTTTTGAAGCTTTGGTATTTAAAGCTTTATCCCAAGATTTAATTACTCCCGGCAAGGCCGCCGAATTATTAGGGACCGATTTGGAAAAAATACGCGATAAAATGCTTATGTGATGGAAACGGTGGTCATATGCGACGCCAATATTTTTATCGACTTGGAAAAAAGCGAATTAATACCTTTATTTTTTGATCTTCCGATTGAAATTTATACAACGGATTTGGTATGGCATGAGGTAAAGTCGGCGCAGGAGGTTTTGAAAGTGTTTCGACAAAACGGAAAATTGAAAATTCTGAGTGCTTCGGAAGAAGAATTGCAAGAAATGGTTGCATTAAAAACAAGAAATTTATCGCTTGCCGATTGTTCGGTACTATATTATGCAAAAACCCGCGGCTACCTACTTCTCACAAATGAAAAAAAATCTTCGAAAAACGGCCGATACTCACAATGTAAAATACCACGGGCTCTTATATGTCTTCGATTTATTCCTGAAAACCGGCCTTCTTGATTTGAATTCGGTTAAGGATGCAATAAACAAACTTCTGCAAATCAACAAGCGCTTACCGGCCGATCTCTTTAATCGGCGGATCAAGGAATGGGAGAATGGTCGACTTTAAAACTTTAAATTGAATAATTTATTTTATTTCTCCTTTTAATCTTTTTTAGGAAGATTGCTTTGAATAATCTCGTCAAACACTTGGGCCAAGGTTTTGCCGGCGGCGCGGATTTGTTGGGGCAAAATGCTGGCTTCGGTTAGTCCCGGTACCATGTTGATTTCCAGAAAATAGGGTATGCCGTCACGAACAATGTATTCCGCTCGCGACACACCGTCCAAATCCAATACCTCGTACACCCTCTTGGCGGTGGCTTCGATGCGGCGGCGCAATTCGTCCGGGATGGGAGCCGGCGTGATTTCTTGAGCCTTCCCCAAATATTTGGCTTCGTAATCGAAAAATTCATTTTCGGGAATGATTTCCGTTACGGGAAAAACTTCAGCCCGGCCGTTGAGCTTGATCACTCCCACCGAAAATTCGCGTCCGTCCAGAAACTCTTCGATCAGGATTTCGTCGTCTTCCGTAAAAGCATATTCGATGGCGGGAAGGAGCTCTTCCGGCTTTTTCACCTTACTGATTCCGTAACTGGAGCCCGCCTTATTGGGTTTGACAAAGAGCGGCAACCCGATTTGCCGGATGACGGCTTCGGGGTCGATGGGGTCGTTTTTGTGAACAAACAGGGATTTGGCCGTCGGGATACCGTAGGCGCGAACCACCGAGATGGAATACATTTTGTTAAAGGTCAGAGCCATTTTGTCGAAATCGGCCGATGAATGGGGTATTCCCAACATTTCCCAATAGGCGGGCAAGGCGCCGTCTTCTCCCGGATGGCCGTGGATAGCATTAAACACAAAATCGAAAGAGAGTTTACCTTCGGGTAAGACGGCGGCGAAATCGTTTCGGTCCACCGGAAATCGGCGGTTGTCTTTAGACAGATACCACCCCTCTTTGGAAATAATCACCGGGTAGGCATCGTATTTGTCGGCCGGCAAATGTTTGAGCACCGTTTGTCCGCTTTTGAGCGAAATCTCGTATTCGGACGAGTAGCCGCCCATGGCCACGGCCACTTTTAATCGACGGGATAAACGGGACGATTCGGATGGCATGTCAATCGTTTACTTTACAAAAATAGGAAAACTCCCGGCGGTATTCCTCCGGTCGAATTACCGACGAATAAAAAAGCCGGCCGCCAGGGCGACCGGCCGGAAAAGGGGGAACATACACCCGTCCGGTTAGTGCGGGATGTGATGGAAAAGACTTTCTTCCAGATACGGATGGTTGACGGGCAAAATGTACTTGCGTCGGGCCATGGCGCTGAAAGTGACGTACACAAACAGTCCGATAAAGCCCAACAGCATGCCCAATTCGATCCATCCGTACACCGGATGTTTCACCGTATCGGGATACACCATCAGGTAGTGTTCCAAATATTTACCCAAAAGGAACACGAATGCGGCGATTCCCAAAATCTTGTAATTACGCGCCATTTTGTTCCATAACGTCAGCGAGAAGGGAATGCCGAAATTCAAAATGATGGAGGCAATAAAGAGCGGCTCCGAAAAATGGAAACGGCGGATATAGAAATATTCCGTTTCTTCGGGAATGTTGCCGTACCAAATCAGCATGTATTGGAAATACCAGGCATAGGCAAACAGAATGGAGCCCATGAATACGTATTTCGACAGGTCGTGCCAATGGGAAGGATTCATGAAGGGATAATAACCCTTTCGGTAGAGATAAATAATCACCAGGATAATGGCGGCCGCGCTGTGAACGAAGGCGGAAATAATTTCCTTAACCGGGAAAATATGGCTGTACCACATGGGCTCGATACTCATCATCCAGTCGATGGAGGCGAAAATAAAGGTAAGCGCCCACACGAAGATATACACGCGCGAATAGTGCCATTGCTTGCGGAACCACGTCATGGCGTTTTCCTTATCCTCGTCTTCTTTCTTGGAATATTTGATGAGGATTTTCATCACCAAATACCACAGGATGAAATAGACGATCACGCGGATAAAGAAGAAAGGAATGTTGAGGTACCCCGCTTTTTCGTGCAAGTGGTGGCTGATGAACTTCAGCTCGAAGGGCGTAAAATGCGATTGCGGGTCGGCCCAAGGGTAAATGACTTTGATTCCCAAAGTAAATACAATCAGCATAATGAGAAATCCGTACAGCAGGTAATCGAACATTCCTTCGGGCACGCGCTTAAAGGCCGCCGACCATCCCGCTTCGGTGATGAATTGGATGGCCAGCCAGAAGGCTGCGCCCAGCGAAATGGTCAGGAAGAAATAATTATGATATAACAACGACGAGAGCGTACGTTCTTTATCCGTGAAAAAACCGATAATCGTCACCAGGACGCCCAGCGCCACCAGCGCCAGGGATATGGTTTTTAATTTTTTGGGGAATTCGAATTTACGTTCCATAACCGCTTATTTTACTTTGAATCCGTTTTTAATATAATGCACGATGCGCCAGCGATCGGCCGGCCGGATTTGGGAGCCGTGGGGTCCCATGATGGCCGAACCCATGGTGATCACATGGTAAATTTCGCCGTCGGGATAGGAGCGCACCAAGTCGGTGGTAAGGTCGGCCGGCGGGATGGGGTACAATTTCTTTTTATACAAAGTGGTGGTATCCGCCGTGGCCATGCCTTTACCGTCCTTCCCGTGGCAAACGGCACAATAAATGTTGTACATCATTTGTCCGCGTTCCAAATTTTCGGGAGTTTTCGGAAGCGGATTTTTGAGCTTTTGTCCCGCCAGTTTGCGATCGGCGAGTTTGTTTTTAAAGGGGTAAGGCACTTCGCCGTCCCGCGGCACGGTACCTTCGGGCATGGGCTGGAGCGTCATTCCCCCCGGCAAATGGGGGTTGGGCGAATAGCTTTCGTAAGCCTTGGAATAATACATGTCGAATTCGCCCATGTAATCCCAATAGGTTTTTTCGGGATAATGGTTACAGGAGGCCAGCACCAAACCCGCTATGAAGAGGAGGAGGATGGTCTTTTTCATAATACGCATGTTTTAATCTTCGTCTTCGATTTCCACTTCCTGAATATCGATGGCGCCCGTTTCCCGGAAGATTTGAATCGCTTCTTCCTTTCGGGTTTCCACCACCGGCTCGGGGAGGAACACAATCATTTTGTCGTCGTGCATGCCGGGGTAGAAAAATTTGAGCTTCTTCCACGGATACAGCCGTTCCTGATGAAAGAACGTGGCCGTGGTGAGCAAGACCACCGTAAGCACCATCCCCACGAAAAGGAGGATGACAAAGGTGAGCGACACGTTCGGCTTGCCGCCGATATTGAGGGGATAATCGATGACGAACGTGTAATAAAGGCTGAACAGGATGCTGACTACGGCAAACACCCCGTAGAGGAAGGCCAAAAACTGGATGTTGGAACGGACGTTCAGCTTCTCGAACAGCTCTTCGATCACGAACGGCGTAATCACGTCTTCCACCGGAATTTTCCGTTCCAGGAATTTATCGATGGCTTCCATCATCTTGACGTCGTCGTCGTAAACGCCTATTAATTTTTTCATTTGATTAATTTTTTCTCGAAGATGTCGTACACGCTGGTTTCGATGGTCAGGCTCGTTTGCCGTTTGGCCTGTTGCTTGAGTTCGTTCATGGCCATGATCGGCAAGAAGCGCATGAACAACAGCACGCCCACGCCGAAGAGTCCCAACGTGCCGAGGTAGATCCATACATCCACTTTGGTGGGATGGTATTCACCCCAGTTGGCGGGGAGGAAGTCCTGTGCGGTGGGCGGTATCACGATGTTGTACCGCTCGAGCCACATACCGATGTTGATGATGATGGAAATGATAAACAACCAGGTGAGGCTTCGGCGGAATTTGCGGAACCAGAACAGCTGGGGCACGAAGGCGTTAAAGATCACCATCAGCCAATACGTGAGGGCGTAATCGCCTTTGAGATAGCTGTCCAGGAAGATGTATCGCTCGTAAGGGTTCGCCGAATAGTAGGCGATGAATTCTTCGATCAAATAGGCCGAACCCATAATCAGGCTCACGAACATGATGATGCGGGCGATGGCATCCAGGTGATCGTCCGTGACGTATTCGTGCAATTTATACACCTTGCGAATGATGATCATCAGCGTGAGCACCATGGCGAACCCGGAGAAAATGGCCCCCACCACGAAGAAGGGCGGGAAGATGGTTTCGTGCCATCCGGGCAATACCGATACCGAGAAGTCGGTGGATACGATCGAGTGAACGGAGATTACCAGAGGAGCTGCCAGCCCTCCGATAATGATGACCGTATCTTCAAAACGGCGCCATGTTTTCACGTGCCCCACGAAGCCCATGCTCAAGGCGTGGAAAATCTTTTTCTTGATTCCCGTGGAGCGGTCGCGAATGGTGGCGAAGTCGGGAATCATGCCGATGTACCAGAACAGCGCCGAAGTGGTCAGGTAGGTGGTGATGGCGATCACATCCCACAACAGGGGCGAGTTCCAGTTCACCCACAATCCCCGGCTGTTGGGGCCGTAGGGGAAGATGAACATTTCGTCCCACGGGCGTCCCACGTGAATGGCCGGGAACAATCCGGCGGCCATTACGGCGAAGATGGTCATAGCTTCGGCCGCACGGTTGATGGACGTTCGCCATTTCTGACGCAATACCAACAGGAAGATGGAGAAGGCCGTACCGGCATGCCCGATACCGATCCACCATACGAAATTGATAATGGCCCATCCCCATGCGGTCTGGTTATTGTTCCCCCACAAACCGATTCCCGTGGCGATGGTTTTGGGGACGTAGTAACCCAAACCGATGGTCATTAAGACGAAAGAAATGATAAAGGCGATCCACCACCATAAGGGGGTCTTGGCCCCGGGTTCCTGGTGGCGGAGGATGTCCCGGGTAATATCGGCGTAGGATTTATTCCCAAGAATAAGTTCGCCTCTGACTGACTTCTTATACATGATCGATCGTTTTAAGCGTTAGTGTGTGCTCCGTGTTCCCCGCCGTGGCTTTCGTCGTGACCTTCGCCGTGTCCTCCGTGGGATTCGATGCTGAAGTCGAATGCCACGCGGTCTTTGTTGCGCACTTTGGTCAGGTACACCACGCTGGGAAGCGTGTGGAGCTCTTCAAGCAATCCGTAAGCGCGCGGGTCTTCGAAGAGGCGTACCACGCGGGCTTCGGGATTGTTGGTGTCGCCGAAGGTGATGGCGCCGGTAGGACATGCTTGTTCGCATGCCAGCTTGATTTCGCCGTCGCGCAAAGGACGGCCCTCTTTCTTGGCGCGGAGTTTTCCTTCCTGGATTCGTTGAACGCACATGGTACATTTTTCCACCACCCCGCGTTGACGAACCACCACGTCGGGGTTGAGCACCATGCGTTTGACTTCGTCGTTAAACAGGTAGTTGTATTTGCCTCCTTCGACGAAATTAAACCAGTTGAAGCGGCGCACTTTGTAAGGACAGTTGTTCATACAATAGCGCGTACCGATACAACGGTTGTATGCCATGGCATTGAGCCCTTCCTTGGTATGGGGCGTGGCCGCCACGGGACATACGTTTTCGCACGGTGCGTTGTCACAATGCTGACACATCACCGGTTGATGCACCACTTCGGGATTGTCTTCGTCGATGGGCGAATGAAGTTTGTTTTCTTCCTGGGCATAGTAGCGGTCGATGCGCAACCAGTGCATGATGCGCTTCTTCTTCACCTCTTCCTTGCCCACGATGGCGATGTTGTTTTCCACCTGGCAAGCCACGATACAGGCGCTACATCCGGTACATTTGTTCAAATCGATGGCCATGCCCCAGTGGTGACCCGGATAATCGGGTTTGTGTCCTTCGGCATAGGCCTTATCCCATTGATACAGCGTGATGGGCTCGAGTTTTTTCTTGTAGAACTCGTGCTTCTCGTTGCCGTGCATGGGATTCTTTTGCCAATCCTTGAGGGTGGTTTCGCGCACGATATCGCGGCCTTCCATGGTGTGGTGCGTCTGGGTGGACGCGATGGGGTAGGTTTTGCCCGTTTTTTCCACCGTCACCGGAATGCGGGTGTAGGTGCGCAATCCGTTTTTGAGGCCCACGAATCCCGTGGCCGACCGGCCGATACCGTCGCCGATGGGTCCGGCTCCTTGACGTCCGTATCCCATGGCAATGGCAATGGTGGAAGGGTCTTGGCCGGGTTGAATCACTACGGGCAATTCCACTTCGTAACCACCCGCTTTCACTTTGACCACGTCCTCCTGATTGAGGCCTTTTTCGCGGGCATATGCGGGCGATACGCTCACGTAGTTGTCCCACACCACTTTGGTCACGGGATCGGGCAATTCCTGGAGCCAAGGGTTATTGGCATATTTGCCCGATTGCATGTGTACTTTTTGATAAACGGTCAGTTCTTCGCCTTGCGGTTTTTCGAAGGCCAAAAGTTTGTCCTGATTGGCCGCGATGTAGGCGAATCCGCCCGGAACCGGCTCGGGGTTGAGTTCGGTTTCTTCGGTTTGGTTGATCGGTTGGGTGGTATCTACTTCCGAAGGTGCCTGTTCGGCCGGTCGGGCTTTATAAATGCCGTTTTGAAGCGATTTGATCCAGAATTCGTCGAACCCGGCGTAGCCGGAAGCTTGAGGGAAGAGGTTTTCTTTCCAATAATTTTGGATATAAGATTGATAATCTCCTTCGATACCGAGAATTTGCATGAGCACCTCGGCCGGCTGGCGCGTATCCCACAGCTTGTTAATCACCGGTTGCTGGAGCATATAGGTGTCGGCATAAGGACGGGCGTCTCCCCAGCTTTCGAGATAATGGCTGTTGGCCAATACGTATTGCACTTGCGAAGCCGTTTCATCGGCCCGTTCGGTGAAGGCGGCGGACAATTTCAATTTTTTCACCGCCTCCTTGGTTTTATCGTCCAGCGGAAATTCGTAGAAGGGGTTGATGTTGTGGAAAATGACGCCGTAAGCTTTGCCGTTTTTGAGGTCGTCGAATGCTTTGACCGCCTTGCGGTCGTCTCCCTGATACACCAGGAAAGGCCGGTCCGCATCGAGGGTTTTGCCGTAATTGCCCAACATTTTGTTGATGCCGGCCACCAGGGTTTGGATGCCTTCGTCGTTGGTGCCCGACACCACGAGCGATTCGCCTTTGTGGGCCAGCAAATCCTTGGCGATGGCGCTTACGTCCTTGTCGCATTGGGGAGCGTTCACCGGGGCGTTACCCGTGGCCTTGGCGATTTCGTTATACAATTTGGCCACGAATTTGAGCTCTTGGGCCGGTTTAATCACAATGCGCTCGTCGGCATTGGTGCCCGTGAGGCTCATGAGGCTTTCCACTTGGTAGTGTTTGGAAAGCTCTTTTTGTCCGCCCGTGAGGTCGCGCCCCTTGGCGTATTGGCCGGCGAATTCCACCGGCGAGAGCCAGGTGCCCAAAAAGTCGGCGTTGATGCCTACGATAACTTTGGCTTTGTCGAATCTGTAGGAAGGAATGACTTCCTTACCGATGACGTTTTTGTGTGCCAGGCGAAGGGCCGTATAATCCGTCGGGTCCACGGTAACCACCTCCACGTTGGGATATTTTTCCGTAAAAGTTTTAAGCAATTGACCGAAGGAAGGGCTGTGGACGGTGGAGGTGACGAAGTATACCTTTTCGCCTGCGGCGGCGGCTTCGTCCAATTTGGATTTGAGGTCGGAGATTACTTTATCCCACGAAGCCTTTTCGCCGTTGACAAGCGGATATTGAAGGCGCGCCGTATCGTAGAGATCCAACACGCTGGCTTGCATGATGGCATTGGTACCCGGATAATCGGCCAGATCGTTGGGCTCGATTTTGATGGGACGTCCGTCGCGCACCTTCACCAACAGGCTGCCGAAAGTA
Organism: Chlorobiota bacterium; assembly: GCA_013153605.1. Taxonomy (GTDB): domain Bacteria; phylum Bacteroidota; class Bacteroidia; order Flavobacteriales; family Flavobacteriaceae; genus JAADED01. The sequence goes on along the minus strand of JAADED010000080.1, from coordinate 3,322 downwards.
TATCCGTCGTTCATGACGGTGGCGTAATAGTTGGCCACTCCGGGCGTAATGTTTTCGGGCCGCACCAGATAGGGAATGGCCTTACGCACCGGTTGCCGGCAGCTGGTGGCCGCCACGGCAAAGGCCGTGGAGAATCCCAACAGCTTGAGGAAATCCCTCCGGTTGGCTTTATATTTATTTTTGATCTCGTCCGCCGTAAGCCCTTCGGTGGAAAATTCTTCCGACGGCTCGGGGGTTTCGCCTTTGCGGACAAGCTCCAACTCTTCCAGACTTCTCCAATATTTTTTCATTGTCACTCGTTTTTCGGATTAATAATGGCAAGCCGAACAATCCTGGCCGCCTATGTGTTTGACTTTGGGTTTCTCACCCGGTTTGAGATGGAATTTATATAAGGAATAATATTCGTTTTCGGTAATGATTTCCCGTTCGCGGTGGCAATCCAAACAGAATTTCATACTCAATTCGGTATAATCCACCACGCGATTCATACGTTCCACCGGTCCGTGGCATTCCTGACATTGCACCTTGCCCGCTTCCACGTGTTGGGCGTGGTTGAAATATACATGGTCGGGCAAATTGTGCACCTTGATCCACTGAATGGGTTTGCCGGGCTTGTCGTATTGCTGGGTTTGGGGGTTATAACCCAAGTGTTCGTAAATCTTGGCGATTTCTTTAGTACCCGAAATTTCGCCTTCTTTCACCACCGAGTGGCAATTCATACACACGCTCAACGAAGGAATACCGGCATGCCGGCTTTCGCGCGCGTCGGTGTGGCAATATTCGCAGTCGATGTTGTTTTGGGTAACGTGCACCTTATGGGAGAACCAAATGGGTTGGACGGGCGCATACCCGTGCTGACGCCCCAAAGCACGCGCTTCCCAATAGGTGATGTAGGAAATCACGCCCAAAGCCGCCAGCGAGGCCAAACCGGCCAAAGCGCGTACGGCTTTGTTTTTGGTTTTGAACAACACCACCATGGCGATGAGAAACATCACAACCGACACCCAGAAAGGCACGGCGTTCATCCCCCCGAATCCCGGACCGATCTTGCGAAATTCCGGTTCCAACACGTCATAGGGCCGATCTTCCGGCACGTCGGTACCGGTCGCGGCTACGGTTTCGGTCTTTTGATCCGGGGTTTGCTTTTGTTCCTGAGCGTAAAGCGAGGTGAAAACAGCGAAGGAGAAAAACAGGGCAACCAACATGAAAATCATGCGGTTAAGGCGGAGTCCTTTATGATTTTTCATATGAAAAACATTAATTTTCGCATCCGTTGAAATTAAAAAACACGCAAATATATAAATTCATCTCAGATTATAACAATTATCATAAATTTTAAATCTCAATTTAGAATCGTTCCAAATTTTTACGAGACTAAAATTTTTTCTCTCACATCACCGGAAGAAGGATTCTTTAAATTATTATAAAAGAAGTATTCCGTTGAAAAAACAAGAAATCATTCCTTCCTAATTGTTTTTCTAGAGGAAATTACACCTCAAAGTATTTTGGCATCCTTAATTATTTACCTCAAATTTGAATCAACAGAAATAAAATTCAACCGATTCGGCAGCTCGCATGTGTATTTTCATAATTAGCAGCCAATAAGGAATTTTAAGGTGATTGTATAAAGATTTGCTTATATCCTTTTCAAAACTTATGAGCATTAACAATTTCACCCTCCTTTAACCCCTTATCCGTTTATACGGGATTTATACCTCATTTAACCGGGGAAATTGAATGAAAAAAATTTTCGTTCATCCGTTCACTATCATTTCCACACGGGTCCTTTAGGCAGAGACTACATCCTCCGATTTACGCCCGGACTTCTTTTTGGTCGGTAAAGGGTTCAATTGATTTCAATAAAGTGGATAAGATAATATTTTGCTTATTCCTTCCTCTCCGATCCGTAAACTAAAATTTCTCAAATCCCTAAGGCTCACAGGAAAACGATGTTGAAAGGTGTTCATCCCGCTAAAGTATTGCATGTAAGGGTTCATCACCCATTGCTCAGCCAATTGTTCTTCACTGATGTTGAATAGCCTTTTCAAAAGCAATAAACTCACCATCAGTCGAATCGGGTGAGAAGGGTGTGCGGTAGGAGAATAAAACTTACTAAATTCTTTTTTAAAATAACCCCAATCGATTTTATCGGCCAAAAGAGCCAATTCATGGTGGGGATTAACAATGTCTTTGAGTAAAACGTTGAGGAATTCGCGCTGGCCGGGACCGGAAGGTTTACCAAGCATAATTTGCAAGATTATAGGCTAAAGATAGGAAAAAAACCGTGCAACCGGGGCATAATTGAAATTCTATATTTTTGCAAGAAAGGGGGTATGGAGAATAACCGCCTCAAATGATCTCGTACCATGTTCGGAATGTGCCATCTTTTGCTTTACCATAACACAAACCAATAAATAATTTCTCCGGTTTTATCGTTTAAGGCAACTCCTCTAGAATAACCATGTTGCCAATAATCTGGCATGTATACATTTTTTGAAATATATTTTTTTCCTAAAGGTTTGTCACTAGCTTCAAATACGTAAATATTAAACTCCTCCGGAAGACGCGGAAGATTTTGGGTTTTATAATCCATTGCCCAAAAATTTGGAATAGGGAGTTTATTTTTTAAACATTTTTTCTTTAGATAACCGGTATCCTTAGTCTTATATGAACTAAAATAGTTATTTTCATTAGAATACATATTTACAACCAAAACACATGAATCACTGGCATGGTATTTTGCCAAGGAGATTTTTTCTATACTATCCTTTATTTCATGATAGTCTAGAGAATCCAAACGGTAAGCTACCAAGATATTTGTTACATCATGGGCATAATCATTAAAAACAGGCAAGTAATAATAATTATTTGATAAATTTTTAAAGTGATTTCTCACTTTCGAAGGAAAATTAGAAAGCTTGTCATGGATGGAGGCGGGTATTTCTTCATTACCATATTCCAAATTAATTAATAAAGAGATTAGGATCATGATTAAAGTTATAATGTAATATTTCTTTTTCATTTTCAAAATATTCCACCTCTTACATATATTATTGGCGGTTTTAAACATCTCACCCTCTTAGTGTTATCATCTTTCTTTTTTTCGCAATTTAAGTAATTTACTCATGTTTATTATGTGATACTTGATCCTGTCTTGGAGACGAGCTTGAATTACTTTCAATAATCACCTCGGCCTTTCGAAATTTTTATGATTGCACCTTTTTTAACAATTTAAAACTTTTTTGCACCTTTTTCAATAAGATGCCTGAATCTGTCACCCTCATTTTTCTTATAATTTGTTTTTCGAAATACCTTCTACCTC
>JAADED010000087.1 GCA_013153605.1 Chlorobiota bacterium | reverse complement strand
GCGTTTTATTAATAATGCAAAAAGTCATATTTTTGACAAAATTTCCAACGTATGAAGCTTATAGCCGATGCCGGTTCCACCAAGACGGATTGGCGGTTGATCAACAGCGAAGGATTGGTGATCGGAACCTTCGAATCGGGCGGGTTGAATCCCATCGTGTTCGACGACGACACTTTGAAAATGAACCTGGCCCGAAGCGGCGACCTGTTCGATTTTGTGGACAATATTTCGGAAGTGCATCTGTACGGGGCCGGCACCGACGAACCGGGGGCCCAAGCCCGCTTGCATTCCATACTCACCAGCGTATTCGACAAAGCGGTGGTATCTATTAACGACGACCTGTTGGCGGCGGCCCGCGCCACGGCGGGTAAAGAGCCGGGTTTGGTAGTGATCTTGGGCACGGGCTCCAACAGCGGCTACTACGACGGCACCCGCATCCGCAAAAGCATCGGCCATTTCGGATACGTCCTCATGGACGACGCCTCGGGCAATTGGTTCGGACGCCAACTCATTCGCGACTATTTTTTCGAAAAAATGCCCGCCCAATTGCGGCGCAAATTCAAACAAAAATACAACCTCGACGAACATTATCTCAAAACTCATATTTACCGGTCGGAACAGCCCAATACCTTTTTGGCCCAATATTCCCTTTTCATGCATGAAAATTACGACGAGCGATACATCAAAAAATTATTGCTCCGCGGATTTACGGATTTCATGGAAGGCGAAATGCATGCCTATCGACAATACAAAAAAGATTTACCCGTACATTTTTCGGGCTCCATCGCTTATTTTTATCAAAAGGAATTGCGCGAAGCGGTCAAAAACACCGGTTGGAAACTGGGTAAAATCATCCGCAAGCCTTTGGATTATTTGGTCAATTTTCATTAACCCGCGAAATAAGGCGTCTCTGGGGGCGTTGGAATCATGATGGAACGTACCGTAAAACCTTACGACCCTTCGGGCTCCAAAAAAGCCCAAGTGCGCGAAATGTTCGACCGAATTTCGCCACGTTACGATTTTTTAAACCGCCTTCTGTCGGCGGGTATCGACAGGGGATGGCGACGGAAACTGGTTCGGCGGATGAAAGCGCAACATCCCCGGCGCATATTGGACATTGCCACCGGCACGGGAGATTTGGCTCTCCTGGAAGCTCGGCATATTCCTCAAGCGCGTGTGACGGGATTGGACATATCGGAAGGGATGTTGGAAATAGCCCGTAAAAAAATCGAAAAGGCGGGACTGACCGGACGCGTGGACCTGGTGGCGGGCGATGCGGAAAACCTCCCCTTCGACGACGAAAGTTTCGAAGCCGCGAGCGTGGCTTTCGGCGTGCGCAATTTCGAAGATTTGGATCGGGGCCTTCGGGAAATCGCAAGGATTCTGGTGCCGGGCGGTTATGCCTACATCCTGGAATTTTCGCAACCCCAAAAAACACCTTTCAAACAAGCCTACCGATGGTATTCCACCCGGGTGCTTCCCGCCCTGGGCCAATGGATTTCGGGCGACCCTGCCGCTTATACTTATTTACCCGAATCCATTGCAGCCTTTCCCTACGGAAAAGAAATGGAAAAAGTACTCCGGCGCAACGGGTTTACCGACGTGGAAATCCGGCCTTTGACCTTCGGCATCGCCACCTTATATTTGGCCAAAAAACCGGAACAAAATGTTTAAAAAACATATTTTCCTTATCTTTTTGAGTATCATTTCCTTACACGGAGCGTTCGCCCAATTCAAACCCGAAGCGCCCCGTAATATCCCCCAATACGACGAAGTATTCTGGCAATGGGGTTATTATTTCGGGCTCACCTACATGGGGTTCAAAACCACCTACACCACGCCTCGCCATGAAATTTACGTATATCCCGAAGTGGGCTTCAATGTGGGATTGACCTCGGATTTCAAACTCACGCGCATGTGGAGCTTTCGCACCGAACCGGGATTGATTTTCGCATACCGCAAGCTGATTTTCAATTATCTGGACGACCCCTACGACCGCATACGCTACGTCCGATCCAGTTACATTTTCGTGCCGGCCCTGATCAAATTCAATGCCTTGCGCAACGGCAACTTCCGGCCCTATGTCACGGGCGGAATTATTTGGGCCTATAACCTCAATTCGTTTGAAAATTCGGTCAACGACAATGCAAGCGGCATCTTCCGCCTCAAGCGCCAATCATGGATGTGGACGGTGGGCATGGGTTTTGAAATGTACCTCTACTATTTCAAATTCACCCCTTCGATACGCGGTGTCTTTTCCATGACCAATGAATTCGTGCCCGACACCGACCCCCAAAGTCCTTGGACCCGCAACCTGGAATTTATGGGTACCCAAGGAGTATATTTGGTGCTCACTTTCGAATAAAGGGCGGCATTTTTCGTAACTTGCCTTTATGGATTCGGTTCGCGCCTTCTGGCGAGCGCTTCCGGTTTTGGCGGTATTGTCGGCCGTCCGGGTGCAAGCTCAATTCGTCGAGGGAGGGCAAGTTCACTTTCCCTTGCTATACTCCTGGGCGCATCACGACTATATGAAAGCTCTGACGGGCCGGGCCGTCCCCGCGGGGGGAGCGGCGGTATATTTCCCTTTACGGGGAAATTGGCGGAAGGCGTACGGATACCCTTCGGCGGGATTGGGAGCGATTTGGATGGATCTGCGCGAGCCCGTATTGGGGCGGGTGGGGGGTATATACGCATTCATGGAATTTTATGCGGGCCCTGGCCACGGCCGGTGGCGGGGCGTGTTTTTATTGGGCGAAGGGGTGGCGGCGGTGAGCCGTCCCTATGACAAAGAAACCAATCCCAAAAACGTAGTCTTCGGCTCGCGGTGGGTGCACGCCTTCCGGGCGGGAGCGGCCCTCCGCTATCGATCCCCGGAGAGTCATGCATTTTGGGAGGGGGGTATCACTTTGTTTCATTTTTCCAACGGAGCATGGAAGACGCCCAATGCGGGGTTGAACCTTCCGGGTTTGTATGTGGCCGGGGGGTGGAAGATGCCCGGCCGCCCCG
>JAADED010000050.1 GCA_013153605.1 Chlorobiota bacterium | reverse complement strand
TATCACAATCCCTTGGACCGCCGTTATTATTCCCAAACCAATTCCTGTCCCGATTGTGCCGTGGAGATGCAATGGCATGAAAACGGCGAAACAACCCGCCCTTTTACGGATTTGGAAAAGGTGCTTCGCTATTGGCAAGAAGGCAAAATCTTGGCTATCAAAGGGATTGGCGGTTACTTGCTCACTTGCGACGCCACGAACGAAGAAGCCGTTTCCCGTTTGCGGCGGTTAAAACGGCGCCCTTCCAAGCCCTTTGCTTTGATGTATCCTTCCCTTGAAATCCTGGTCAAAGACACCGAGCTGACCGAAGCCGAAAAAGAAGCCTTGCTTGGCACCGAAGCTCCCATCGTGCTACTGAAAAAACGGAAGCACCCCGCTACCCCCTTAGCCGAAGCCGTCGCCCCCGGATTGGATACTTTGGGCGTGATGTTGCCTTATACCCCCTTGTTTGATTTATTGCTCACGCAATGGGGTAAGCCCGTGGTGGCCACAAGCGGAAATGTGAGCGGGGATGTGATTGTATATGAAGATGAGCGGGCGATGGAGCAATTGGACGCCGTAGCCGATGCATTGCTGATGAATAACCGTCGCATAGTGGTGCCTCAGGACGATTCGGTTCTTCGTTTTGCGGGCAACCGCCGCATTTTCTTGCGTCGCTCCCGCGGATATGCTCCCGTGTACATGCCCGTCGGAGAGCCCTTACCAGCCGACCGCTCCATTGCCGGAACGGGGGCCATGCTCAAAAGCGGGTTCACCTTTTTACACCGCGGCAATTTGTATGTAAGCCAATATTTGGGAGACACATCCGGTTATGACGCTTCGCGAAATTATATCCGGGTATGGAACCATTTGCGCCGCCTTCTGGATTTTAAGCCTCGCGAAATAGTGGCCGACAAGCATCCCGATTATTTTTCCACCCGTTTTGCTCGCGAACGGGCCGAAGCGGAAGGCGCCCGTTTATATTTCCTTCAGCATCACAAAGCCCATTTCGTGGCGGTATTGGCCGAAAACAATTTGCTGGATACTTCCGAACCCATTATGGGCGTGATTTGGGACGGAACCGGCTACGGCGACGACGGCCGCATTTGGGGCGGCGAATTCTTCCTCTACCGCGACCGGGGCATACGACGAATCGCCCATTTCGGGTATTTCCCGTTAATAGCCGGCGATAAAATGATGAAAGAGCCTCGGTTGTCGTTGTTTTCCTTGGCCGGGGATCACGGGTTTTCCGTGGTGCGGGAGAAATTTACCTCCGAAGAATGGCGCATATACCGGCGATTGAAAGAAAAAACGTCGTTACAAACTTGCGGAGCCGGACGCCTGTTCGATGCCGCCGCTTCCTTGATTTTGGGAATCGACAGGCAAACTTACGAAGGGGAGGCCGCCGTGCGGTTGGAGGGAGCCGCCCGACGCTATTTCGAGGCGGGAGGAGATGCCAACCGACCGGACCTTATTCTTCCTTCCGATTCCACCGCTTTTCCCCGGGCGCTCATGCGCATGTTAGTCGAGATGCGTGAGGGCGGAAAATCGCCCGAAGAAATGGCGGCGACCTTTCATGTGGCGCTGGTACGACATCTGTTGAACAAAGCCCGGGAGGCGGGCATACGTCATATCGCCTTTTCGGGCGGCGTTTGGCAAAACGCGCTTTTGACCCGTTTGGTCGAAAAAGCGGCGGATCGGGAAATCACCCTTTATTTTCACCGGCAATTGTCTCCCAACGACGAAAACATCTCCTTCGGTCAAGTGATGTGGCGGTTAGGGGAAATCCACGCCGGCTGACCCTTTATGGGTTTATACCGAAATATTTTTCATAAATTGTAACTAATGTTACCCCACGCAACCGGTGGATTTAAAATTATATTTTGAATGAAATATATCGACGAATATCGCGATGCCCGTTTGGCCAAGGAGTTGTTGGACCAAATCCGCCGCACCGTCACCCGTCGATGGCATATCATGGAAATTTGCGGGGGACAAACCCACAGCTTGGTGAAGAACGGGATTTTGGAATTGTTACCTCCCGAAGTGGTGATGATTCACGGCCCGGGATGTCCCGTTTGCGTGACGCCCCGCCATTTGATCGACAAAGCCGTGTATTTGGCCGAAGAGGAAGGTGTGATATTATGCAGTTTCGGCGACATGGTTCGGGTGCCGGGAAGCCGCAAAAGCTTGTCCCAAGCCAAAGCCGGCGGAGCGGACGTGCGTATTATGTATTCGCCTTTGGAAGCGGTAAAATTGGCCCGCCGCCGGCCCGACCGGGAAGTGGTCTTTTTTGCCGTGGGATTCGAAACCACCGCGCCCGCCAATGCATTGGCGGTATTGACCGCCCGCAAGCTGGGTCTTAAAAATTTTTCCCTTTTGGTCTCTCATGTATTGGTTCCTCCCGCCATTCGCACCCTGATGGATGATCCCCGCACCCATATCGACGGATTTTTGGCCGCCGGTCATGTGTGTGCCATTACGGGCTATCGCGAATATCGTCCTTTGGCCCGGCAATATCGCATCCCCATTACCGTGACGGGATTCGAGCCCGTGGATTTGCTCAGAGGCTTATTGGCCACCGTCCGGCAATTGGAGGGGGGCACGCACAGGGTGGAAAACGCCTATTCACGCGTGGTGCGCGAAGAGGGCAATCTCAAAGCCTTGGAAATCATCCGCCGGGTTTTCCGAACGGGCGATCGCCATTGGCGCGGCATCGGATTGATTCCCGACAGCGGCTGGCATTTAAGGAACGAGTTTGCCGATATGGATGCCGAGAAAAAATTCCGGTTTCCCTTTGCCGATGCAGGAGAAGATACCGCATGCATAGCGGGAGAGATTATGAAGGGTATCAAAAAACCTTTCGATTGCCCCCATTTCGGAAGTGCCTGTACGCCGCGCCGTCCTTTGGGTGCCCCCATGGTAAGCAGTGAGGGAGCTTGTGCGGCCTATTACCGATTTCGATCCCTGATCAAAGGATTGAATTGAAGTGTCTTGGTATGCAAGAAAAACGTATTAAAAATTTCTTGAAATGACGGAAATTTCTCCTTTGCCCGACAAAGAAGCCTATCGCCGCAAATACCCGATGCCCGATTTGGATACCGATATCATCACGCTGGCGCACGGGAGCGGGGGATTGATGATGCATGAATTGTTGGAAAAGGCCGTTTTGCGGGTTTTGTCCAATCCTTGGTTGG
>JAADED010000033.1 GCA_013153605.1 Chlorobiota bacterium | reverse complement strand
TGTTCGCTTATATCCAACCAATATACTTTTTCCTCAAAAAAATTAATTACTTTCTCAGGATCTTCCACAGATGGTGCATATTGGATATCTTGATAGAAAAGTTTAGTTGTTATATATTCTTTTCCTTCATAGAAATAATGAGCCCTCACAGATTTTTGGTGATTTTTCTTTTCTTCATCGGTAGTAGTATCTTCTAATGTTATTTTTAGATTTTTAAAAAAATTTATTGCATCAATAATTTGCTGAAGGTTAGATTGATTTTTTTTCATATGAAGTGGTTTTATTTACAAATATAATAAATTTAACGCATTTATTGTTTTTTATTCACATAATTAACATGAATGTATAGTCTATAGCGGCGGATACAACCCGCCCTGCTTAAAATTTTTTGAACAAATCGAACCCCATCCAATCCGTTCAAAAAAATGAAAACTGTAACGTTCATTTTATTATTCCGTCCATTTATTTTGACAATATGATAATCCCAACTCGGCACCGGTTTCATATAAAAGTTTCCGGTATTTTTTGTCAAACTCAAGAAATTTTTGAATAATGTTTTCATAAGAATTTAATTCGTCTATATTGATTTGCGTCAAACTTTCTTTGCCGGCCTCTTGCGTGGCATGCATAAATTTTCCCGATCCGGTTATATAAAAATGCAAATTATCTTGTAAACCAATGATATACGAAATCCCTTTTTCTTTATCAAAACAATTCTCTTTAAATTCTTTACCGGGAAAAACATGTAACCGGAAATATTTTTGGAAAGTTTGTCCGCCGGGTGTCAATACATGTTTTTTGATCTCATACGAAAAGCCGTATGCCTTTAATATTTTACCCAAATGCTCAAGTTTCCCGTAAACCGCCTTTAATTTTTCCCGGACTTTGATGTCGTGTTCCTTTTCTTTATCATACCTCTTGCCGGCATAAGCGGAAATTAATCGAATGTCGTTTGATGTAATTTTTTCCATGATTTTAATTTTTGTTCAATTTTTTAGTTTCTGTGAATTTTCAAACCAAAATTACACCTTTGAATACCCACAATCCGTATCCAAAAATCCGTCGGGAAGTTCATTTAAAAACCCCAAATTTGCATCCCGGCCGTGATCACAAGCTTTTCACCGGCCCCGCGGCTTTTGCTATTTTTGCGTATGACCGCGCCCGTACATTTTGTGGATGTTTTGTTGCCTTTCGCTTTGGACGGCACTTATACTTATCATTGCACGCCCGACCAATTCGAACGCTTGCAAAAAGGTATGCGCGTGGCGGTGGAATTCGGCCGTCAAAAGGTGCAAACGGGCATCGTGGTGCGTACCCACCGGGAAAAACCCTTTTTCGATACCAAACCCGTATTGGAAATCCTGGACGATCGGCCCATTATCAACGATAAATTGTGGCAATTGCTGGATTTCGTCAACTTATATTATTTGTCGCGCCCCGGAAAAACAATGCGCACGGCTTTGCCCTCCAGTTTTTTGCTGGAAAATCAAACGCTGGCTTCGCTCCGACCCGACGCCCGGATCGAGCGGGAAAAATTGAGCGATACGGCTTTTCTGATCGTGGAGGCTTTGGAAAAACATCCTTACCTCACGGTGGAAGACCTGGCCCGCGCGGGCGGCTCTGTGGCCAAAACCATGAAGGTAGTCAACCGATTGGCCGAAGAGGGCGTGATCGACCTTCATTATTTAATTCAAGAAAAATACAAACCCAAATACGTTACTTACATCGACATACATCCCGACCTGGGAGATTTGACCAAGGCTTTGGACCGCATACCCGAACGTGCCGCCAAACAACGGGAGCTGTTTCTTCGCTTTCTGTCCCTCTATTTACCGGCCCGCCATCCCGTACCCAAGCGGGAATTGCGCAAATCCTTCTCTGACGCCGTCATTCGCGCCCTGATCGACCGGGGGGTATTGGCGGCTCTACAAGTACCGGAAGACCGCCAAGTATTTGCCGACGCGCGTCCTCAACCGGTTACGCTCACACCCGCCCAAGAAGAAGCCCTGGCCCGCATCCGGGAAGCGGCCCGTGAAGGCAAGCCGGCCCTTCTCCACGGCGTCACCGCCTCGGGAAAAACCGAAATTTATATCCGCCTCATTCGGGAAACCCTCGACCGAGGACAACAAGTGCTGTACCTGGTCCCCGAAATCGGCTTGACGGCGCAATTGGTGAACCGCCTGAAAACACATTTCGGCAATCGCACCGCCGTATATCACTCGCGCTATTCGGCCGCCGAACGCCGCGAAATATGGATGAACGCCTTGGACGGCAAGCCCGAAGCGGGATTGGTCATCGGGACGCGATCGGCCGTGTTCGTGCCTTTTAAAAATTTGGGACTGGTAATCATAGACGAGGAGCACGACGAAGCATACAAAGAACACCGCCAGGAACCCGCCTATCACGGCCGGGATACCGCCTTGATGGCCGCCCGCATCCACGGGGCCGCCGCCGTGTTGGGTTCCGCCACGCCTTCGTTCGACAGCTATCACCATGCCGAAACGGGAAAATATGCATACGTGCCCCTCCCCCACACATATCATCGCACTCCCGATCCCGAAAAAACGGTCCTGGATTTTCGCCAAGCTTATCGTGAAGGGCGGGTCAAAGGGGATTTTATTCGCGAAACCCTCGAAGCCATAGACCGCACCGTACGCCAAGGATTGCAAACCATCGTCTTCCTTAACAAGCGGGGGTATGCGCCCATCGTGACTTGCAAAACATGCGGACATACCGAAAATTGCCCCCATTGCGCCGTGAGTCTCACCTACCACCGCTCCGACGGCAAACTCAAGTGCCACTATTGCGGCTATTCGGCGCCCATGACCCACACATGCCGGGCATGCGGAAGCAGGGACCTGGCCATTCAAGGAACGGGCACCGAAAAAATCGAAGAACAATTGCGGGAACGCTTCCCCGAATTTCGCATCGCCCGAATGGACCGCTCCAGTACCGGCGGCAAAGACAAAGCCGCCCGCCTGATTTCGGCATTTGAAAAACATGAGTACGACATCCTCATCGGCACGCAAATGCTTACCAAAGGCTTGGATTTCGGCAAGGTGGGTCTCGTGGTGGTGGTCAATGCCGACCGAATGATCCATTTTCCCGAATTTCGCGCCCACGAACGGGCCTTCCAAACCCTGGTGCAAGTGGCGGGACGTACCGGCCGACGCGAGCGGAAAGACCGGGTGATCGTGCAAACCTTCCAACCGGCCCATCCGGTGATCCGTTATTTTTTGGATAACGACTATCGCGGCATGTTCTTTCACGAAATGCAAGAACGCCGCCTCTTTAAATACCCTCCCTATTACCGGCTGATAAAATTTGAACTCAAAGCCAAAAACCCCCAGACATTGCATGAAGCCGCCGAATGGCTGCGCCGCGGGCTGGCCCGTGATTTTCCTCTTGTGTTGGGACCCTCCGAACCGCCGGTGCCCAAAATCCGGGACCGCTACATTTTGGAACTTCTGGTCAAATTGGAAGCCGGCAAAAACACCATGCCCGCCCGCAAGCGCATGGCCGCCCTATTGCATAAATTTCGCGGCGTTCCCCAATTCCGAGCGGTCCGGGTCCGGCCCGACGCCGATCCTCAAAACTGATTTTCGCGAAATTGCCGTAACTTTGAATCGCTTGTGAGGCGTATGAAAACACCCCGGAACATTGCCGCTTCGGTGGTTCGCACCGAAATGGAATCGTTGGCGCGACTGGCCGAATCGTTCACCGAAGATTTCGACCGGGTGGTGGACCTGATCCTTCGCTCTCCGGGTCGGCTTGTGGTATCGGGCATAGGCAAAAGCGCCAATGTGGCGGCCAAAATCGTGGCCACCCTCAACTCCACCGGCACGCCCGCCATTTTCATGCATGCCGCCGACGCCACCCACGGCGACCTGGGCATCGTGGGCAAGGACGACATGGTCCTCATTATTTCCAAAAGCGGCAACACCCCCGAAATCAAATTGCTGGCATCGCTGGTCAAAAATTACGGGTTTCCCGTCATTGCCATGACTGCGGACAAAGACTCCTATTTGGCCCGGCGGGCCGATTATTTGCTGTACACCCCGGTGGAACGCGAAGCCGATCCCTTCAACCTGGTACCCACCACAAGCACCACCGTCCAAATGGCCATGGGCGACGCATTGGCCATTGCCATTTTGGAAAAACGCCATTTCACCCGCGACGATTTCGCCAAAAACCATCCCGGCGGCACCATAGGCAAGCGCCTTCTCCTCAAAGTGGGCGACGTGCTCATTCCCCAAGAACCGCCGTCGGTACCGCCCGATGCACCCGTGCCCCGCATCATTCATGAAATCACCGCCAAACGGGTGGGCGCCACGGCCGTGACCGAAAACGGGCGCATTAAAGGCATCATCACCGACGGGGACATCCGTCGCATGCTCACCCGCAATCCACGCATCGACCGGCTCGTGGCCGCCGACATCCTCAGCCCCAGGCCCAAAACCATCCGCGAAGACGCCCTGGCCGTGGAAGCGCTCAAGAAAATGAAAAGCCTCAACATCAACCAGCTGATCGTCCTGGATCGGGAAGGAAATTATCGCGGAATCGTCCACATGCATGATATTTTAAAAGAAGGTATTTTATGAGCGTCCCTCAAGAAGAATTGCCGGAGTTCAGCATCCTGGACCACCTCAACGATTTGCGCAAAATGATCATGCATTCGCTTCTGGCGATATTCGTCATGGCGGGTGTGGCCTTCACGTTCAAAAACATCATCTTCGACAAAATTCTTTTCGCCCCCCTGGATCCCGACTTCGTGACCTATCGCTTTTTTTGCAAGCTGAGCGACATGTTGTGCATTCAAAAAATTCCCGTCACCCTGATTTCGCGTCAATTGCAAGGCCAGTTTTCGGTACATATTTGGACCTCGGTATATGCGGGCATCATTCTTGCATTTCCTTATATCGTGTACGAAATATGGAAATATGTATCTCCCGCCTTATATACCCACGAGAAAAAAGCGGGAATCAAATTCATCGTCGTCACGTCGGTTTTGTTTTTTATGGGGATTTTGTTCGGTTATTACATTATCACCCCCTTGGTCATTAATTTTTTGGGTAATTATCAAATCAGCGAGCGGGTGGAAAATTACGTGGACATCAAATCCTATATCGCCAACGTGCGCACCACCGTGCTGGCCGTGGGGCTGGTATTCGAATTGCCGGTATTGATTTATTTTTTCACCAAATTGGGATTGGTCTCTTCGGAATTTCTCAGGCGCAACCGCAAATATGCCATTGTGGCCATCCTTATCGTGTCGGCCGTTATCACTCCGCCCGACGTAATCAGTCAAATCATCGTGAGCATACCTCTCATTATTTTGTATGAGGTGAGCATTTGGATAGCCAAATTAATCGAGAAAAATCGTTCGACTTCATTAAAACCGTCCGTATGAGCACGCAACCGCAAACCGCCGAACCTCGGGCGGCTCAAAAAGAAAAGAAAACCCTGAAAGCCGTGGATTTGCACAAATCCTACGGCAACAAGGAAGTGGTCAGCGGCGTGAGCCTGGAAGTACGCCAAGGGGAAATCATCGGCCTGTTGGGGCCCAACGGAGCGGGCAAGACCACCACTTTTTACATGATTGTGGGGTTAATCAAACCCGACAAAGGCAAGGTATTCCTCGACGATCTGGACATCACCAATTATCCCATGCACAAAAGGGCCCGATTGGGGATCGGCTACCTGGCCCAGGAGGCCTCGGTATTCCGCAACATGACGGTGGAAGACAACATCATGGCCATCTTGGAAATCGTGGAACCCGACAAACGCAAGCGCAAGGAAAGGTTGGAAGAGTTGTTGGTGGAATTCGGCCTGGCGGAAAAGCGCAAACGTTTGGGCAAATTGCTGTCGGGAGGCGAGCGGCGACGTACGGAAATCGCCCGGGCATTGGCATCCAATCCCAAATTCATCCTTCTGGACGAACCTTTCGCGGGAGTGGACCCCATCGCGGTCGAAGACATTCAGCGCATCGTCTCTCACTTGAAAGACAAAAACATAGGCATCCTCATCACCGACCATAACGTTCAGGAAACTTTGGCCATCACCGACAAAACTTATCTCATGTATCGGGGACGCATCCTCAAGCACGGCACGCCCCGGGAATTGGCCGCCGACGAGCTGGTCCGCAAAGTGTATCTGGGACGCAATTTCGTGTTGCGCGAAAAGGATATCCGCTGAGAGAGGAGCCCGAAAATCCATATATTTGCCATTTAAATCCTTTGAGCCATGTTGGAAATCCGCCGCATACGCGAAAATTTCGACGCCGTGGCCCGGGCGCTGGACAAGCGCCGGAAAGATTATCGCCCCTTGCTTCGCAAAGCGCTGGACCTGGACGAAGAAAAACGTGCTCTCAAAACCCGTATTGACGCCTTATTGGCCGAGCTGAACACCCTCTCGCGCGAAATCGGCAAGCTCTTCAAACAGGGCGAGCGCAAAAAGGCCGAAGTATTGCGGGCCGCCACCGCCAAGCTCAAAGAAGAAGTCAAGGAATTGCAAGGCCGGCTCGACGATACGACCCGCCGATTGAACGAAATTCTGTGGCAAATTCCCAACGTACCCCACGAGAGCGTGCCCGAAGGGGCATCGGATGAAGATAACGAAGTGGTATTCCAATGGGGCGAATTGCCCCGCTTGCCCCAAGATGCCAAGCCCCACTGGGATTTGGCCAAAGAATACGACATCATCGATTTCGAATTGGGCACCAAAATCACGGGCGCCGGATTTCCGGTATATAAAGATTACGGAGCCCGCCTCCAACGGGCGTTGATCAATTTTTTTCTGGACCGCAACCGCGCCGCCGGATACACGGAAGTGCAACCGCCCCATCTGATCAATGAAGCCTCGGGTTTCGGCACCGGCCAATTGCCCGATAAGGAAGGCCAAATGTACCATATCGAAAAGGACAATCTCTACCTGGTGCCCACCGCCGAAGTGCCGGTAACCAATTTTTACCGCGACGTGATTTTGGACGAAAAAGATTTCCCGATCAAAAATACGGCCTACACCCCCTGTTTCCGCCGCGAAGCCGGAAGCTGGGGCGCCCACGTGAGGGGACTCAACCGCCTCCACCAATTCGACAAAGTGGAAATCGTACGCATCGAACACCCCGATCAATCGTATGAAGCATTGGACGAAATGGTGGAACACGTCAAGTCGCTGTTGCAAGATTTGAATCTCCCCTTCCGGATCGTGCGCCTTTGCGGGGGCGATTTGGGCTTTACCTCGGCCCTCACCTACGACTTCGAAGTATGGTCGGGAGCCCAACAGCGATGGCTGGAAGTGAGCTCGGTATCCAATTTCGAAACCTTCCAGGCCAACCGGCTCAAATTGCGCTTCCGCGACAAACAAAACAAAAAGCATTTGGCCCACACGCTTAACGGCAGTGCACTAGCCTTGCCCCGGGTGGTGGCCGCTTTGTTGGAAAACAACCAAACCCCCGAGGGAATCGTCATCCCGGAAGTGCTTCTTCCTTACACGGGATTCGATATTATTCACCGACCCGAAAAGTAATGCAACCCTTTTTACGCATTCTTCGGACGCCGCTCTCGTTTGGGGAGCGGCTTGCTTTATTATGCAAGCATAATATTTGACAAAATTTCGTATATTTAAAGCGCTAAAATTTCATTGACATGAAAATACTTCTGATGCTCAGTGTCGTTCCCGATACCACTTCGAAAATCAACTTTACGGATGACGGCACCCGGTTCGACAAAACCGGCATTCAATTTGTCATCAACCCCCACGACGAGTTCGGCTTGACCAAAGCCATGCAAATCAAAGAAAAAACGGGAGCCGAGCTCCACGTGGTGCATGTGGGACCCAAGGAAAACGAATCGGTGATTCGCAAAACCTTGGCCATCGGAGCCGATAAGGCTTTCCGCATCGACGCCGATCCGCGCGACAGCTATTATACCGCCGCCCAATTGGCGGAGTTTCTCAAAGACAAAGATTATGACCTGATCATTGCCGGCCGCGAATCCATCGATTATAACGGAAGCATGGTACACGGCATCGTATCGGCCCTGACGGGCATCCGCTTCATCAATGCGGTAATCGGTTTGGAATTGGAAGGAGACAAAGTATTGGTGGATCGCGAAATCGAAGGGGGCAAGGAAACCCTGGAAACACGCCTTCCCCTCATCATCGGGGGACAAAAAGGGCTGGTAAAAGAGGAAGAGCTGCGCATCCCCAACATGCGGGGCATTATGATGGCCCGCCGCAAGCCGTTGGAAGTATTGCCCCCGGTAGAAGCACCCGAACTCACCGAGTACGTGAAATTCGAAAAACCGCCCGCCAAAGGGTCGGTCAAACTCATCGACAAAGACAACCTGGACGAACTCATCGACTTGTTGCATAACGAAGCCAAAGTCATCTAACCTCAAAAAACCGCAAGCCATGGCAATTCTCATATACGCCGAACATCAAAACGGAAAACCCAATAAAACGGCCAAAGAGCTGGCCTCGTACGCCTCGGCTTTCGCCGCCCGTACCGGCGACCAAGTTATCGCCCTGGGATTCGGCCTCACCGAGCCGGAAGAGCTGTACCGCTACGGGGTGCACAAAGTGCTGAACGTGGAAGATCCCCGGTTCGCCGATTTTAATGCCCGCGCCTATGCCGAAGCTTTCCGCCAAGCCGCCGACGCCACGGGCGCCTCGTTGATCCTCACGGGCCAAACCGCCGATGCCCTCTACTTCACTCCGCTCTTGGCGGGATTGTTGCAATCGGCCTACGTGACCCAAGTCATCGACTTACCCGAATCGGTCGAGCCCTTTACGGTCAAACGCAAGGCATTCTCGAACAAAGCTATCGCTCATGTGGTGCTGAAAACGCCCGTAAAAATCCTGAACCTGGCCAAAAATTCCTTCGGACTCCGGGAAAATGCCGTGGAAGGCACCGTGGAAACCTTCGCGCCTCAAGTGGATGACGGCGTATTCGAAGACATCAAGCGCGTCAAGGTGGAAAAAGCTTCGGGCAAAGTACCTTTGAGCGATGCCGAAATTATCGTGTCGGGCGGTCGCGGCTTGAAAGGACCCGAAAATTGGGGCATGATCGAAGAGCTGGCCGAAGTATTGGGCGCAGCCACCGCCTGTAGCAAACCCGTAGCCGATATGGGATGGCGACCCCACAGCGAACACGTGGGACAAACCGGAAAGCAAGTGGCTCCCAACCTCTACATCGCCATCGGCATCTCGGGTGCCATCCAACATTTGGCGGGCGTGAATTCGTCCAAAAACATCCTGGTCATCAATATCGATCCCGAAGCGCCCTTCTTCAAAGCCGCCGACTACGGCGTGGTGGGGGACGCCTTCGAAGTGGTGCCCGCCCTCATCGAAAAGCTCAAGAAATTCAAATTAAATTCCTAATTTATTTTTATACGTCCATCCAAAGCCGGTATTCCTCATAAGGAAGGCCGGCTTTTTTCTATTTTTTATGCCTTGTTTTTTATGCCTTGACTTTAATTCTTTATTTCATTCATATGAAAGACAATTTTTAAGAAGCAAAACTTGAAAGATTAACATGATATGGAAATGCCGGAAGAAACCTAAGGCTCTTCCTCACATAAAAATAAAATAATAGAAAGAAAATAAGAATTGTAGAATTGTGTGGGGATTACAACGGTATTTTAATAGTAATAAACAATACCCAAAACAACCCAACAAGAGAAACAAGTATAAAAAGAATCAAAAGTAGAGGAGCAGCCAACCCGTAAGTGAAGAAAAAATTGCGTAGTTGAGCAAAACTTTCTTCCAAGAGATAATACCTATTTTCCTTCAACGCTTTTTTGGCTCGGTTTGCAAAACGATAAAGAAACAATCCTAAAAGAGTTGTAACTACAATTCCAAATAAGGTAACCGAAAGAAAAAATATTATAATGAAGACTTCATTTTTGGTATATATCTTAAATGGATCAGAGGATCCGGGTTCGATTTTCAATTTGCGAATGAAAATGAAACTTCCACCTGTAAAAATTACAATTAAATAAATTAATAATAAAAAACCGAGAATAGCTAAAAATTTGGCCCATGCGGCCGCTTTTAGCAAATGTTTTTGGGTGTTATTATTTATAATAGGTTCCGAAAGGGGAGATTTAGTTTTACTTTTTATGGAAGAAGAACCGTTCACGGTAAGCCGCTTCATTCAAAAATAATAAAATTTTATTTCCGCCAGCTATCCCCATAATCCAGAACGCTATATTCATATGCTTCTTTTTCTTTTCAATTAAACCTGATTGAACGAATTCTAGCAAACTTTAAGTAAAGAAAAGAATTTCTTATTTTCTATTTTAAGTATTCTTTCTCCTAGTAAATAATAAAACTTTTGAAAGGTCCGGCTTAATTCGTCCAAAAACATCCTGGTCATCCATATCGATCCCGAAGCGCCCTTCTTCAAAGCAGCCGACTACGGCGTGGTGGGGGACGCCTTCGAAGTGGTGCCCGCCCTCATCGAAAAGCTCAAGAAATTCAAGGAAGCCTATTAAAAAGTTTTTTTCGTAACTTTATTGCGCCATTCAAACGGGGCTGTGCCGCACAGCCCCTTTTTGAAATAATTTAGGTAGATATGAATCTTATTCCGCTAGAAATCGCCCGGTTGGAAAACAGCTCTACCGGCACAGGCGCATTCCTACTCCACCTGAAAGAAAAAGACACCGACAATCCGCGCATCCTCCCTATCGTGATCGGGGCGTTCGAAGCCCAAGCCATCATCTTCGGGCTGGAAAAAAACATCAAACCGCCCCGTCCCATCACCCACGATCTGTTCTACAACGTCCTCCGCGGGTTGGGATACAAGCTCGACAAAGTCATTATTTCCAAATTGCACGAAGGAATTTTTTATTCCAATATTTATTTGACGGGAAAAGACGATAACGAAACTTACGTATTCGATTCCCGCACTTCCGACGCCGTGGCCCTCGCGGTTCGCTTCAATGCTCCCATTTATACTTACGACACAGTCATGGACGAAGCGGGCGTGGAAATCAAAACCCGGCCGGTGGAAAACATCAACGATCTGGACGAAGAGCTCCAAAAGGCGCTGGACGAGCTGTTGCCCGAAGAAAACGAAGAGCTCAAACAAAGCATTCAGGAAGAAATCATGGGCAAATTCAAAGCGCTGATGCAAGAAATTTTCGGCGAAGAATTCGAGCTCTCCATGGGGTCCAAAGAAGATTTGCAAAAATTGTTGGACAAAGCCATTGAAAACGAAGATTACGAACTGGCGGCCAAAATCCGCGACCTGATCAAAAAACGCGAAGAGGAAGAATCCCGCGACGACTCCGACCAACCCGATCAACCCGATCAAGACCAATAATAGCGCCCTATGAAACTGAAATTCGATATCAAGCTCCGGTTAATCATTCTTAACTTCCTCGAATTTTTCGTTTTCGGCGCCTGGTTGCTATCGTTCGGCAAGTATATGCACGACACGCTCAAATTTTCGGGCGAACAAATCGGGTTGGTATTCATGACATTGGGTCTTGCCTCGCTTCTGATGCCGGGCATAATGGGAGTGATAGCCGATAAATGGCTGAGTCCCAACAAGCTGTTTGCCCTTTCGCACATTATCGGCGCGGGACTTTTGGTCCTGTTGGCCCAACAGACCGATTTCCAAGGGGTTTTCTGGGTCACCCTCTTTTATCTGATGCTTTACATGCCCACCATTGCGTTGGATAACACCATTTCCTATTGCTTGCTCACCAAACACGGCTACGACGTGGTCAAAACCTTCCCGCCCATTCGGGTATGGGGTACCATCGGATTTATTATCGCCACATGGATCACCGATCTGATGGGGTGGGGTACTTCGCCCAAGCAATTTTATTTCGCCGCCGCGGCTTCATTGGTATTGGGGCTCTACACTTTCACCCTTCCCGATTGTCCCCCTCAAAAAGAGGAGAAAAAATCTTTGGCCCAAGCTTTGGGTTTGGATGCCCTCAAGCTTTTCAAGGACAAAAAAATGGCTTTGTTTTTCCTCTTTTCCATGTTGTTGGGCGCTGCCTTGCAAATCACCAATATGTGGGGTGAAGCATACCTGCATGATTTCGGAAAAATTCCCGAATATCGGGAAGCTTTTATCGTCAAATACAACGGCGTGGTAATGTCGCTTTCGCAAATCAGCGAAACCTTGTTTATTCTTACCATACCCTTTTTCCTCAAACGCTACGGCATCAAGACCGTGATGTTGATGAGTATGATTGCGTGGTTTTTGCGGTTCGGATTGTTTGCCATAGGGTCGCCCGTGGGAATTGGAGCGGTGGCCATTATCCTCTCCATGATTGTGTACGGCATGGCATTCGATTTTTTCAATATTTCGGGCTCGTTATTCGTGGAAAAAGAAGTGGATCCCAAAATCCGCGCCTCAGCCCAAGGCCTGTTCATGATTATGACCAACGGAATCGGTGCCATGCTGGGAGCCTACCTCAGCGGAGTGGTGGTGGACATGTTCCGTGAAGGTGACCACGTGAATTGGCGCGCCGTATGGGCGGTATTCGCCCTTTATGCCTTGATTGTGGCCATTCTGTTCGCCATATTCTTTAAATACGAACATAAACCCGAAGAGGAAGAACCCGTCCTCGCCCATTAATCCTTCATTACAAAACACGGCTATGAAACAATACCTGGACCTTATGCGCCATGTGATGGAGCACGGGACGGACAAAAACGACCGTACCGGCACGGGAACGCGCAGCATCTTCGGTTGGCAAATGCGATTTGACCTCGGTGAAGGATTTCCTTTGGTCACCACCAAAAAAATTCACCTCAAATCGGTCATTCACGAATTGCTTTGGTTTCTCAAAGGGGATACCAACGTCAAATACCTCAACGACCACGGAGTGCGCATCTGGAATCCCTGGGCCAACGAAGAGGGTGAACTGGGGCCGGTGTACGGCGCCCAATGGCGCAATTGGAACAACAGCGGCATCGACCAAATCAAAAATCTCATTCATACCATCAAAACCAATCCCGACAGCCGCCGCATGTTGGTGACGGCTTGGAATCCCGAAGTCATGCCCGATTCGTCCAAACCCCACGCTCAAAACATTGCCGAAGGCAAAGCCGTATTGCCTCCTTGCCACGCCTTTTGGCAAGTATATGTGGCCGACGGCAAACTGTCGCTTCAGCTCTACCAACGCAGTGCCGACATTTTTATAGGAGTGCCCTTCAACATCGCATCTTATGCCTTGCTCACCATGATGCTGGCTCAAGTTACGGGCTACGAGCCGGGCGAATTTATCCATACCCTGGGGGATGCGCATATTTATAAAAATCATTTCAAACAGGTGGAAGAACAGCTCTCGCGCGAACCGCGCCCCTTGCCGCGCATGATTCTCAATCCCGACGTGAAATGCATTTTCGATTTTACATACGACGATTTTAAACTCGAAGGCTACGATCCGTATCCCCATATTAAAGCGCCGGTGGCGGTATGAAAAGGGGGGTGTCTTTGGTGGTGGCCGCCGGCCGTCGGGGTGAAATCGGAAAAAAGGGCGACCTGATTTGGCGGATTTCCGACGACCTTAAACATTTTAAAGCCCTCACCACGGGCGGAGTGGTAATCATGGGCCGAAAAACTTACGAGTCCATAGGCCGCCCTTTGCCCGGAAGAATCAATATCGTCATTACCCGCCGGGAAGATTACCCTTCGGGTGGAATTTTTATCGCCCGATCGCCCGAAGATGCCCTTCGGATCGCCCGGTGTTTCGACAAGCCGATATATATCATAGGCGGAGCCGAAGTGTACCAAGCCTTCCTCCCCCATGCCGACACGCTGTACCTCACGGCCATTGACGCCCAAGATCCCGAAGCCGACACCTTTTTTCCCCTCCCTTCCTCGCCCCGGTGGATACGCGAAGAAGCCGGACCCCTCAAAACGGATCCCTCGGGTATCCCCTTCAGATTTGAAATTTGGCGAAAGGGTATTGACAAATGAAAAATTTTCCGTATTTTTGCAACCGATTCAAACGGCCCGATCGTCTAACGGTTAGGACACAGGATTTTCATTCCTGCAATCGGGGTTCGATTCCCCGTCGGGCTGCAAAAGATGTTTGACAAACTCATTTACGGCCCGGTCGTCTAACGGTTAGGACGCAGGATTTTCATTCCTGTAATCAGGGTTCGATTCCCTGTCGGGCTGCTAATTTTTTTAATAGGCATAAACATTTATATATGGCACATCACAAATCGGCCTTAAAGCGCATCCGGCAAAACAAAAAGCGCCGCTTGCACAACCGCTTTTATCACAAGGTAACCCGTACCAACATCAAGAAATTGCGGGCTACCAAAGATCCCGAAATTGCCGAAAAATATCTTCCCAAGGTGGTTTCCATGATCGACAAGCTGGCCAAACGCCACATCATTCACAAAAACAAAGCGGCCAACCTCAAATCCAAATTGATGCGCTACGTCCATTCCCTCAAAGCCCAAGCCTGAATCCGTGGCACGGATTTTGACGGCATTCGGGTAAAAAAACCGGAATGAAATCGATTTTCACATTTTTTCTCATTTTCGCGGCCCTCGCTTTTTCCCACGCCCAGCAAACGGTGGAATACGGAGGGCTCCAATGGTATTTGGATTACGAAGAAGCCAAAGCCGTGGCCCAAAAGGAAGGCAAACCCATTGTGATCCTTTTTACGGGCTCGGATTGGTGCGCACCTTGCAAGGCCTTGCGCCGGGAAGTATTTCCCCATCCCGAATTTCAAAAGGAAGCCCGCGGCGTGGTGCTGGTCATGGCCGATTTTCCGCGATTCAAACCCTTGCCGGCCGGCCAATATCGCAAGAACAAAGAACTGGCCGCCCGATTTTTGGGGCGTTCGGGTTTACCCACCATGGTGGCCGTGGATTGGCGTACGGGAAAAGTGATTCGCAAGATCACGGGTTA
>JAADED010000054.1 GCA_013153605.1 Chlorobiota bacterium | reverse complement strand
AGGCCGGTTTTTTATTTTCTTGCATCTCCCGATTTTTTTTTAAATTGAGCGAAATTTGAAACAGCGGCGAATTGATGAATAAAGCGGGCGTGTATCTGTGGCTGGCCGCGGCGGCGGCATTTCTCCTCTCCGGCAACGCCTACGGGCAAAAAAAGCTCACGCTCGAAGAAATATGGTCGGGAAAATTCCGCACCAAACGATTCGGCGACTACAAGTTGACGGGCGATCATCATCTGGTCAAGGGGGAATTTGTCCACGGCACCTACTTCATTAACCTCTATAACCTGGACGGGTGGAAAAAAGAACGCACCCTTTTTTCCACCGCCGCTCATCCGGGATTCGCCTATATTTGGGACTTCGAAGTATCGCCCGGATTGAAATACCTCCTCCTGGCCGCCGACATACGTCCGGGATTTCGCCACTCGTTTGCCGCCCGTTATTATTTATACGACATTGAGCGCGACACCCTGATGCCGGCGGTGCCTGATTATATCCAAATCCCTTCCTTTACACCCGGAGGAGACACTTTGGTATATTTCAAAAAAAACAACCTCTATTTTAAACCCCTCCCCGACGGCCCCGAAACGGCCGTGACCACCGACGGAGAGAAAAACCGCATCATCAACGGCAAAACCGATTGGGTATATGAAGAAGAATTCGGCTTTGTAAAAGCTTATGCCGTGAGCCCCGGCGGGCGGTATCTGGCCTATTTGCGATTCGACGAAAGCCGCGTGCCCGAATATACGCTCATCTTTTACGGCGACGAAGCCTACCCTCAAACTTTTACCTACAAATACCCCAAAGCGGGTTACCCCAATTCGAAGGTGACCCTTCATGTGTATGATTTCAAAAATAAATCCGCGCGGGAGGTGGAATTGGATACTTTCGAATATAAGCCCTACATTCAACCCGGCCGTTTGCCTTCGGAATTTTTGGTGATGACCCTCAACCGCCTTCAAAACCGCTTGCACCTGTATGCGGTGGACGGAAGCGGGAAGGCGGAACTCATGGCCGAGCAATCGGACGAGAAGTACGTGGATTTGGAACGCATCAAAACCATCCGTTGGATCGACGACAACCGGTTCCTATGGTTGAGCGAGCGGAACGGATATAACCATATTTATTTATATCATCGCCGGGGAGGCGAGCCCCGACAGATCACGCGGGGAAAGGACGAGGTAACTTCTTTTTACGGCTATGACCCGGCATCGAAAAAGGTCTTTTTCCAAAAATCAAGCCTTCGCGGGTTTAACCGCACGGTGGCCGCTCAAGGGTTGAAAAGCAAAAAATACACCCTTCTTTCTCCCGGAGAGGGATGGCACTCGGCCGGCTTCAGCCGCGACTTTCGCTTTATGTGGCTGACTTCGTCTTCGCTGGAGCAACCGCCCGTGACGGTGCTCTATCGCCTCAATCGCAAGCGCACTTTTGCCTACCCCGGGGATACGCTGGCGGACAATTCCGGCCTCAAAGCCCTGTTGGACGAATATATTCCCGTAGAGAAAAAATACATCACCCTACCCTCGGCCGACAAACGATACCGACTCAATGCGGTGGTTTATCGCCCGCCGCAAGCCGACTCTCTCAAGCCTTACGGCTTGCTCGTCTATCAATATAACGGACCGGGCATCCAAACGGCGGTCAACCGGTGGGGCGGGTATAACGACCTCTTCCACCGGATGTTGGCTCAGGAAGGTATCATGGTGCTGACGGTGGACACCCGAGGAACGGGCGGCCGAGGCAAGGAATTTCGACAAATAACCTACAAACATTTGGGAAAATACGAAACCGAAGATTTGCGTGCCGCCGTGGCCGAAATGCAAAAATGCAAAGATTTGGCCCCCGGCCGGACGGGAATTTGGGGATGGAGCTACGGCGGTTACATGGCGGCCCTGGCCGTTCATAAAGCGGCTGACGTGTTTGACATGGCGGTGGCGGTGGCTCCCGTAACGGACTGGCGCTTTTACGACACCGCCTACACCGAACGCTACATGCAACGCCCCGAGGACAATCCCGACGGCTATCAGGAATCTTCGGTGCTCTCGTATGCCGAAGGGCTGGAAAAACCCCTCTTCCTCATTCACGGCACCGCCGACGATAATGTACACGTGCAAAACACCTATGCATTGGCCCGAAAACTCCAGGAATCGGGTATCCCCTTTGACATGCATATTTATCCCGACAAAAATCACGGCATTTACGGCGGCCAAACCCGC
Source organism: Chlorobiota bacterium (assembly GCA_013153605.1). Classification (GTDB taxonomy): domain Bacteria; phylum Bacteroidota; class Bacteroidia; order Flavobacteriales; family Flavobacteriaceae; genus JAADED01. The sequence goes on along the minus strand of JAADED010000054.1, from coordinate 13,050 downwards.
CTCCACCTATACCGGTTGATGCACGAATATTTTTTGAAACATTTAAAAAATTAAACCCATGAGCGACAAACGCACACATCCCAAAGCGTTATATACCCTGTTTACCACCGAAATGTGGGAGAGGTTCTCCTACTACGGCATGCGCGCCATATTGACCCTGTATCTGATTGCCGCCGTCACCAAGTACGGCTTCGGCATGAACGATACGGAGGCCATTGCCATTTACGGAATCTTCACCTCGCTGGTGTACCTGACCCCCATTTTGGGCGGATGGGTGGCCGACAAATTCTTGGGCAAACGCAAAACCGTCTATATGGGCGGGCTCATCATGGCCACCGGCCAATTTTTGTTGGCTCTGAGCGCTTTCGGCGCCCTTTGGGGGTGGGACCTCGCCACCAGATTTGAGGTGTTCAACTTGGGATTGGGCACCCTCATCGTGGGGAACGGCTTCTTCAAGCCGAACATTTCCACCATTGTGGGCGATTTTTACGACGACAACGACCCCCTCAAAGATTCGGCCTTCAATATATTCTATATGGGTATCAACCTGGGAGCGATCCTGGGACCCTTTATTGCGGGCACTTTGGGTGAAAAGGTCTTCTGGGGATGGGGATTCTTCTCCGCCGGCGTGGGTATGTTGATCGGTATTTTATGGATGCACTTGCACGAATGGACGCTCGAAGACAAAGGTTTGCCCCCGGGCGAAACCCAACCCCGTGTGCTGGGCTGGAAAGATTGGAGTCAAATTTTTATGCTCAGCATCGCCGTAATCGTAGTGACGGTGGCCATTATGTATTTGTGGAAACAATTGCCTTCGGGCCTTAAAACCCACATCTTAATTTCGGCATTTGCATTGGGCGTTTTAGGTGTGGCATACGTGATCATCCGAGGGTTGGAAGATACGGATCGTTGGAAAACCATTTTCGGAGCGGTGGTCGCCGTGGTATTGGCCGTGGTGGCGGCCTTCGAAGCGGGCTTTTTCGAGGAGATGACCAAGACCAAAGTCCTCATTTTGGCCGTCGGAGGAACCGTCCTCTTCTTCCTGGCCATCCTCTTGATGCTCACCAGCAAAAAAACGGGATGGAGCCGTATGGGCGTGATCGTGACGCTGGCGGTTTTCAACATCGCCTTTTGGGCCGGCTTCGAACAGGCGGGCGGCACGTTTAACCTTTTTGCCAAACGCAATACCGACCGCGTGCTGGATCCTATATGGGCACCGGAATTCCTGAAAGCAATCCCTCTGAGAATCTACGGATATGCGGCCCTGTTCTTCCTGATTCTTTTCCTGGTGGCTTTATATATCAAAATTTATAAGGACGACGAAGAACTCAAAGCCCGCATCCGGCCCCTGTACAAGGCGGGATTGCACGGTACGCTCACTTTCGCCTTCTTGGGCGCCTGGGTATATTTCTCTCAAGGACCCGAAATTCCCGCTTCGTGGTTCCAAAATATCAATCCTTTCGCCATTTTGGTGTTTGCCCCCCTGTTCTCGGTGCTTTGGTTGAAGTTGGATAAATGGGGGATCAATCCCCGTACACCCGTTAAGTTCGCTTTGGGTCTGTTTTTCGGGGCTTTGGCCTTTTACGTGATGACACTGGCATATGTCAAAGCCCATACGGGCCACTTGCCTTCCCTTCTGTGGCCCTTGCAAGCGCCGCTGAATCCCCTCAAACTGGTGCCCGGCGGTGAAAGCGTGCTGGTATCGCCCATGTGGCTGGTGACGGTATATGTGATCCTCACCATCGGAGAGCTGATGTTATCGCCCATCGGATTGTCCATGATCACCAAATTGGCCGATGCCAAAATGGTATCCATCGTAATGGGATTGTGGATGGCCAGTTTTGCCGCCGGAAACTACATGGCCGCGGGATTCGTGAAATTGATGGAATTTCTCAAAAATCTGGGACTCGAAGTGGAACTCTATCCCTTCATTATGTGGACCGAAATCGCGGTGGGCCTCATCCTTTTGGCCCTCTCGCCGCTTCTGAATAAAGCCATGAAAGGTATTCACTAATCACAATCGAGGAGGAATATGGAGACACAGAAAAAAGCCGGTTTTCTCGCTTTGATGAAATCCTTCCCGTCCCGCTTTTGGATGGCGAGCATATTCGAATTGTTGGAACGCTTTGCATGGTACGGCATGTTCGCCATTCTGGCCCTGTATCTGGTGGCTTCGCGGGACAAAAACGGATTGGGATTCACCGACGAACAACAAGGTAAAATCACGGGAGATATTACGGCCATTTTATATTTTCTCCCCATCATCACCGGTGCCATCGCCGACCGGATCGGGTATAAATTGAGCTTGATCATTTCGTTCCTCATCCTGTCCACCGGCTATTTTGCCTTGGGCTATGTGGATTCTTTCTGGGGATTTTATTTCACCTTCCTCTACGTGGCCATCGGCGCGGCCATGTTCAAACCCGTGGCGTCGGCCATCGTCACCAAAACCACCAACCCGTGGAACGCCTCCATGGGATTCGGGGTGTTTTATATGATGGTGAACATCGGCGGGTGGATAGGCCCCTTTATCGTGGGTAAATTGCGCGGCGAAGATAATTGGATCATCGCCTTTCACATGGCCGCCGGCGTGATTTTGGTGAATTTGCTCCTTACCATCTTCTTTTTCAAAAAGGACAAAGTCGAAAAAACCGACGATTCGGTTTGGGAAACCGTCAAACAATCGTTCAAGAACATATTCGAAGCTCTCAAAGACGCCAAGCTCACCGTATTGCTGATCATCATGGTGGGTTTTTGGAGTTTGTTCAATCAATTGTTCTACACCTTGCCCAAATTCATTCAAGACTGGATCGACCTGCGGGAATTATACCAAAAGGTGTACAACATCCACCCTTGGCTGGCGGTCCTTATCGGTGACGCCCAAGAAGGCGTGGCCAAACCCGAATTGCTTATCAACCTGGACGCCCTTTCGATTATTCTCCTTCAAATGTTGATTTCCTATCTCATCCTCCGCTGGCGCCCGGTGAATGCCATGATTACGGGTTTCCTCATTATCTCTTTGGGAATCGGGCTTACCTTCTACTTCCGAAACGGCATGTACACCATACTGGGCATCATCATCTTTGCCATCGGGGAAATGATGTCCAACCCCAAATTTTCGGCCTACATTGCGGAAATTTCGCCCAAAGGGAAGGAGGCCCTGTACATGGGCACCTATTTCCTACCGGTATTTGCGGGCAACAAGATTGCGGGTTGGCTCTCGGGTAGCGTGTACGGAAAGATTTCGTCCAAAATCGCGCTTGCTTATAAAGAAGCGGTGGCCCGCGGCTTGGAAATCACCGACAATAACGGCCGGTTGATCACCTACACCGCCAAAGGATTCAAAGTGGTGGACGAGCAAGGCCACATTTTAAACGACGTGCCGGCGGAAATTACCAAAACGGAATTCCTCCAACAGGTGGCCGACAAATTGCACATGAGTGTCAACGAGCTGACGGTGTATTTGTGGGATGCCTATCATCCCAACCGCATTCTCTATATTTTTGTGGGAATCGGATTGTTTACCTTTTTGGCCCTGGTGTTCTACGACAAGGTTTACGTACGCCGCAAAGAAGCCAAAAACGCAATGACTTCATAACCGCATACGGGCATGAAACGAACGGGGTTTTGGATCATGTGGCTGACGGCGGCCCTGTGGTGGGCCGGATGCGAACACCCCCGCAAAACATTGATTACCGGGAAAATCGTCCATGCGGACGAAAACGAAATCAAGCTGAGCGACGATTATCTGACTACCGACGCGTTGGTCACCAAAACCGATCGCGCCGGAAATTTCAGGTTCGAACTGGAATTGCCCCGGGATCGAGACTATTTCCTCAAAGTGGGGCGGCATTTCATCAAAGTTTACGCCCGTCCCGGCGACAGCATCCACCTTTACGCCGACTTCCATGAATTGCCCTCCACGGCCCATTTTTCGGGTACGGGGTCGGCAGTGAATAATTTGTGGCTCGACCTGGAACGCATCAACGCCCGAAAACAAAGGGTCCTCCGATCCATGTTCCGGCAAAGGGATACCTTTAACATCGCCTACATCATCAAGCGATTCCGCCAAAACAAAATGAATACCCTGGCGGAATACAAAGACCTCGACCGACGACTGCTGGACAATGAGGTAAAAAAACGCATCACCGAGCATTACCTTTTTACCGACGACTGGTACAGTTACGAATTGTATAACGCCCGCTTCCCGGACCGGCCGGTAAATTACCGGAAAGAATTTCCCTTCCGATGGGACGAGCCCCATCACAAGAGTTATCCTCTTCTCAAATATGCCTACCGCTATTTTATGAACCGCCATCGCGATCAAAAGGTGGAGGACCTGGAATCCATTTACCGCTTTGTAACGGACGTGGATACCACCCTTAAAAAGGATCCCGATTTGGCGGAAACGGTGAAATTGGTCAATATGGAAATGCTTTTGCAACGGGACTTTTTCCGCATCGACCACGACCAATGCAATCGCCTGTTTGAAGAAGCGCACCGTATTTTCCGTTCACCCGAACACCGGGATAAATTTTTCGGATTTCTCGAAGCTTTTTTCAGCTCGGTCAAAGGGGGATATTTTCCTCCCATGGAGGTAACCGACATCCATTGCCGAAAAACGGAATTGAGCGGCATTTTGCAACAACATCCTTTAACCTTGCTGGTTGTCGTGCCCGATACGGACAGCCTTCCGGGCTTGGTTCCCCGCGTACGCCGCAAGGCCCGTAGCTATCCGATACGCCCTTATACGGCTTATTTGCACGTGGCTTCGCCCGATTTGGAAATTCTCAAAGCGCTTTTGCCCCGTTTGGGACTGGATGAAGAAAATCAATACATTTTAAAACAAAAAAAGACGTTGCATTTCAACTATTGGAATACGAACCGTCCGTTGGTATATGTAATCGACAGCTCGCTGGTAATTCGCGACGTCATTCGTTGGGACGGTCTTCGGTGACGGCTCCCGGATATTTGCGGGCCAATTCTCGGAGGCGTTTTTCCAATTGGGCTTCAAGCGAAGCACGGGATTGAAAAAGAAGCGGAAAACGTCCTTCCCAGACCTTTTTTCCCGTACGGGCATCGATAAAAACAAGAGCCACCGTACCCTCGTAGGCCGGACGTGCGGGACCCGCGTAAGGAGGACCGGGATAAACGTCCACCCGCTTGTGGAATCGGGGCACAATCTTTACCAACAAATCGGGGGAACGGGGATCGGGCCGGAGACCCAAGCTTTTAATGAACCGGTCGGATGCACGCACGATGATGCGCAAATATTTTTCGGGCAAGCCGCTCTTTTTGACTTCCGGGTCTTTGATGTAAGCGAAAGTGCGGTAACGCGAGAAATCAACCGACCGATCGTAAGTAACCTTGACCGAACTGCACGAAGCCAGGAGCCATGCGAAAATTCCGGCGAATAAAATCCCCTTTTTCATCCCTTTATTTTACCCTGAAAAGAACAAATTTCGTGCCGACTCAGGGCACCACCACCTTGCGCCCGAAAGGCCGGCCTTGGGGAGGGGTAATTTGCACCAAATAAATGCCCGTACGCGGAATGGCCACCCGGTTTTGACCTTTCTCGAGCACACCCTTTCGTATCAGACGTCCCGTAAGGTCATACACCGCATAGGGTGTACCTCCCACGGGTGCATAAATGAGGATTCGCCCCGGCACGGCGGCCACATGATATTTGTCGGCTTGGGAGGCGGTAAGGGCGGCATTGGGATTCATCACCGTAAACCGCTCGATGAGGGTGCCGTTTTGCCGAATGGCGCTCACTTCCATGGTGCGGTTGTCCACCACCCGGACTTGAAGGAAATGGTAGCTTCGGTCGGTGCGGACAATATAAGGATAGGTGGACGACGGGTAATACAGGGGAGCGCCTCCTCCGCCCGTAGTTATGTGTTGGATGCCGTTGACATCGGCGCGGGCATAATAATGATTATGCCCCGTAATGGCCATGGCCACATGGTATTGCCGGAACAGCGGTTGGAGGATGTTTTGTACGTCGCTGTCGTTGCCGTGTCCTCCCGCCGACCAGCCGGGTTTGTGGAAAATGGCGATGCGCCAAGGTTTGCCGGTGGAAGCCAGATCGTTGACCAACCAATTGTATTGGGCGCTACCCACCGAATAATCGGCATACTGATCGATGACCACGAAATGCACGTTCCCGTAATCGAACGAGTAATAGGCGTCGGGAATGCCGGCAAACATGGGATACGGAAAATATTTGGCAAAAAGGCGGCCGCTCCCTTCGTGGTTGCCCACCGCCGCCAAGTAGGGTAAGGAGGCCATCATGCGGTTGATATTCGGATAATTGGCGGAAAACAGCTGTTCGTCCCAATCGGTTTCCAGGTCGCCGTCTTCCACCAAATCGCCGGAATTGATCAAGAACGTTTGCGAATCGGGATCGGCGGTCAGTCGGTTGAGTATTTGAGCCGCCACGCCGTCGTGCTCCCAAGGTTGGGTTCGCGTGTCGCCGTAGGCATAAAAGGTGAATGAGGTAGCGGTAGCCGAAGCGCCCGAGCGAAAACTTCCTTCATAAAAACCCCCGTTGCATTCCACCCGGTAAAAATAGCGGGTATCGGGTGTCAGGGAAGACAAATCCACCCGAAATTGATGGTCGGTTCCGTATTCGTTCACGGTTAGCGTGCCTCCGGCATAAGTGGTATCCGTACCGTAACGGAACGTACAGGTGCCCGAAGCAGGCAATTGCCATAATACGGTCATGGCATCCGAAGTTCCGGGATAAATCAGATAAGGACGCTTGCGAAATACATGAGCTCCCAAATCGGTGAGAGAAAGCGAGAGATCGAAGCTGATGTCGGAACTCGATGCGGATCGCTGGTGAACTTCCACCGCCACCACATTGGTGCCTTGCACCAAATACGAGGAAGGAATCACATAGCTGAAATAGGTATCTTCTTCCGAACCGGCCACGGTGCTTGCGGCCAAAGTGTTGTAAGTCACGGTCCCTTGCGGCATGTTGGAACGCACCACTTCGGTGCCGTTGATGTAGATCACCGCGCCGTCGTCGCGCAAGAGTTCGACGGCCAACCCGTTTTGCGAGGGAGCGCCGTTAAGGGTAAAAGTTTTGCGGAAATAATAGGTAATATGTCCCGATTGAAGGACGGTGGCTTCATCCCCGTCGCCGAATCCCAATTGAGCCGGTCCCGACGGCCAGGACGAATCGTCATAGGAAACTTGGCGCCAAGCGGTGCCCAAATCCACTCCCCGGTCGTGATATTTCCATGTGCTTCCCCTCGAGATCAGGGTTTGTGCATGATGAGCAAAAGGAAAAATCAAAATAAAAATAAAAAACAGGGCGGTCGTTCGTATCATGGGTCGAATTTTATGACAAATTTCATAAAAATATGCCGATTCCCCAAAACATTTACGTTTTTTTCGCCTCACGCATGTCAAAGCAAGGCAAAGGGCAAGACAAAATCCCTCGGATTTGATTAAATTTGTCAAAAAGCATGCGCTATGATCCGATCTTTCGAAAATATACACACCGTGGCCGTGGTGGGAGCGGGCACCATGGGAAACGGAATCGCCCACGTGTTCGCCCAAAACGGCTATGAAGTCCATCTGATCGACGTATCCAAATCGGCATTGGAACGGGCGCTGGCCATTATCGAAAAGAACCTCATGCGCTTGTTGGCCAAACAAAAAATCGATGAAGAAACCAAGGAAAAAACCTTGGACCATATCAAAACGTTCGAAAGCTTGCGCGAAGGGTTGCAAGGAGTGGATTTTGTGGTGGAAGCGGCCACCGAAAATCCGCAAATCAAATTCGACCTCTTCCGCAATATGGACGAATGGACCGATCCCGACGTGGTGCTGGCTACCAACACCTCCTCCATTTCCATTACCAAAATCGCTTCCCACACCTCGCGACCGGGGCTGGTAATCGGTATGCATTTTATGAATCCCGTTCCCGTGATGAAATTGGTGGAAGTGATTCGCGGCTATTCCACGCTGGACGAAACCCGGGATTTGGTATTCAAGCTCAGTGAAAAGCTGGGCAAAGTGCCGGTGGAGGTCAACGATTATCCCGGATTTATCGCCAACCGCATCCTCATGCCCATGATCAACGAAGCCATCGAAGCTTTGCAAACGGGCGTGGCCGGCGTGAAGGAAATAGACACCGTTCTCAAATTGGGAGCCAACCATCCCATGGGGCCCCTGGAATTGGCCGACTTTATCGGACTGGACGTGGTGCTGGCCATTCTCAACGTGATGTACGAAGGATTCAAAAATCCCAAATACGCGCCCAATCCCTTGCTGGTAAACATGGTGGAAGCCGGCAAACTGGGCGTGAAATCCGGTGAGGGCTTCTACGATTATTCCGAAGGACGCAAGGCCGTCAAACCGGCCTCCCGATTTGCCAAATAAACTCCCGTAAAATCGATGAACAGGCCCGCGCGCGCATGGCAACGCTTATCCGGCATGCCGCCGGGTCTTTTATATTTACCTTTTCTTTTGTTTTATGCCCTTTTGGCTTGGGTTTTGGCCCCCGAAACCCCATTCGGCGACGAAAGCCGCTACATGGGATTTGCCCTCCGCCTGTTGGAAGGGAGCTACTCCCCTCCCCCGCCCGAGATTAATTTATGGAACGGTCCCGGATATCCGCTGGTGCTGGCGGCCGGGAAAGCGCCGGGGCTTTCGTGGGATGTGTTGCGCTTGGCCAACGCCTTGTGGGGCTATGCCTCCCTGGTATTGATTCACCGAACCGTTCGCACTTTTGCCTCGTCGTCCACAGCCGTATTTTTTTCGCTGGCTCTTGCCCTGTACCCGCCCCTGTGGCAGATGATGCCCTATTTGCTTACCGAACCTTTCACTTGGTTCCTTGTGGCCGCCTCGGTATATACCGCTTTCCGCCATTACCTCCGTCCCGGGGGCAAAAATCTCCTCCTTGCGGCTTTGGCATGGGGATGGCTCATCCTCACCAAAATCATTTTCGCTTATGTGACCCTCCTCCTTTGGGCGGCCGCCCTGATTATATGGCTCCGCACCAAAGACTTGCGCCACCGCGCCGTAGCCGCCGTTTGGACGGGCGCCCTTCTTGTGGGCATGCCTTACCTTATTTATACCTCCGCACTTACGGGCAAATTTTTTTATTGGTCGAATGCGGGAGGCATGTCGCTATATACCATGAGCACTCCTTACCCCGACGAATGGGGCGATTGGCTTAGCATGGACCAATTGGCCGAACGGCCGGGGCACCGGCATTTCATCGACAGCATCCGCACGCTGGACCCCTTGGCCCGCGACCGGGCTTTCAAACAAAAAGCCATTGAGAACATCCGCCGCCGGCCCGATAAATACCTCCGCAATTGGACGGCCAATATCTCCCGGATGCTCTTTAATTTTCCCTATACGGACAAACCCCAAACCTTGCGCACGCTGGTTACCCTGGTCCCCAATCTGTTTTGGATACCCCTCATTTTCCTGTCCCTTTTTATTTGGATGATTCATCCCCGGGCTTTTCCCGTGCTCTTACATTGGCTGGCGGTTTACTTTATCGTTTATTTGGCAATGAGCAGCCTGGTCAGCGCCTACAACCGGATGTTTTATGTGACCCTTCCCTTTTGGGCCGTATGGGGGGCTTATGCCACGGGATGTGTTCTGAAATGTAGATTAAGAAAGACCCCTTGTCGCTTTCGTTGAATTTTTTTGAATTAAGTGTTTAAGGAATAGGCAATCTTTTGCGCCGTCGGCATATTTTTACTATTTCCGCCTTCGGCGTAATGTTTTTAATTTATAAGTGGCCCGCCTTTTTCTCAATAGGCAACCGCATTACGGCATGTGCGTGGCAAAATTTTACAAAAATGCTATCTTTTCAATAGCAAAAGCCGATTATTAAAGCACCGAATTCCGTTATTTTTTAAACAAAGATTTGAGCCATACGGAAAATCCCCGATAATATTTTCGGAGGTAAGGGGGGCGCCTCTCTTTAAAATAACGGGGAATCAGGCGGTAAAACGCAAAATGCGCGCGTATGATCGCCCAAGTATGAGAAGGCTTCCCCTTTAATAAAAACATAAGGCCGGCCAATCCGTCGAGAATCAACCGACCCAAAATGACGGGTAGCAGAAGAGCGGGCGGCAAGTTTTTGAGCAACATCAACAGGTTATTGCGAAAATTGAGAAAAGTTTTTTGGGGATGGCCGTATGCCAAACTTCCGCCCCCGGCATGATACACCGTGGAAGCGGGCACATATACCAATCGCTTGCCTTTGCGTCGCATACGCCAGGCCCAGTCGATTTCTTCCTGGTGGGCGAAAAAATTTTCGTCGAAGCCTCCTTCTTGCAAAAACATGCGGCGGTCCACCGCCATGCAAGCTCCCGAGGTCCAGTGTACGTCTTTTTCGGTTTCGTATTGACCCCGGTCTTGTTCGGTATACATACCCGTTCGTCCGTCGCAATAGGGGTAGCCCCAAAAGTCGATAAAGCCGCCGGCGGCTCCCGCATATTCGAAATAATCCTTGCGGTTCCAATCTTTGATTTTGGGCTGGACGGCCACTATGCGGTTGTTTTGGCGCAATTTGTCCACCAATGGCTCCAACCATCCGGACGTTACTTCCACGTCGGTGTTCAGAAGCACCACGATATCCTCGTCGATTTGTTTGAGCCCGCGGTTATAGCCGCCCGCAAATCCGTAATTTTTGACCAGGGGGATGATTTTTACTTCGGGAAAATGCTTTCGAACCCAAGCGACGGAATCATCACGCGAGCGGTTGTCGATCAGATAGATGACAGCCCCGGGCGTATGCTCCGCCAGCACGGGGAGGAACCGCTCCAACCACTTCTTGCCGTTCCAGTTCAGCAAGGCGACCGCTACGGATTTACGGATATTGTTCAAAACGCGGGAGGCGGGTTAAAGCTTGCATGTCTCCCATGGGAGTCAATGCCAGCAAGTAATGTGTCAGTCCGTTGGTCAGCAAGAGGTAAGGTGCCTTCAGGGCCCTGTTGTACATAAACGCCTGCGACAAGGTGCGCGGCGTGATTTTCACGTCCGGCCGCTTGCATTCCACCAGCATGAAAGGCCGGTTTTGCCTGTCGAACACCGCCACATCGAAGCGACGAGGCAAGCCGTTGATTTCCAGTTGGCGCTCCACCGCAATCAAGCCGGGCGGATATCCTTCGCTTTCGAGCCACGCAATCACATGGCGGCGCACCCATTCTTCCGGGGTGAGCAACACGTACTTGTCACGCCGTCCGTCCCACACATACCAGCGGCCGTCCCGTTGCACTCCCCGCAACTCGGGCATGACGGGAAAATGCAAAGGAGGAAGGCCGGCCATTAGTCCGTTTTTTGAATTTTCACCACGTCTTCGTCCCGAAAGACTTTGACCAGCCCTTTGGCTTTGAGCCCTTTCACGGCTTTATCCCATTTTTTATTGCTCAATCCGGCACGGGCTTTGACCTCGTCGAGCCGGACGGGTTGGTCGGGTATGAGATCCAGCACTTTTTTTTCGTTTTCCGTCAACTCCGGCCCTTGCTGTTCGGGCTTTTCGGGACGCATTTGGGGGAAGAAGATCACTTCCTGAATGCTGTCGTTGTCGGTGAGCAACATGGTAAGCCGGTCGATGCCGATGCCGATGCCCGCCGTGGGCGGCATGCCGTATTCCAACGCTCGGATAAAATCGTAGTCGATATACATGGCTTCGTCGTCCCCTTTTTCCGAGAGGCGCAATTGATCCTTGAACCGCTCCAACTGATCGATGGGATCATTGAGCTCCGAATAGGCATTGGCGATTTCTTTGCCGTTCACGATGAGCTCGAACCGTTCGGTGAGGCCGGGTTTGGAACGGTGTTTTTTGGTCAAGGGCGACATTTCCACCGGATAATCGATGATAAAAGTGGGTTGGATGTAATGTTTTTCGGCAAATTCGCCGAATATGGCGTCGATGAGCTTGCCTTTGCCCATGGTTTCGTCCACTTCGAGGCCGAGTTTTTGGGCGATTTCGCGGATTTCTTCCTCGCTCTTGCCGTGCAAGTCGTAACCCGTATGCTCCTTGATGGCCTCCAATATGGGCACCCGCGGGTAAGGGGCCTTGAAATCGATGACTTTGTCTCCCACCTTGACTTTGGTATCGCCGCCCGTTACTTCCTTAACCACTTCTTCGAGCAATTGCTCGGTAAAATTCATCATCCAATTGTAATCCTTATAAGGTACGTAAAGTTCCAATACGGTAAATTCGGGATTGTGGGTCCGGTCCATTCCTTCGTTGCGGAATACTTTGGCAAATTCATATACCCCGTCGAACCCTCCCACAATCAGGCGTTTGAGGTAAAGCTCGTTGGCAATGCGGAGATAAAGAGGAATGTCCAATGCATTGTGATGGGTCACAAAAGGCCGGGCCGCCGCCCCTCCCGGAATGGGCTGAAGGACGGGAGTTTCCACTTCCAAGTAGCCGTGGCGGTCGAAAAAGCGGCGCATGGCGTTGATGATTTTGCTTCGTTTAATAAAAGTGTCTTTGACCTTATCGTTGACAATCAAGTCCACATATCGGCGGCGGTAGCGTAATTCGGGATCCGAAAAAGCGTCGTGCACCTTGCCTTCGGCATCCACCTTGACCACCGGCAAAGGCCGCAAGGCTTTGGACAATACCTTGAGGGACTTTACGTTTACCGTGATTTCTCCCGTACGGGTTTTGAACACCTCGCCGCATACGCCGATAATATCGCCAAGGTCCAGGAGTTTTTTGAACACCTCGTTGTAGAGAGTTTTATCCTCGCCGGGCGCCAATTCGTCGCGGTTGAAATACAATTGAATCCGCCCTTGGCCGTCTTTAAGTTCGGCAAAAGAGGCCTTTCCCATGATGCGACGGCTCATGATGCGGCCCGCCAGGCATACTTCTTTGCCTTCGTACCGCTCGTAATTTTTCTTGATATCGCGTGAAGTGGCCGTCACGGGAAATTCTTCGGCCGGATAGGGCTCGATGCCCAATTCCCGGAGGCGGCGCAAAGCTTCCCGCCGTACGCTTTCTTGTTCGCTCAGTGGCATGTATGCAATTTTGGTTTCGACGCAAAGTTAAGACTCGGA
>JAADED010000091.1 GCA_013153605.1 Chlorobiota bacterium | reverse complement strand
GAAGAAGGTTTTATCCATATCCGCCGCGCCGACGAGCTTGTGCCCGCATGGCATCTTTCCGGGCCGGTAGGCGCTCTTGTACCCCGCATGAAGGAAAAAAGTCCTCGCCTTTCGGGTTCCTCTTCTACGCGCGCCCGCAAATCCAAGGGGATTCCTCAAATCGATTTGCATGCCGAACGGCTTTCCCATATTCCTCCCGGTGTATTACCCGGCGAAATTTTAAAATATCAGCTTCGGGCATTGGAAATGTTTATCCGTCGCATGAAACAAACCCGCACTTCCAAATTTTTGGTAATCCACGGCAAGGGCACGGGTAAATTGCGTAAAGCCGCCATCCGGGCGGTGCGTAAGGCGGGATATCGGGTCTATGACGCCGGTTTTGACGAAATGGGCGGAGGCGCTTTTTTTGCTGAACATGAATTTTAATTCTCGCGGAGTAAATCTTCCACTACCCGTTCCAACGTCAACCCTCTCGATGCCTTAATCAGGACCGTGGCATCGCCCAGGTCGGAGAGGTTGACGGCATTTTTGAAGGCGTCCGCCGAAGGGAAGGTCCCCAAAATCCCTTCATGATGCGGAACTGATGAAAAAACGGGGCCGATCAGCCAGGCGGGAATATCCAATTCTTTGAGTAAGCGTACGATTTCGGCATGTTTTTCGGGTGCCGAAGGGCCCAATTCCAGCATGTCACCCAGGACGGCCGCCTTTTTGCCGGGCATGCGGGCCAGGGTTTCCAACGCCGCTTTCATACTGGTGGGATTGGCGTTATAGGCATCCAGCAGAATGCGCAAACCGCCGGATGTTTCGATCCATTGCGAGCGGTTATTGCGCGGTTGGTATGAAGAAACGGCCTCGGCAATCAAGCGGGGCGACACTCCGAAATAATCGCCCGCCGTAATAGCCCCTCCGATGTTGGTAAAATGAAATGCGCCCGCCAGACGGGTGGGAATTTCCAGCCCTTTATACCGGACGGCCAAGAAAGGCGTTTCGGCCGCCTTTTCCAGGATCACGTCGGCTCCGGGCGTGTGTGCGTAGGTAAATCCGTATCGGCGCATCCCCCGCGTATGGGTCCGCTGAACGGGATCGTCACGGTTGATGAAGGCCAATCCGTCACGCACGCGCAAGTAGCGGTAAAGCACCGTTTTGGCACGGATCACTCCTTCCAAATTTCCGAAAAATTCCAAATGCGCTTCGCCGAAAGAGGTGATATAGCCGTAATCGGGTTCGGCTATCCGGCACAGGAGTTCCATTTCTCCGAAATGATTGATCCCCATTTCCACCACGGCAATTTCCGTATCGGGTCGAATGGAGAGGAGCGTCAAAGGCACCCCGATGTGGTTGTTGAGGTTTCCTTCGGTGGCGATTACGTGAAACCGGCGGCTCAGCACTTCGCGCATCAGCTCCTTGGTGGTGGTTTTACCGTTGGAGCCCGTAACGGCAATCACCTTTACCCCCGTTCGCCGGCGATGGAGGCGGGCCAGGTCCCACAGGGCGTGCAAGGTATTGTCCACTACGGTGATGCGGGGATCGCCCTTCCGGCGGGGGTCGTCGCTCACCGCATGGACGGCCCCCTTTTCCAAGGCTTGATCTATAAAAGCGTTGCCGTCGAACCGCTCCCCCTTGAGGGCCCAGTAAATTTTTCCTTCCAGCGGGCGGCGCGTATCTTTTTCCACCCCTTCCGATTCCGTGAAAATCCGGTAAAGCCGCTCCAGCATGGATCAGTCGTAAATTTGAATGAAATCCTCGATCTTATCCACCATTTCTTTGTTACCCACATAAAAAGGTACGCGTTGGTGCAATTCGACGGGTTCGATGTCGAGGATGCGCCGTTTGCCGTCCGAGGCTTTGCCTCCCGCCTGTTCGGCCAAAAAGGCCATGGGATTGCACTCGTACAGAAGGCGCAATTTTCCGTTGGGATGTTTGGAAGTGGGCGGATATAAGTACACCCCTCCTTTGATCAAATTGCGGTGGAAATCGGACACCAACGAGCCTATGTATCGCGAAGTGTAGGGTCGATCGTCCGTTTCTTCCTGGCAATATTTAATAAACTTTTTGATTCCCAGGGGAAAGTGCACGTAATTACCTTCGTTGATGGAATAGATTTTACCCTTTTCGGGAAATTTCATGTTGGGGTGGGAAAGGTAAAACACGCCGATGGCGGGATTGAGCGTAAAGCCGTTCACGCCGTGGCCCGTGGTATAAACCAGCATGGTGGAGGTGCCGTAAATCACGTAGCCCGCCGCAATCTGTTTGTGTCCCGGTTGGAGGAAATCCTCGATGGTGACCGGGGTTCCGATGGGGCTCACCCGCCGGTAAATGGAAAAAATGCTCCCCACCGATACGTTCACGTCGATATTGGAAGAGCCGTCCAAGGGATCGATCAGCACCACGTATTTGTTCATGTTGTCGCCGTTGGCCCCCGCAATGCGGATGAAATTCGGCTCCTCTTCCGAC
Source organism: Chlorobiota bacterium (assembly GCA_013153605.1). GTDB lineage: Bacteria > Bacteroidota > Bacteroidia > Flavobacteriales > Flavobacteriaceae > JAADED01. The sequence goes on along the minus strand of JAADED010000091.1, from coordinate 12,923 downwards.
GCGATGCCGCATACGATTTCCCGGTTGATGAGGGCATTGATAAACAGCTTATTGGCCAGCACGTCCAATTTTTGCTGTTGCTCGTCGTGCACGTTGATCCCGTCGGCCGTGCCCAATATGTCCACCAACCCGGCCTTGTTCACGTAATGATTCACGATCTTGGCGGCCAAACGGATGGAATTGAGGAGGCTGCTGAGTTCTCCCGTGGAATACGGGAATTCGTGTTGTTTCTCGATGATGAATTCGCCGAGCGTTTTGGGTTCCATATTTCGGAAGGTTAGGGTCTTCATGGCGGGAGGAATTAGAATCGACCGGAAATTTGGATTTTGAGATTGCGTCCCGGTTCGCTAACGGCCGAAGCGAACCGTTTGTAGTGGATGTCGAAGATGTTGTCCACGCCCACGCTGAGGGTTAAATTATGCGTAAGATAATAATTAAATGCCAAATCGAAGGTATGCCAAGCCGGAAAACCCAGGTATTCGCCCGTGATCGGGTCTTGCGGACTTTGGTCCAAATTGTCGATGCCGCTTTCGGTATCGTATTCGTCGAGGGGTTTGAACGCATGGTATTCGAAAATGCCGAGAATTTCGAAGAAATCGTTTTTGTATGACAGCTTGGACAACCATTTGGCGGGGGGAATCGAAGGCATGGGTTCGCCGTTTTCTTTTCGGCCTTTGAGCCAATGATAGGATGTTTGCCATCGGATATGGGGATGAGGCTTCACGATGAGGGCTACGTCGGTGCCGTAAATGCGGGCTTTGCCGCCGTTGACGTTGGCGTAAATGTCCACCATCTCGCCGTCGTACATGATTTGCGAAAATCCGTTGAGCACGTACGGCTTGCGCTGGATGTAATCGGTAATCAGGTTATAATAGACGTATGCTTGCCATTCCACCACGCCGTTCCAGATCGAGTTCCGTATGCCCAATTCGCCCATATACAGGTATTCGGGCCGTAAATTAACGTTGGGCACCAGGAGTTTGCCCTTTTTCTCGCGAATTTTTCCCACGTCGTCCACATTGGGCGACCGGAAGCCGCTTCCCAACGTAAGGGATATTTTCCAGTGTTCGGGCGAATAGATGTAGTGGAAAGTGGGCGTAAAGGCGAAGTTGTTGATGAGCACGCTTTGGAAAGGAAGGTCCACCAATTGCAAATCCTTCCATTTGGCTTTGAGGTAAGTTTGGGTGGCGCGCATGCCCAAAGCCACCTGGTGGCGGCGGTTAAAGCGGTGTTCCCAGTTGGCGTAGGCGGCAAAGGTCATGTAATAGCTTCCCGCGTTGGGGTAGCGGGTAGGCACGTAATACTCGCCCGTTTCGGCGGTGATGCGGTGACCTTCCACCACCAGGAGCCGCCCGTAGGCGTCCGACAAAACGCGGTTGTACACGAATTCGGCGCCGTAATCCAGATGGTCGTGGCGGCCCGGCGAGGCCGTAAAGTCGGTGTTGAGGGTAAGGATGTGAACTTTTTCTTTGCGATACCGGCGAATGGAGTCGGTGAATTTTCGCCAAATGCGGCTCTCCCGTACCCGTTGGTAGGACACGATGAATTTGGCTTTGTCCAACCATTGGCGTTCGGTCTTTACTTCCGCCCGGGGCGAGAAGAAAAACAGCTCCATGGGCCCGTAGCGCCATTCGGCGTATTTAAGCTTGCCGTCCTTGTATTCGGTAAGTTTGTCGAATCGGGGAATGTCGGAAGTGGAGTGGAATTGGGTATCGAAAATCAACAGGGTTCGGGGCGAAAGTTCGAACACCGTTTTGTTCATCACCCCGTATTGCTTGTAAGCGGTATTGGGTTGTACCGTAAGGTCGGCATTGACCACCGGTTCGGGATTGAAATAGGTGGCCGTATTGTCCGAATATTCCTTGACGATTCCCCAGTCTTCGAATCCGTGGAGGCGAAGGGTGCCCATGCGGATGTCGCCGAAATCGGAGTAGGAAATGGAGGTGAGGGATGCCCACCGGGGTTTGCTGACGTTGAGCGAAAAATGGAAGGAAGCTTCCCGCGTGGCGGTGGCGAATCGCCCCAATACCGTGCCCGACATTTCCTTGGGATTATTCACCACCGGCGTTTGGGTGATGAAATGGATTACGCCGCCCAATGCATCCGAGCCGTAGATGGCCGAGGGCCCGTATATCACTTCGAGGCGTTCGAGGATGGTGGGTTCGATGGTAATGGAATTATGCAAATGCCCGGTGCGGTAGATGGCGTTGTTCATGCGCACGCCGTCCAGCACCAGCAATACCCGGTTGGCTTCCAATCCCCGGATGATGGGGCTTCCGCCTCCTCCTTGGGTGCGTTGTACGGTGATTCCCGGCAACCGCTCGAGCACTCCGGGCGTGTAGGAGGCCAATTGTTTGTAAATTTCGGCCCGGTCCACCACCGCAATTTGACGGGAGATGTCTTTTTTCTCCTTCTCCGAGCGACTCACGCTCAGCACCACCGTATGCAACATGGTGAAAGGGCGGTAGAGTTCCACCCGGTAGCGGTTGGCGATAATGTCTTTTTTGGTATATCGAACGGTTTCGTAATCGGGATGGGAAAAGTAGAGGGTATCTTCGGGTTTGAAAATGCGGAGGTTCACGATGCCCTTGTTGTTGGTATGCAATACGATTTGGCGCGTTTCGTTGTACACCGTCACTCCGCCCACGGGCACCTTGGTTTCGTAATCCACCACTTTGACGTCTTGGGCCCGTATGCCCAGCCAGGCCAGCATGCCGAGAAGAACCGCCGTTCTCTTGCGCCAATTTCGCGTCATGAAGTACCGTTTTCACCCAGCACCGTCGAAAAGATGAGGTGACTTCCGGGTATGTGAAAATGGTCGATGTGATAGGTCAGATAATCCAACCATGCTTCGGTGAGCAACCGTCGCCGGGCAAGGTGTCCCGCCCGTCCGTGGCGTACGTAATAATCCATGGCTTCTTCCACCGCTTTGCGATCCTTTCCTCGGGAGGGCGTTGCAAAAACTATTCCTTTTTGAACGTCCGAGGGCATGATTCCCAGATGGCGCGTGATTTCTTCGAGAAAACGGAGATGAAAATCGGGATCGAAAGGTTCGCGGTCGAGGGTCAGCATGTGGCGGGCGGCCAACTCGAAGAGGGCGGGATCGGTGTCGCGGGCCACGTGGCGGAGAATTTCGGTCATAAAAAAAGCCACCGCCGTTTTGCGCAAATCGGAATCCAGCGAGCGGTACAGGGGCATGTAGGCCGCTTGGGTGATGCGCGGATAAAAGCGGGGCGACCGCACATACTCGATTTCCAACAAGCGCGGCGGGCGCAACTTCAAGGCCGTATGCCGCAAGGCTTTGCTCTTGCCCCGGCGGTAGGAGAAGGACACTTTGCCGCTCCGGGCGGTGAGCGCGTCCACAATGTAATGGGAATCTTTGTAAGGAAAACGGCGCAATACCAGGATCCGGTCGGTTTCTTTTTTAAACATCTTTATTTGATGATTAACGCCTTGAGCACCCGCGTATTTCGGCCTTCGGAATCGGTCAGAAGGATGAGGTACACGCCCGAAGCCACTTTTTGTCCGTCGAAATTTTCCATGTTCCACCGCACCGAACCGCCGCGCGAGCGGGTTTCATAAACCAGGTTGCCCGCAATGTCGGTGATTTTGACCGAAATGTCGCTCATCAAATTGCGGATTACGATGTAATCGTGGCGCGTCATTACCGCCGGATTGGGATATACGTAGGCCCGGGAGAGGTCGTTTCGTCCTTCCGAGGCATCGCCCTTAAAGCCGATCAGCCCCCGGTCGGTGGAAAAGAGGACCAAACCCGTTACGGGATCCACCGCAATATCGCGTATGGCATTGCCGGGTAAAGGCGAATTTTCGGAGGTGAAATGGTAAATGGTCTGTTGTCCGTCTTCCGAAAAGTAAAACACGCCCGCATTGTGGGTGCCGATCCATTTGTTATTGGCCCCGTCCACCACGATTTCGCTGATTTCCGTATCCGCCAAAAGTTCGGTTCCCTGGTTGTCTTGCCCTTCCAATTCCCGGAGTTCGATGATAATGGGCTCGGCGCGGATGTCGGGGTCGGTAAAGGCCCGTTCGGGGCGTCTCAAAATGCGCAAGCCCTTCATGGTACCGATCCACAGAATATTGTCTTTGTCCACGGCCACCGCCTGGATGTCGGGATATTCTTCGATTTCGTAGGGAATATTGTTGCGCCTGGTGAGGCGAACCATTTGCCCCGAAGCGGGGTCCAGTCCCACCACGCCCCAACGGAGGGTGGCCAGCCATACGTTGCCCGAAGCGTCCACGGCCATTTGGGCCGCCCCTTCGTTATTGGCGGTGTCGACCACCGATTCGAACGAATAGGATTGCCAATTGCCGCGGCCGTCAAACCGGTGGAGTCCCCGCATCACCAGGGCCTGGTACATCCACAAAAATCCGTCCGCGTCGAATTCCAAAGGGCTGATACGATAAGAATATTCGACCCCCCGGTTGGTGCGAATGGGCGGAAAAGGGGCATTGGTTCCGTCATAGCGGGCCGCCGGTTGACCGCCCCGGAATTCCAGCAACCCGTCGGTGTAAGAACCTACATATACGACGGACGTATCTTGAGGATTGATTTTGACGTCCGTCAGGCTCCGGGCGCCGAAAGCCGAGTAAGGAATGCGCCGCCAGCGGCCGTCGCGGTACACGCTGATGTCCCGTTCGTCGAACGGATAGGGGTTATACATGGCGTCGTAGTCGCCGTACACCACCCAGATGTAGCCGTCGTACACGTCGGCGGCAAAGGGAATGTTCATGGCGGGCGAATCGGGATACACCGATTGGAGACTCGCGTCCGAGAAGGAATAAACGACGGTACCCCGTTGCTCGGTGCCGATCAGCACCCCTCGGGGTGCGGCGGTAACGCAACGAATGCGGAAGGGCAAAGAGGCGGTGGACCGGATCACTTCCCGCACGCGGAAGTTGCGGTCCAATACTTCCACCCGGTCGGGGTAGGCGAACACCAAAAAGTCTTCCCCCGCATCGAAATCCAGCGGATATTCGGGAGCGGTGTAGATATGGCGGTAAATGCCGCCCGTCACGTCGTAGAGCCAGCGGCCCCGCAATCCAAGCATGCGTCCCTCGAAAGGACGGAGGAATTGCCAGGGGCCGGTGCCGGTGCGTCCCCACCGCAAGGGATCGGTCTTGTAGGGATCGTCCAGGGCGATGTATTTAATGCCGTCGTCTTGGGTGGCCGCATACAGGATGCCGTACAGCACGGCCACGTCGTTGACTTGCGTTTCCATGCCGCCCGGCCCGATGTAGTAGGTATCGCCGAAACGCCGTTCGTCCAATATATATTCCGATATGCCGAAGGTCATCCCCAAAAACAGCCGGTTCCCCTCGCCGGTAACCGAGATGACCCGTTTGCGCTCTTCGGGAATCAAAGCTACCGCCAGGGATTGTTCGCGGAAAATTTTTCCCTCTTCGACCAATTCCATGGATCCGTCGGTATGGGCGACGAAATGGGTGCCCGTGGGGCGGTGGTAGTAGTAGGCTGTGACGGGGAGGCCCGAAATGCCGCGGACGGTCGAAAATTTGTCGAATTCGCCCGATGCGGCGTCATAAATAAAAAAAGCGTTGTCGGTGGCCGCTCCCCAGCGGTTGTCGTCCATCACCCGGATTTCCTTCACTTGCGTGTAGGAGAGCATGTCCACCCACCGGCTCGATTCCTGGCCGTAGAGGAGGAGCCCCGTCATCCACGCGGCGCTAAGCCGAATAATATTGTTCCAACCGGATTTCATGTTCTTCCAACAGAGGTTTTAACGTTTTGCGGGGGATGTCGGTGATGCGAATATACATCAAAGCATCCACACTGTGGTTAAAGGCGGGGTCCACGTTAAAGCCTATGATTTTGGCGTTCTGGCGGATGTATTGTTTGATCAATACCGGCAAGCGCAGGTAATCGGGTTCCAATTCTTCTATGAGTTTGTCCAATTTGTTCAAATCGGATTCGGTTTTTTCGAAAATAAAATCTTTGTCCGCATCTTTCAGTTTGACTTTAAATTCTTTGCGCGGCCGGATGTATGAAGCCAGGAAGGGGTCGTAATAATGGGACTTCATGAATTCGATCATGAGGGCTTTGGAAAAATCCGAAAATTTGTCGCTGATGCTCACGCCGCCCACCAAATATTTGTGTCCCGGATGGCGGAAGACGGTCAGGAGGATGCCTTGCCACAGAAGGAAGAGAGGAAAAGGCTTCAATTGGTACTCGGGTACCACGAACGCGCGTCCCAATTCCAATCCGTGGCGGAGGAGGTAGCGGGCTTCGGGTTCGAAACGGAAAAGGGAAGAGAGGTAAAATCCTTTCACCCCGTAGCGGGGATAAATTTCGGCGCCCACTCCGATCCGGTAGGCTCCCGCAATTTTTCGGGTCCGGTTATCCCACAGAAACAGATGTTTGTAATAGCGATCGTAGCGGTCCAGGTCGATGCTTCGGCCCGTGCCCTCCCCGATTTGGCGGAAAGTTACTTCGCGCAAGCGGCTGATTTCCCTAAGGATATGGGGTATATCTTTGGAATCGGCCAGGAATACCTCGTAATGATGTCGCCCGTGGAGGCGACTGCCGCGGGCCCTCAGCCGGGCGATTTCGCGGGCCAACAAGTAAGGGGGAACGGGGTCGATAATGCGTTTTTGCGGCCGTTTGAACCAGGAGATTCGCCGCTTGGGCGGCTCTTCGATGGGCTTGGCCAGGAGGGCGGCTTTTCGGCGGAGGTACCCCTCCCATTCGGCGGCCGATTCAAAGCGCGCCGCCTCTTGGGGCGAAAGGGGACGGCCGATGCGCATGCGTACCCGTTTGGGCGGAGGAAAAAAGGACTCGGAAGCGGTTCGGAGCCGCCAAAAGGAGGCCCATTTGCCCCACCGGCCGGAACCCTGATTCGATTCGCGATAAAAATATACCGGAACGACGGGCACGCCCGCTTCGCGGATAAGGGTGAACACTTGATTCCAATCGGGTGAATGGCGATCCGAACCGCCGCCCGGAAAGAGGGCCAACCCGTATCCGCCGGCTAACAGCTCGAGTAAGCGGGCCGGGGAATGCACTTCGGAAGGTTTCAACAAATGGGGACGCAAAGGGGCGATGCGCCCGGCCGTACGGCCGCCTTGCATTTTGAAATCCGATCGCCGCTCCAGGGCATGTTTGAGCAGCCACAACCGCTCCCACAATCCCGGCGTTTGATGCGACAGGGCGATGAAAGGTCCGGCTACGGGAAGCCGTTTGAGGTCTTCGGGCGGAATGCGGACATCGGTGCCGGTGGCGGGGAGCAATTTATCCAAAAAAGTTCGGGCATCCGCATGCCGCAAACGGGCATAAAACCGGTTAATGCGGTCCCACCCCGTCAATCGCATCCATATCGAGCCCGCCGCCAAGGCCAACCCGCGGGGCCGGCGCCACGGCAATGCGGCGGCTATTTCTCTGGCGGTAACGAGCGACATGGGCGCGTATTTAAGGGTCAAGTTAAATAATTTTCCAACACCCGCCATATTTTTTCCACCGCTCCCGTGTGCTTTTTTACGTAGGCCGCCGCCCGCTCTCCCGCGTCTTGCCGAACCCGCTCGTCCCGTAAGCGGGTAAAGGTGCGGGCGAATTCCTCCCCGTTCGATACCGGAAATCCGGCTCCCAGCCGTACCAGGTCGCGGGCTTCGTTAAATTTTTGATGGCGCGGCCCGAAGATCACCGGCAATCCGTACACCGCCGCTTCCAAAGTGTTATGAATGCCTTTGCCGAATCCCCCGCCCACGTAAGCCAGATCGCCGTGGCGATACACATATTTGAGCAATCCCACCGTGTCGGCCGCCAGCACACGTGCATTCCGGTCGGCGGGGCCGAAAGTGGTGTATCGCGCGACGGGAAGAGGACTTTTGCGAAGGAGACGGCGCACTCCGGCTTCGGTCGGCTCGTGGGGAACGATCAGCAATTTCCAATCCGAAGGGGCATGGCGAGCGAATACCTCCAAAAGCATGTCTTCGTCGGCGGGCCAAGTGCTGCCGGCCACCAATAATTTGGCATCCCTTTTAAAGGCGCGGATCACCGGAAAATCCGCCGGCACCGACGGCAAGACGGCCACCGAATCGAAGCGGGTATCGCCCGTGACGTCGGCAGGGCCCAGGCCGCGGGTGCGCAACAGGCGGGCCGAGTCTTCGTCTTGCACGAAAAATCGGGTGAAATGGCGGAGGCTTTCCCGCAAAAAGGGAATACGCCACAGCCGTTGATCGGGACGAAAAATGCCCGATACCAAAAACAGGGGAATGTTCCTCCGTCCGATTTCTTGCAAAAAGTAGGGCCAAAAGTCATACTTGACAAACAAAACCGCCCTTGGGCGCACCGCATCGAGAAACCGCCGCGCCTCACCCGGCGTGTCCAGGGGCAAATAAAGGGTGCGGGCCGGAATTTTGTCGCGGAAACGTTCGTATCCCGAAGGCGAAAAGAAAGTTACCGTCACCGGAAGATCGGGACGCTCGCCCCGGATTTTCTCCAACAGGGGGCGTGCCTGTTCGAATTCGCCCGCCGAGGCGGCGTGAATCCATATTCCGCCCGCACGCACGGGGGCTTGGGCCAGTTGGCGCATCCACCCGCGGCGTCCCTCGAAAAAGCGGCCCGCCTTGCCGGGCAAGCGGCTCAACAGGGGCGTGAGCACCCTCGCGCTTTCGGTCAACATCCGGTATGGAAAGGCGTACCTCACGGCTACAACAGGGTTTTGAGTTCTTCCAATCGGCGGATCGTAGGAGCCACGGCGGGCGGAAAATCTTCTTTGCCGGCGGGATCGAAGAGGACGGCCCGCAACCCGACGTTGAGGGCGCCCAGCATGTCGGCTTGCACGCTGTCGCCCACCATCAGGCTTTCGTGCGGAAAAGCGCCCGCCTTCTCCAAGGCATGCCTGAACACCCGGGGATGAGGCTTAAGGGCGCCCGTCTCTTCGCTCAGCGTCACCGAATCGAAAAAACGGCCCAATCCCGTGCGGGCCAGCTTGCGATGCTGAACCTCGGCAAACCCGTTGGTCAACAAATGAAGGCGGTATTTGGTTTTTAAATAGGCCAAGGTCTCTTCGGCACCCGGAAAGAGCGCCTCCCCTTCGGCCAGCAATTCCAAATAGCGGTCGGCCAAAGCGGCAATTTCGTCGGGCGGCAATTCCACCCCCAATTTGTCCAACGTGTGTTTGAGCCGCAAGATTTTAACCTGGTCCTTGGTGAGCCGGCCCGCCGCATAGGCATCCCATACCTTGCGATTGACGGGGTGGTAGGTTTCGAGAAATCGCTCGAAATCCACGGGCAACCGCGCCTCTTCCAACAACCGGCGGTAGGCCGCATTGGAATTGGTCTCGAAATCCCAAAGCGTATGGTCCAAATCGAAAAAGATATGTTTAAGCGTTTTCCGCATACTTTTCCAATAATTTCACATACACTTCCGACCACCCTTTCCATTCCTCGAATTCCGACAGGACGGAATTGTGAAACAGGGGTTGAAAATATCCGCCCGTGCGGCGTACGGTTTCGCCCGTGGCAATCAATTTTTCCAATGCTTCCTCCGGCGTGAGACCGTGCACGAACCGCAAGTGGTAATCGGTAACGGGAACGGGATGCACGGTGAGGTCGGTGAGTTCTTCGTTGCTCAAATCGTAAAACGGAAACGGATAGGCGGTGGATGCCCGGAATCCCGCATGGCGGGGATAACCGCACGAAAAATCTTCGTCGAATTCTTCTTTGCCGAGGCTCAGGTAACTGTCGGGCAAGCGGCATTTGTAATAATGAAATCGCGCTTTTTTCACGGGTTTGTGGATGATTTTTTCCAACGTTTTGCGTTCCCGGTGAATTTGGGCGGGGTCGTTGCCGTGATAGTAGGAAATCAACAGGCCGGTGTCGGCATAGTCGGAGAGGGTCTTGATCACCCGCCGGTAGGCGGGACGGGTGACGGGAAGGTTACGGTCGTAGTCGGTGAAAGTGTGGACCGGAAAGAAACTGATCAACTCGTGGCCGTATTGTTTTTTGAGGGCGATAATTTTGTAAAACGTATCGTAAGGATCGCGGGCGCGCGTGAAGTTATACCGCACACGGTGGCGTAAGCGGCGGAAGTCGAGCCGTACCAGGTTGTCGAGCATGCCCCCGAGCTGGCGCAACAGGCCTTTGTGTTTGTACAGATGCGAAATGCTCACGCTCAACAGGGGTCTGAACCGGAACCGGGGCGGGGGAAAACTCATCCCCGGATGGGCGGCGGCAAAGGTGCTTTTGAATTTGTCGATCCATAAATCCACCCACGGCCGTTCCAACATGCCCGCACGCATGGCGGTCGAAGCCGTATGGGGAAAACGCCCGTGGGCGTCGGCGGCGTCCGAAAGATATTCTTCGTATCGCGTGATCAGATAAAAGGCGGCCGAAAACAAGTCGAACGGAATGCTGGCACTCTCGCCCGTGGCGAATATGACGGGCAATTCGTCCCAAAAATCAATGTGCGGGAGGTGGGGACGCACCCCCTTTTCCTCCAGCAATCCCGAAGCCCGAATATGAAACTCGTTGGCCAACCGCGACCGGGTGTACGAAAATTTGGGTCCGTTGTAGGCCACGAATTCCTCCAACGTGGTGGTAAACCGATAGGGCATTTGCAAGATGCCGAATACGAAACGAAAAATGTAGCGTACCCGTCCGGTAAGGCGATATACGAAGATCAAAATTTCGGGTCGGCCGGCCATGGGCATGGGTTGCAACGGGTCAAAGTTACGTTTTTTTACCCATCTCCTCCCCCTCTCCTCCGGGCAATCGGGCGGCGGAAAATAAGCTAAAAATGAGAAATGTCTGTTTTCACCTGGCGGTATTTTCCCTATTTTCGCTTCAAATTTTCAAAACCATGGCACAAAAGCATATGTCCGCCGTCAAAGACTTTATGGACTACGTCACCGCCCGCAATCCGCACGAACCCGAATTCTTGAGCGCCGTGCGCGAAGTGGCCGAAACGGTGATTCCCTTTATCGAAGAAAATCCCAAATACAAAGGCAAAAAAATCATGGAACGCCTGGTGGAACCCGAACGCGTGATCATGTTTCGCGTGCCTTGGGTGGACGACAAAGGCGAAATCCAAGTCAACCGGGGCTACCGCGTCCAATTCAACTCGGCCATAGGACCTTACAAAGGAGGATTGCGCTTCCATTCCACCGTCAATTTGAGCGTACTCAAATTTTTGGGTTTCGAACAAATCTTTAAAAACTCGCTCACATCCCTCCCCATGGGGGGCGCCAAAGGAGGGTCGGACTTCAGCGTGCGCGGCAAGACCGAAGCCGAAATCATGCGCTTCTCCCAAGCCTTTATGCAAGAGTTGTTTCGACACATCGGCCCCGACACCGACGTGCCGGCCGGCGATATCGGTGTGGGCGGGCGCGAATTGGGCTACCTCTTCGGCATGTACAAAAAGCTCAAAAACGAATTTACGGGCGTGCTCACCGGCAAAGGCGCGGCCTGGGGCGGCTCTCTCATCCGTCCCGAAGCCACCGGATACGGGGTGGTCTATTTTGCCGAAGCGGCCCTCAACCACATGGGCAAAACCATCAAAGGCATGGAAGTGGCCGTCAGCGGATTCGGCAACGTGAGCTGGGGCGTGGTCAAAAAGGTCAATCAACTGGGCGGAAAGGTGGTAACCCTCTCCGGGCCCGACGGCTACATCTACGACCCCGACGGCGTCAAAGGCGAAAAGGTGGACTTCATGCTCCGCCTCCGCGCTTCCAATCAGGATATCATCCGCCCCTATGCCGAAAAATTCGGAGTGGAATTCTTCCCGGGCAAAAAGCCGTGGGAACGCAAGGTGGACCTGGCCATTCCCTGTGCCATCCAAAACGAATTCGACGAAAACGATGCACGCATGGTGGTGCAAAACAAGGTGATCGGCGTGGTCGAAGGGGCCAATATGCCGCTGACCCACGAGGCGGTGCAAATTATTCAGGAAAACCGGTTGCTCTACGTGCCGGGCAAGGCGGCCAATGCCGGAGGAGTGGCCGTGTCGGGTTTGGAAATGAGCCAAAACGCCATGCACCTCCAATGGAGCGCCGAAGAAGTGGACCGCCGCCTCAAACAAATCATGGAAAACATCCATCGCAATACGCTCAAATACGGCATGCTCCCCGACGGATACGTGGATTACAAAAAAGGAGCCAACATCGCCGGATTTATCAAAGTGGCCGACGCCATGCTGGCCCAAGGGGTGGTTTGAGAGCACCATTAGGACGTTTATTTTCATTTCGGGAATTCTCCGGCCGAAGGCCGGCGGAGAATTAGGAGGCGTTTTTTAAATAGTTTTTTAGTGAAGGAGTGAGAGAGTGAAAGAGTGAAATAGTGTTTTAGTGAATAGTAGCGCCTCAAGGCATTGCGGCGGGAAAATATTAATCGATAATGTAGAAACGCCCGACCTGGGGGTTTTCAATGAATAATGAACAATGAACAATGAATGATTGATTTTTCAAGAGAAGCGCGACGTTTGCGCTGATATGTTGTAAGCCAAATGAATACATGAATGATAGAGACGCGATTTATCGCGGCTCATACATAATAAGAATGGAATATGTCATGCCGAGGGAATCCCGATTGCTATCGGGAGAGCGAGGCATCTCGATTTTGAGTGAAAGAGTGAAATAGTGTTTTAGTGAATAGTAGAGCCGCTCGACCCGAGCGTCTATATGTGTTATTGTTCATTATTGTAGAAAGGCGATTTATCGCGGCTAACGATTGATCAGAAAGAATGAAATGTAGCGCCTCAAGGCATTGCTGCGGGAGGGAGGCGATTTTTTTCAATCGCCGGAGAAGAGGGGTCGTAGGGCGAGCCTAAAAATTTTATTATTCCACAATATACTCCACCTTATCCGCTCCGAAAATCATTTTTATTTCTTCCAGAAATTTATCAAAACCATATTCATCAATCCAATCTATCGCACTCGAATAATATGCACTCA
>JAADED010000097.1 GCA_013153605.1 Chlorobiota bacterium | reverse complement strand
GCCAGGATGATGCCGTACACCGGTTCCAAATTCACCGACAGAATCAACGTAAAGGGACTGATACGCCGCATCACCTCCAGCGATGCCGTAAAGGCATAAGCCGTACACACGGTGCCCAGCAACAAGAGCCATATCCAATCCTCCGAAGATATGTCCGACGGCGGCACGAAGGCGCCGGCTTTCCATACGAATAGGCTCACCAACATCCAAGCAAATACCAGCTCGTAAAACGACATGAGGGCGGCATCGTAGCGGGAAATCCATTTACCGTTCCACACCGAGAAAAAAGCGCCGAAAAACGCGGCCGCCAACCCGTAGGCCGCCCCCGCCCAATCCACTCCCGAAATGTGGAATACCCACGCCATGACGGCCACCACCGCCAGGCCGGCCGCCACCTCATAGGCATATACCCGTCGCCGGTACACAAGCGGTTCCAACAGGGAGGCAAAAAAAGCCGAAGCGGAGAGGGAGACCAACGTGACGGAGACGCCCGCTTTTTTAATGGCCAGGAAAAAGAAAGTCCAATGAAGACCTATCAGAAAGCCCGTAAAGGCGAACCGGGCCAAATCCCGCGCACGGGCGGGGAGGCGCAACCGCCCCTTGAAGGCCAGCCATACTCCCAAGGACACCCAGGCCACCGCCAGTCGGTACCATGTCAAGGGCAAGGCATCCAACGAAATGAGGGCCCCCAATACCGCCGTAAAGCCCCAAATAAAAATGATGAAATGCAACTTCAAATAAGCGCGGCGATACTCAACGTTGGGCATGGCGCAATAAATAAAGCGCAAGTATAAAGAAAATCAAGTTGGGAATCCATGCCGCCAAGAAAGGATTAAATCCCGATTTGACCGTGAGAATTCCGAAAATTTTGTCGAAAAAAATGTATGTGAAGGCGATCACCATGCCCAAAGCCAAGTTCATCCCGATGCCGCCCCGCCGTTTGCGCGAAGCCACCGCCACCGCTATAAAGGTGAGAATCAATGCCGATACGGGTAGGCTTACCCTTTTGTATTTTTCCAATAAATATCGGTCGATATTGGCCGAGCCCCGCAATTTTTCTTTTTCGATAAATTTTTTCAATTCCCTGTTACTCAATCCTTCGGCCACGTAATTCAGCGGTGTGAGGTCGTCGAAGGTGAAGGGCATCACGGTGTCCATTGCCGCCCTTTTTTCCACAATTTGGCGCCCGTCGGGCAAAAAGCGGCGAATTACCACGTTCGACAAATGGTATTCGTACGAAGTGTCGGCCTTGCGTTTGAGGCGGCTTCCGTAAAGGCGGTAAGTGAGGCGTCCCCCTTCGATTTTTTCCAGAATGAATTCATAGGCCATGTCGGCCTTGTGGTTGATGCTTCCGGCATACACGTACCGGGTGCTGTCCAGTTGGCGGTACACGTCGTTTTTTTCCCTGAATTGGCCGTGTTTGTTGAAATATTTGGCCCAAAACTCATTATAGGTCATCCGTGCCCGGGGAATAATGCCCGTGTTCATCCAGATCACGATGCCCGATACTACGACGGCTCCCGCCAAATAGGGAAGGAGGAAACGTTTGAACGACATGCCGCCGTTGAGGATGGCAATGATCTCGGTGTTTTGCGCCATGCGGGAAGTAAACCAAATGATGGACAGGAAAAGAAAAATGGGAAAAAGCACATTGAAATAAGTCAGAATAAAGGCTTTGTAATATTCCAGCACTTCGGACAGCGGAACTTTGTTTTCGGCGAATTTTTCCAGCCTTTCTCCCAAATCGATGAGGATGCTGATGGGAATAAAGAGAAGAAACAGCCCCAAGAAGGTGCCGAAGTATTGTTTAAGGATGTATTTGTCGATTTTTTTTATCACAGACGCCTGGAAATTTTACGCACGGTTTCGTTTTTCCAAGGCACGAAATCGCCGGCCAAGATGTGTTTGCGGGCCTCGCGCACCAGCCACAGATAAAAGCCCAAATTATGAATGCTGGCGATTTGTTTGGCCAATATTTCGTTGGCCGTAAACAGGTGGCGCAAATAGGCCTTGGAATATTGGGTATCCACAAAAGTGATGCCAAGCGGGTCGAGGGGCGAAAAATCGTCTTTCCACTTGGCGTTGCGGATGTTAATGATGCCTTCGGAGGTAAACAGCATGGCGTTGCGCGCATTGCGGGTGGGCATTACGCAATCGAACATGTCCACGCCCAAAGCGATGCTTTCCAGAATGTTTACCGGCGTGCCCACTCCCATCAGGTAGCGGGGCTTGTCGGCCGGGAGGATGTCGCACACGATCTCCGTCATTTCGTACATGAGTTCCGCCGGTTCGCCCACCGAGAGCCCCCCGATGGCGTTGCCTTCGGCATTTTTCGAAGCGATATATTCCGCCGAACGAATGCGCAGGTCCTTGTAGGTGCTTCCTTGAACGATGGGAAACAACGTTTGTTCGTATCCGTATTTGGGGGGCACTTTGTCCAAATGGGCGATACAGCGGTCCAGCCAGCGGTGGGTCATTTCCATGGACTTGCGGGCGTATTCGTAATCCACGGGCCAGTCCGTACATTCGTCGAATGCCATGATGATGTCGGCCCCTATGCTTCGCTGGATTTCCATTACCCGCTCGGGCGAAAAAAAGTGGTACGACCCGTCGATGTGGGATTTGAAGCGTACCCCTTCTTCTTTGATTTTTCGGGTGGTGGCCAGTGAATATACTTGAAATCCGCCGCTGTCGGTCAAAATGGGCCGGTCCCAATTCATAAATCGGTGCAATCCGCCCGCTTTTTCCAAAATGTCGGTGCCCGGCCGGAGGTAGAGGTGATAGGTATTTCCGAGAATAATTTGGGCGCCGATGTCGTCTTTCAGTTCCCGCTGATGCACGGCTTTGACCGTGCCCACCGTGCCCACCGGCATGAAAATGGGCGTTTCGATCCGTCCGTGCGGCAATTCGATTATTCCCGCCCGCGCCTTGGAAGCGGGGTCCGTTTTTTCCAGGGTGAATTTCATAAGGCTTTCGGATGCGAAAATACGGATTTTCCGCGAGAGCGGATTTTAAAGGTCTTTTGGAAAAAATTGGTTAATTTTGTTCATAAGCCCCGCTTATGCATCGCCAGGCAAGGGTTTGTCTCGAATGCGGCACCCCTCTCACGGGCCGGTCCGACAAAAAATTTTGTTCGGACTATTGTCGCAATGCCTATCACAATCGCAAAAACCGGGAAACCAACTCTTTGGTCCGCCGCATCAACGCCCGGTTGCGCAAAAACCACCGCATCCTTTCCTCATTCAATCCCGACGGAAAAACCAAAATACCCCGCCGCAAGCTGACCGATGCCGGCTTTGATTTCGACTATTATACTTCTTGCTACCGCACCCGCAAGGGCGAAGTCTATCATTA
>JAADED010000023.1 GCA_013153605.1 Chlorobiota bacterium | reverse complement strand
GGGAAGGGTGAGATATTTGTTGCTTGCCTGTTTGTCCACTCCGTAAATCAAAGCGCGGATATTTTCGGGAAGGCGGTCGGGGAATTTCCGGCGCAAGATCCAAGCATAAAACAGCAATTGCAAGGTCTTTTCACGCGAAGAATTATCGGATTTAATTTCACTTAACACACTAAAAACCGGCTCTTTTTCTATGTCGGGACCCTTCTTTTTATTCTTTTTCCAAATATCGGAGGTACCCGTTTTGTAATCCACCACCCGGAGCATGCCGTTTACCCGGTCGATACGATCCAAGCGGCCTTGGAAAGTAACCGTCCCGATCCCCTCCACTTCCATGGGGATGCTTATTTTTTGTTCCAAGCTCAAAATTTCCAATCCCTCCCGGGCGAAATTTTTATCTTTTTCCAAAAAAGTACGTACCAAATACTTGGCTTTGGCCAAAAGAAAAAGATTCTTGCCCACAATTTGGTCTTTACGCTGTATGCCGGCACCTTTCAAATATTCCAAAAAAATCCGTTCGGTCATCTCATCCGCCTTCGAAAGCAATTTTTCCACATCTTCGGGAGTTACCTTCACTCCCCGGATGGCGGACAACTCGGCGGATTCGGGCAAAAGGGTATTTACCGCCGATTCCCGGTATAACGTTTCCATGGTTTCGTGCACCACGCGACCCAACAAATCTTTTCCTATCTCGGTTTCGATCACGGGGCTGTCCTTCCACCCCAGCACGTAACGAAAGAAAAATTGGTCGGGCCGGTATAACCAGGCGCTCAAAAAACTGGGCGATACCCCGTTTTCCGAAAGAATGCGCCGGCCCACCCGGTGGGAAAAGACGCTATCCTTAAGAATGCGGGCGACATAGGGACGGGGAGAGGGGGTTTCTTCGATAAAATATTGCTCGAATTTTAAAGGTTTTAACTCATTCCTTTCATTTTCTCGAAGGAGGCCCCGGCTCCATTCCTGCAATTGCCAGGCATAGCGGGAAGCTTGGCCTTTGCCGGACGCCGACGGATTGGCATTATACACCATTTCCACCTCTTCGGCCCTGGAAATGAGCCTGTAAAAAAGGTAAGCCGTGGCGGCACTTCGCTCTTCGGGCAACGGAAGGTTGAGCGCCTTGCGCACATCGTAGGGAATGAACGTGGGGCGCCCCGCCCGGGGAGGAAGCATGCCTTCATTGGCGCCCAAAAAGAATACGCGCCGGAAATCCAGAAGGCGGGTTTCCATCAATTCCATCACGTGGTACCCTTCCAACGGCATTCCGCGAAAGCCCAAGCGGAATTCATCGGCCAGAATTCGGAAAAATTTCAATACGGAGGCGGCATCTTCAAAGAGCGCCGAGCCCCGCCGAATAAAGGTACGATTCAAATCGCGCATCCGTTTAACCAAGGTTTGGGTCTCCGAGGCCGCCAACAACCGGGCCCGGCGGGCCGAAGGCACATCGTCCGACTCCTCCAATCGCTCAATGATGTCGCGGACCAGTACGGACAGGCGCTCCAACAATTCTTCACACGATTTCACCGGTCCGAAATAAGGGGGAACCTTGCCGAGAGGGAAATTTTCGGAGGCGAATGCCTGCCACCATTCGAAGAAATCATCGGCCCGGCGATAGGCCACCCCCCTACCTTCCCGGTTCGACGTAGTCTCGTCTTCGGAATCGGCCGCTTGAAGAATTTGTCCCGTCAATTCGCGAGCAATGCGGTCTTTGACATCCGGGGGCAAGGGAAATAATCCGCGGCGGACCAGATCGAGAAATTCGCCCGTATGTACACGCTTTTTTTGCGAAAGCGTCTTGTAAAAATCAAGATACTCGGCGACCAATTCGTAAATCTCGGTATAACGGAGCGGCAGCGCATATGTGATGTTCACCTCCTCCAACTCGGGAGGGAGGGCATGGAGAAACTGGCGAAACAAGTTTGTATCGGTAATCACCACGAGGGTTTGCCGGCGAGCTTCCGGTTGCCCGGAGGATGAATGTTCGATTTCCAACAGCCGGTCCACCACATATTGGACCTGCGATTGGTCCGACGGCGCTTGGACCAATTTGATCGATAAAGGCTTGCGGCGTGACGAACTCTCCGAAGTTTCCGTTTTCAAAGCATCGAAAATCCACAGGGTATCCCCGGTTAAAACGCGCTCTTTTTGCCGACGGCGATAAAAATAGCCCGCTTCGAAAGGCTCCTCCAAATAGAAGCGATCCAAATCCCACCGCATCCGGGCGATGCCGTCGGAAACGAGGCGCTCGAAAATTTGTTTCTCGGCTCGGGTCAATACGTTAAACCCCGCAAATAGGAGGGAGCCGGACTCGAAATTTTTCTTCCACTCGGAAAGCGTGGAGGCGGCCCTTCGAAACAGCATGCCGTCGGTGGCCAATCCGCCGGCTTCAAGCGAAGAAGTAAACCGGCGGTAGATCTCTTCCAAGCTCTCCATGAATTTCAAGTAATCAGAAGGTTGCCCGTATCCCTTTTGGGGATCCCATTCATTGATGCGGGCGATTTCCCGTAATTGTTCGAAAATATCGGAAGGAGAAATCAAATCCTTGTCGATTTCGTCCAAATCGCGCATCAACAAGGGGGCCCAACCCATAAAATTCTGAAAATCTTGGGGCGTCAATTCTCGGGATTCCACGGCCCCGACATAGGCTTCGTAGAGGAACAACAAGGCTTCGTAAGAAGTGAGGCGTTCCAAGCCCGTGACCCGCGCAAAGAAGGAGGGCAAATCCCACATTTGGGGCGAAATGACCGGACGCTTGGCACGTTCGGCCAAAATATGCCGCAAGAAAGACGCCGGCCGCCGGTTGGGAAAAACGATATGGAGGCGATCGGGACGGTCGACCGCCAAAATTTCATCCGCCAGTTTATGGAGAAATCCTTCCACGGCTTATTCGGAGTCAAGAAAAACCAGCACCCGCCGAGGTACGGCATCCGGTTTCACCCACGAAGGCGAAGGCTCGGACAAACGGCGGTGCCGGGCATTGTCGGTCAAATCTTCGTCGGTAAATTCGAGGGTGGCATTCAGGTCGTCCGCAAACACCACGATATGGCGCAAGGTGCGGGCGGCCCGCGCCGCGCGGTGTTTTTCCCGCCACTTCCGGTACGGGTCGGCGGGGCTCACGCCCCGCTCGGAACGGTACCGAGGACTGCGCACCTCCACGGTGTGTAGGCGCAAAGTGTCGCCCCGGGGTTGGAAATAAAGGACCAACAACACTTTATCGGATTCCGGGTCGCGCAATTCCCATACATGCTGATCCACGATGCCGCTTTCTTTGCCCGCATCCGTCAAAGAAGCGTTTTCGGTTACAGCCTTAACTTCTTCCGGCGTCATTCCGCCCCTGTAAGGTCCCACATAACCGCGGCCGAACGTGAATTGCTCCGCTTCCCCGTTGCGGCAAGTCCACAGAAGCGCGACCCCCAGGGCCATCCACCAAATTCGGCGCATTATCATTA
>JAADED010000072.1 GCA_013153605.1 Chlorobiota bacterium | reverse complement strand
CGAAGAGGCCGGCCGCCAAGCCGTGCCCTTTGGCACGCAATTCTTCCAATTGGGTGGTGCCCATGCGTTTGGCCGCCACGTCTCCGGGTAAGGCCAATACTTCGGGCGTTTTGTGCGTGAGCCCTTCCGGCTGTTCGAAGGTGGCTCGCAAGCCGTATTTTTCCAACAAAGGGTAGGCATAAACATACTGACTGTAAGCGCCGTAATCGAAATCCACCGATACGGCCGCCGGCTTGCCGTGACGAAAAGGCATGATCCGCGGTTTTCCGCCGGCCTCCGGGCTTTTTTGAACAAAAGGAACGTACTCCAACGAATCGAAATAAAGAGCCAAACTGTCGTACAGCGGCTTGAGCCTTGCCGTGTAGGGGGGTTGATCCCAAGGGTCCCATGTAAAAAACAAGTATTCTTCTCCCCCCGGGATTTCATGAAGAATTTTTCCCGTGGTGTCGGTAACGAAAATTTTGATGCGAAATCCGTCCGTGACGCTTGCTTCGATGGCTTTGGTACCCGGCCGGTCGTCCAACACATAGCGGTGGGATGGGTCGGATACGTTGATCAAATGCCAATCCAAGCGGAGCTCCACCGTATCGCCCGACGCATACCAATCGGCATTGGAATGTTGGGGCCGGGTTGATATGCCGAATCGGAGAGGGCTTCGGTTGTGTATGATGCGGGGAAATTTTTCGCCCGTCAGGCTTTCTCGGCCCCGGTTGACCAACATCAGCTGGTCGATAAATTTCCCGTTGGAATTGGGTTTGGAAGCATAGACCGGGATGTAATCGTTGTAAATGTCGGTAAATACCGAATAAGGGTCGTCCACCAAAATTTTTGCGGAATCGGGAGAATACAAAGCCGCCAAAAATTCGAATCCCCGCTCGTAAGTGCGTTCGGAAAAAGGAAGCCGGTGATCTCCTTTGGTTTTGTCGTAAGTATCCAAGGCGATATAGACTCGGTGATGCGACCAATCGATTCCGGGTAATACCAACGCCATGGAAAAATAAGTGGGATCGGCCGCGGCAAGAACCAGGGTATCGTCCGAGGCGTACAGGGGCGGCTCTTTCCAGTCGCCGGTGCGGCCGTCAATTACGATACGTTTGCTCTCCATGGCCATGACCCCGAAATTTTGTTCGGGATTTTCCATATTGTGCCACAACTTGCGGTGCTCGAAAGGGATCTCGAAATCCATTACCAGCCAATTATGCTTGAACCACTCGTCAATCCATTCGAAATAAATGGCGCCGGCGCCTCCCGTTTCCACGATGTCGCGGGTGAGCTTCATGGATTTGGCCGCTTGTTCCGCTTCCGAATGTCCGCCCTGGTGAAAACCGGAAGTGCTGAAGTGGCTGATTCCTCGACTGTTAGGCAATCCGTATTCGGCAATCACCAAAGGCATGCCCGGCGTGTGGGCTTTTAGGTCGCGCAAATATTTGCGGTAATTGTCGGGATCTTGGGGTGTGGGCCGGTATTTGAGATCCAAAAAAATAAAATCGGGATAATACGGATAAACGTGATAGGCCGCATACAGACCCGCCTTAAAATAGGGTGTGGCGTGAAATTTGGCGAAATCCACCGATACCAAATCGTTGTCGTATTCGCGCACTTTTTTGTTTTCGATAAATTCGGTGTCATGATACATGGGATCCAGCGGCAACCAATTGACAAACGACAGGGGGCGTTGGGAGCCGTAAGTCTGGGTTTCGTAGCGGGCGGCGAAGTCCAACATACGGGCCAGCCATACTTCCATGGGATTGGCTTCGTACACGCTCACGAAATCCCCGCGGTAAAGACTGTCGGAACGGGTGCGGACGGTATGAAATACCGCTTTGGGCTCCCATTCCCGTCCCAACAGGAGGCCGGCCGTCCAGCGAGATACGTCCGCCGTATAGGTGCCGTGCGCTTTGCCGGGGCGGGGCGGCAATACCGCTTGCCCGTGGATGACGTCGATTACGTCCTTGATTTCTTTTTGAAAATCCCGCGTATATCCCGGATCCATATAATCGTCGCGGGGCGGCTCGGTGGCCCACACGCCTTGAAGGAGGTACAGGGGACGCGAGGCCAAATGGAGGTTGTAATAAGCCAAAGCCCGGTAAAATTCGGGAGGTAATATGGTGTAGGTGCGAATCACGTTGGCATGCATGCGGCCGATGCTGTCCAACCATTGCACGTACTCGTCGAATGAAAGCGAAAATTCGGCGGGAAATTTGCCGGGAACCGCCACTCCGAAATTTACCCCTTTGAGAAAGAAAGGCCGGTATGCTCCGTCTTCCGTTTGCACTTCGAAATATGCCGTTCCCGCCCTAAAACGGGGTTCCAAATTTTTAACCGCCGCCGCAATGCGCGCCGGCTCCCACCGCTCGATCAAAGGTTTGGACGGGTCCTCCACCACTTTGGTAATAATGTGGTCGCTTCGGATTTTTTCTTCGTATTTCAACATCTCGCGCACCGTCCACACCAACAGCGCCAACAATCCCGCAATGACGATCAATTTCTTTTTCATGATTCCTTCTCCCGTTTTCAAAAAAAAGAAAAAAAGAAGAAACGCACAAAAAAATCAATACTCTACATGATGAAAATTCATATTGACGAGCTACATGGAATTTCAAAAAGACAAAATTTTCATATTTTCTTTTAAAAACGCTCGCCGCATATTATTTTTCTTCCACAAATTCAAGCCATATGGGAGACGGTCTTAATCGGTTTTTCGAAGATTTAAATTTGGATCCCGAAGGGGAATATTACATCGATGACGACGGAAGAATAATGAAAAAAGAAATTCCCTTCGATCGATATACCGGCCTTTACATCGGGCGAGACGGACACATTATGCGGGAGGATCTTCTTACGGATCAAAAAACGGGTTATTATTTCGAGCCCGACGGGCGATTGATGAAAGAAAATTTGTTGTTTCCTGAAGATACGGGGGTAAAAATCCGTGAAGACGGCGTATTTATGGAAAAAACTTTTTTGGGATACGTCGAAACCCCCTATTATATCGATCGCGAAAGAACCATTCGGAAAGAAGGATGGTTCGGAAAAACGGACCTGGCGACGTCCGACCCCTTAAAATCTTACATTCCCCGAGCTCATCCCGGAGGGGAGGGAGAAATCCTAACCCGGGCGTTCGTATGGCTTCTTGTAATTGTGGCGGCTCTTTTTGTTGCGGCTTATCTTTTGGCGGCTTTTATATTGCTTTTGCCGCCGGCGGCGTTTGTTTTTTATCGTAAAACCCGTAAAAAATTTTGGCTTTATACCACCCTTCTTTTAAGTGCGGTGTATTTGACGGCCAATATAAGCGGAGGTTTTCCGGCTCAAATCATGGAACAAAATTTTATCCGTTATCTCGATTTTCCCGATGCATCCGTTGCAATTTTGAGCCTTATTTACGCCTGTTGTCTCATATGGTCGGGGGTTTTGTGGGTTGATATTTCCCGAAAATTTTAAAATAAAATATAATGCTTCTCTAATTAAATCTTCTTTATTTTGTTGAAAGGAAAATTTCGGGGGTCTAATTTGTGTAATCATTGCTAGATTTTTTTAATTTTGTCAAAAATTTTTAAAATGGGAAGGACAAGGGGAATCATTTTGTTGTTTCATTTCTGGTTGCTTACCACCGGGATCATTCGAGCTCAGGTGGCCATAAATTCCACCGGAGACAATCCGGATCCCTCCGCTATGTTGGATGTGAGTTCGGCGGATAAAGGCATATTAATCCCCCGCTTGGATCGAACGGCCGTTTCCAATCCCGCCGAGGGATTATTGGTATATGATCTAAATGAACAGGGATTTTATTTTTATAACGGCACCGGATGGGTGAGATTTTCTTCCGTAGAAAAACTGGATGATTTGCTGGATGCCAAATCGGATGAGGTAACATCCGTTTTTTTGGGATTCAATGCCGGGCAAAATGACGGTGGCAATACTTATAATGTTGGGGTAGGTATTCATGCCCTATTATCCAACACCGATGGAGATGCCAATGTGGGAATCGGATTTGAAGCATTGAAAAACAATACCATTGCCGATGATAATGTGGCGGTGGGCTATCGAGCCATGTATGCCAATACCGAAGGTGAGCGGAATGTGGCTATCGGTTTTACGGCTTTGCTTTATAATGAAACGGGATCTCAAAACATTGCCATCGGGCCCATGGCTTTGTTCGGATCAAGCGGCACCAGTTTTTCGGACAATATTGCCATAGGAACGGGCGCATTAAGCGATAATGAAGCCGATTATAATATTGCCATCGGGACTTATGCCTTACATAACAATTCCACTGGTTTTCCAGGATTAGCCATTGGATATGAGGCTCTTAAGGACAATACGGAAGGTGTTCACAATATAGGAATAGGATTTCGTGCCTTATATTCCAATACGGAAGGGGAGGCTAACATCGGAATCGGATCCCAGACCCTTTATTTAAATGAAACCGGGAATTTTAATGTAGCCATAGGAAAGGAAGCTTTACAAAATAATACCGGGTCTCAAAACACCGCTTTAGGATATGAAGCCCTTAAAGCCAATGCGGACCAAGGGGAGAATGTAGCCGTAGGCTATCATGCCTTGACAAGCGCTACTGCCGCCCGTAATACCGCCGTAGGAAGCGGAGCCGGGGAATTTATCACCACTGGAGAGCATAATACTCTTGTGGGATATGAGGCGGGAGGAAATTTTGAAGAAGGAAATAGCAATACGGCGGTGGGTTATCATGCCTTGTTCGGATATAATTTCGGATCACGTACCACTACCAACGGCTCCGGCAATACGGCTGTGGGAAGGTATGCTTTGTTCCAAAAAACGGGGAATAACAATGTGGCCGTCGGATATTTTGCTTTATCCTGGCATAATAGAGGCAGTTACAATGTAGCCATAGGAATGGGAGCCGAGCCCTCGGACGGAGACCCCAATTATGCGGTGATGCTGGGGGCTCATTCCGAAGCCAATGCCGACAATGCGGTGGCGATAGGATATCAAGCGCAGGCTACTCAACCCAATACCATGGTCTTGGGAAGTATTCCCGGTGTAAATGATGCGGATGCCCAAATGCATGTGCTGATCGGGACCCAAACACCCGATGCGGGAGCTCATTTAACATTAGGACCTATGGACGGAGATTTGGAAGGAGGACAAATTACATGGTACGGAGCAGGCGATCATGATACCTGGCGTACGGATGTGTATGGAGAAGATTTTCGAATTTTTTCTTATCACGACGGAATTAATAATCTCCAAATTTTTAATTTTTATGACGGCCAAGTGACCGATTTACGCTTGGACGGAAGCGGATATGCCCTTCAATGGTACGAAACTTCCGATCGAAGAATAAAATCACAAATTCGTCCTCTTCACTACGGGTTGGAAACCATCATGCTTCTTCGGCCGGTCCAATACCGATTGCACTCGGTCGATTATCATTCCGAAGGATTCAAAATTTCTTCTTCCTCTGTTTCATCTATAGGATTAATAGCTCAAGAAGTTTATCCCTACATTCCGGAAGTGGTATCCAAACCGTCGGACGAACATCGAGAATTGTGGGCCATAGATTATGCGAAATTGGTACCCGTCCTGATTCGAGCCATCCAACAACAGCAATCCCAAATCGAGGAATTAAAAAGAGAAAACCGCCTATTGAATGAAAAATTGAATCGATTCATTTCAAATCAATAATAAAAAAATATAAATTCCGAGTGGTGGCATTTTCGGGAGGATGATGAAAATTTTATAAGAAATGGCTCCTGTACCCCGGATGTAACCATTTCCGAAAAATGAAGCTTAAGATTCGGACCCGGCCCTCTTGGATTTCATATTAATAAAAACCGGAACCCGCGAGGGCTCCGGTCGGGGGGTGGGAAAGGCACGGATTTATTTTTCGTTGTCTTTTTCTTCTTGGTGTTTTTTGATGATTTCCTCCTGGATGTTGGAGGGTACGGGTTCGTATGCATGGAATTCGCTGGTAAAGGTACCGCGTCCTTGGGTAAGCGACCGCAACGTGGTGGAATAGCGGTACATTTCGGCCAGCGGCACGCGTGCGGTGATTTTTTGGTATTTGCCCGCACTGTCGATTCCCATGATTACCGCCCTTCGTCCTTGGAGGTCGGTCATGACGGAGCCCAAGGCGTCTTCGGGTACTTTGACTTCCACGTGCATTATAGGTTCCAACAATTTGGGATTGGCATCCATAAAGGCCTTTTTGAAGGCTTGAGCTCCGGCTATTTTAAACGAAATGTCGTTGGAATCCACCGGGTGCATTTTTCCGTCGTACACGATCACGCGAATGTCGCGTACCGGCGACGACGTCATGGGGCCGGATTCCATCACTTCCAAAATACCCTTTTTAATCGAAGGGAGGAAGCGCGAATCGATTACGCCGCCCACGATGGAATTGACGAATACCAGTTTTCCGCCCCAAGGGAGATCTTCTTCTTCGATGCCGCGTACCGGAAATCCTTCGGGCTCGGGCATGCCTTCGTAGTAAGGCTCGATTTTGAGGTGCACTTCTCCGAATTGACCGGCGCCGCCCGATTGTTTTTTATGCCGGTACGAAGCCGAAGCCGGACGTTGGATGGTTTCGCGGTACGAGATTTTGGGCTTGGTAAACTCGGCGTTGATCCCGAATTCGTTTTTGAGCAACCAATCCACGATTTGGAGGTGCAATTCCCCTTGGGTGCCCACCAATTGTTGTTTCATTTCCCGGTCGTATTGGATCACCACGGTGGGGTCCTGGCTGTGGATGCGGCGGAGGGCTTCCTGAAGTTTTTCTTCCTCTTTTTTGCTTTCGGCTTTGACGGCTTTGCGCAATCGCGGTTGCGGATATTGAAGCGGACGGAAGCGCAAGGGCCGCTCGGGATGGGTGAGGGTATCCGAAGTTTCGGTGCTTTTGAGTTTGATCACCGCGCCCAAATCGCCGTCGGTGAGTTGGTCCACCGGTTCGCGTTTTTTGCCGTTGACGATGTAAAGTTGTCCCAGGTTTTCGATTTCCCCGGTGCGGGGGTTGAGCAATTTGTCTCCGCTTTTGACCGTGCCCGATTTTACTTTAAAGAAGGAAACTTTGCCCACATTGGGTTCGTAAAAGGTTTTATATACGAACAGCGATACCGGCTCGTCGGGTTTGCTTTCCACGATTTCGCCTTCGAGGGTTTGTTCGGGCGGCATTTCGTAAGCGGCGGGCGCCACGTTGTCGATAAAGCCCATCAACCGGCCGCTACCCATGTTGTTGAGAGCCGATACCACGAACACCGGGAAGAGTTCCAGGTTGAGCATTCCCTTTTTGATTCCCCGTTTCATTTCGTCTTCGGTCAGGGTACCTTTTTCGAAATAGAGTTCCATTAATTCTTCGTCGTTTTCGGCCGCTTTTTCCACCAATTCGTTGTGCATTTGCTCGGCCTTTTCGCGTTCTTCTTCGGGGATGGGGTGTTTTTCGGGTTTGCCTCCTTCGGGTCCGAATACGTACATTTTCATTTTCAGCACGTCGATAATGGCCGGCCGCCCGTCTTTGGTTTTGTAAGGATATTGAATTTTGATGGCGTTTTTGCCCACCAGGTCCACGATGCTTTGGAACGCTTTTTCATAGTCCAAATCGGGATGGTCCATTTGATTGACCACGAATACCGTGGGTCGTTGGAATCGTTGGATGTAGTCCCAAATGATTTCGGTGCCCACTTCGGCGCCGTGCTGGCCGTTGATCACCATGAGAGCGGTGTCTGCTACGCGCATGGCCGAAATGATTTCGCCGATAAAATCGTCGAGGCCGGGGGTATCGAGAATGTTGATTTTGTAATTGCGCCATTCGGTGTGCAAGGGGGTGGTGAATACGGAGCTTTGGCGTTCTTTTTCGATTTCGTGGAAGTCCGAGACCGTGTTTTTGTCTTCCACGCGTCCGCGCCGCCCGATAAGGCCGGCTTCATACAGCATGGTTTCGGCAAGAGTGGTCTTGCCGCTATGGTGGCTGCCGACGAAAGCCACGTTTTTAATGTGTTTATCATCATAGGATTTCATAACGCGAAGTTTTAGCTGACAATAAAGATACGAAAAAATTGTCTCCGCCGCCTTGATTTGGGGCGCTCCTTCCGTTCGGTTGAGAATGGCTAACTTTGCGCCCGTATGAAAGGGGGGAAAAAGGAAAAATTGGTTTGTTACCATTGCGGCCTCGAAATGCATCCGTCCGAAGCGGTGTGGTTCGACGGCAAACCTTTTTGTTGCAACGGGTGTAAAACGGTATATCAAATCCTCCATACCCACGATTTGTCCAAATATTACCGCATTCAGGAAACTCCCGGCTTGAGAGCCGAAGAGGCCGACCGGAGCGCGGGTTCCAAATACGCTTTTTTGGATCGCGAAGACATCGCGTCCAAACTTTTGGAATTCGACGACGGGCATACCAAGGTGGTGAATTTTTACGTCCCCCATATCCATTGCGCTTCCTGTATTTGGGTGCTCGAACATTTGGAGCGTCTCGACCCGGGCATCCTCCGTTCCGAAGTGAATTTTGCCACCAAACACGTGCGAATTACCTTTGACGGCGAAAAAACTTCCTTGCGTCGCATCGCCGAACTGCTTCATTCCATTGCCTATCCTCCTTCGATCACGTTGGAGAGTTTGGAGCAAAAGAAAAAGAAGGCGTCCGACCGATTGCTCATTCAATTGGGTATTGCGGGGTTTGCCTTCGGCAACATCATGCTTTTGGCCATTCCCGAATACGTGCAATCCGAAGGCTATTGGATCGAACATTTCGCCCCCGTTTTTCGGTGGATCGCCATGGTTTTGTCGGTCCCGGTGGTGGTTTTTTCGGCCCGCGATTATTTCAATTCGGCATGGAAAGGCATTCGCAACCGCATTGCCAACGTGGACATCCTCATCGCATTGGGCATTACGGTGCTTTTCGTCCGTAGCGTGTACGAAGTGGTTACGGGCACGGGCCAGGGCTTTTTCGACAGCCTGACGGGATTGGTGTTCTTTCTGTTAGTGGGCAAATATTTTCAACAAAAAACTTATGAATTTCTGTCATTCGAAAGGGATTACAAATCCTATTTCCCGGTGGCGGTGACCAAGATTACCCCCCAAGGGGAAGAAATTATCGAGCTCAAGGACATTCGCCCCGGCGATCGCCTGTTGATCCGCAATAACGAGATTATTCCGGTGGACGGCATTTTGGTCAAAAACAAGGCTTTTGTCGATTACAGCTTCGTGACGGGTGAGGCGGTGCCGGTGGAAAAAAATCCGGGAGACAAACTCCTGGCGGGGGGAAAACAAACGGGCGGATATATCGAACTGGAAGCCACCCGCACGGTGGATAACAGCTACCTCACCCGATTATGGTCGCGCCGGATTTTTAAGGACAAAGAAGAAGGGGGCATCAAACATGTAACCGACAAGGTAAGCCAATATTTTACTTTTGTGATTCTTGCCATCGCTTTGGCGGCGGCGCTTTATTGGTGGAAGACCGACAGCCTTGCCACGGCCGTATGGGTGGCATCGGCGGTATTAATCGTGGCGTGTCCGTGTGCGTTGGCATTGGCCGCTCCGTTTGCTTTCGGAAATGTATTGCGCTACTTCGGATGGTACGGTCTGTATCTCAAAAACGACAGGGTGGTGGAAAACATGTCGCTGGTGGATACCTTGGTGTTCGACAAAACGGGAACCCTCACCGTGCAAGAAAAATTCGGCGTGGAATTCCGGGGCGATTCTTTAAATCCTACGGAGGCGGGCGTGCTCAAAGCCATGACCAAAATTTCCAATCATCCGCTCAGCCGGTTGATTTATAAAACTTTGAAAGATGTCGAACCCGTTACCCCCGAACATGTCCAGGAAGTGCCCGGCAAAGGAATTTTGGCTTATTACGACGGCCGCACATGGAAATTGGGGCGCGGCCATTGGGCGGCAGGCAAAGAGCCCGGCATAGACGAAACCCACTCGGTATTCGCCGTAGATAATCGCATCCGCGGAATCTTCGTATTCCGTGGCAAATATCGCGAAGGGCTGGCCGATTTATTCCGCCGCCTGGCCGAACGATACAAGCTCTACGTGCTTTCGGGCGATAACGAAAGCGAGCGACCGGTATTGGAGAAAATGTTGCCCGAAGGAACTCAAATGTTTTTTAACCAATCCGTACACGACAAAACCGATTTTATTGCTTCCCTTCAAAAGGAGGGGCGGCGCGTGATGATGTTAGGAGACGGACTCAACGATGCGGGTGCCCTCCGCCAAGCCGACGTGGGAATTGCCGTGGCCGAAGATGTCAATGTGTTTACCCCTTCCAGCGACGGGATCATCAAAGCCGACCGCATTCCCCGCCTCGACCGGTATTTGGACACAGCCATCCGGGCGAGAAAAATCATTTACGCGGCCTTTGTGCTGGCCTTCATTTACAATGTGGCGGGATTGAGCTTTGCGGTAACCGACAGGCTCACTCCTTTGGTGGCCGCCATTCTCATGCCCCTCAGTTCCATCAGCGTGGTGGTGTTCGTAACGGTGCTCACCTGGTGGGCGGCTCGCAAGCTCAAAAAAGATTAATAAGCGTGCCGGGCCAAAAATGCCGTGGCGTCGGCCAGGTTTTCCGGCGTCACCGTATGGCCGGCGGGGTATTCTTTATATTCATACGGAATGTGATGCTTTTCCAACCAGGGCGGTATGCGGCGAGCCAGCTCCACGGGGATGATGTCGTCATAAATACCGTGGGAGGCGAACACCCGCAAGCGGCGGGCTTCCTCTTCGGACACGGGAAGCATGAGCGGCTCGTGAATGTATCCGCTCAAGGCGGTGATCAGCCGGAAATCGCGGGGATAGTGGCTCATCAACAAATACGAAAGAATGCTCCCTTGGCTGAATCCCAGAAGGGAGGGTGTTTTTTCAAAACCCAATCGGTCGCTCAAATTTTTGATGTCTTCCCGAAGGCGGTGCAGGGCCTCGATCATGGCGGGTTCGTCGGCATGCAAGCGGCCGTCCGGGCCCACATACAGGGGATACCAGGCATACCCTCCGTAGGGAGTGGGATGATAAGCCCGCAAAGCCACCGGATAATAAGCGGACGGCAAAGCGTCTTTAAAGGCGTATAAATCGGCTTCGTGACTTCCGTAGCCGTGCAACATGAAGAGGGGAATTTTTCCGGCCGGCGATTTGTCGCGCGGATATACGGCTACGATCTCCATCAGTCCACTTCTTCGGGTTCCAGATCTTCGTTGATGCGAAAAATATAGGAGCCGATATTTTTAAATCCGCTTTGGGGGCGGAAGGCGTAGAGGAAAATGTAAGAAGTTTCCTTGGTCTTGCCGAATTTCTTCAGCCCGTCGAAAAGATTGTCGGCATTGCCCAATCGGAGGATCAGGTCGAATACGGTATCGAATCCGTTGATGTAAGCTTTGGAAGGGATGAGCCCGTAACGGTTGCGGGTGTATCGAACCAATCGGGCATCGGGAATGAGCGAACCCCGGGCGGGAAAATGGAAATCCACGGCCGCCATTTTTTTGATGTCGAAAGCTTCGGGATTTTTGGGTTTTTCCAGCGTAAACATGCGGATGTCGAAATCGGCGGTCATGCCTTCGGCCACCGAAAGGAGGTTGGCCAACAGCGACATGTCGTCGGTAACGGCCACCACCAGATTTTCGCGGTAGGGACTGAGTTTGGATCGCAAATCGGCGGGGTGAATCCAGCTTCCTTTTTTGCTTTGGCGTGCTTGGACTTTGTGAATGGTACCCAAACTGACCGCCACCGAATCGGCCGTGGCGCGGGAGCGAGCGTCGTGTACCACGATCACGTTGCGTCCCGGCACCAGGGTGCGCAAATACGAAAGCATGTGTTCGGCCATGGCCGCCGAATCCGCCGCGGTTTGTACCAAATTGGGATAGGCCGATACGGATTTGAATGAAGGCACCACCACCGGCGTGTTGAAGGGACCCAGGGCTTCGAGGGTTTTTCGAATATTGGAGGTATAAAGCGGACCGAGCACGAAATCGTAGTCGGTGAGGTCATGGTTAACCAAAATGTCATGGGTTCCCGACAAGGTGCCTTTGGTATCGTAGAGGTCGAAATCCACCTTCACTCCCAAAGAGCGGAGCGAATCCACCGCCGCCCGGATGCCGGCAAAATAGTCCAACACTTTCGACTTGACCAACGGATGGCTACAGGCGTTCTCTTCGGGAATGTCCGTCAATTTGAGCGGCAAGAGTACGGCAAAGCGGTAGTGCCGTTTTTTGTCCATGTTTTCCAACAGGTTGACCGCCGCCGCTTCGGGGCTCAGCAATTTTTCCACCCGGAAAAACAGGGGCGACCTCATGTCGAATACGATCAGAAAATCGGGTTTGGGTATGCGTAAGACCATGCCGGCCTTCAACCCTTCTTTGAGTTGCGGGTTGTAGTGCATCAGCCGGTCGATGGAGATATGGTAGCGCTTGGTAATGCCGTACACCGTTTCTTTTGGTTGCACTTCGTGATAAATGAACCGGTTGGTATAGCGGTCGGCGGGTCGGGTCGGCTTTTGTTTGGGAATTTTGAGAATTTGGCCCGCCTTCAGGCCTTCGGCCAACGAAGGATTGTGGCGTATGAGTTCTTCCTGGCTGATGCCGAATCTTTTGGAGAGGCTGTATAGGGTTTCCAGAGGTTTGACTTCGTAATAAATGTAATTTTTATCCGCTTCGGGTTTGGTTTCCGCCCGGTTTTTGGGGACGATCAACCGCTGGTTCACTTGCAGGGGTTTGCCTTTGACGGAAGGATTCAGCCGTTCCAATTCTTCCACCGAGATACCGTGGTTGTAAGCCACCCGCCATTTTCCTTCTTTCGGTTTAACAATATAAATAGTATATCGCGTGGTGTCCAGCCGCGCATACGGGTCGTAAAGGATGGGCACGATGAGGATTTGTCCCACTTTGATGTTGTTATCCTCGATTTTGTTGACCCGGATAATGTCTTCGATGGTGGTGCGGTATTGCTTGGCGATGCTGAAAACGGTTTCATTTTCCTTTACCGTATGGTATTTGAATCCGCTGTAGCGGTTGCCGGCCAGCAAAGTGTCGGTTCGGGGAGCGGCGGGTATGTAAATGGTGTCGCCGGGTTTGATGTGTTCGTTCAATCCCGGATTGGCCCGAAGGATTTGATAGGGCGTGGTGCGGTATTTCCGCGAAATGGAGAAAATGGTTTCGCCGGGTTCCACGGTGTGGCGTACCACTTCTCCTTCCTGGGCCGTAAGGAGGGCGGTGATCCAAAAAAAGGCGGCAAGCAGATAATACCTCATGCGGTGTGCGTTAATGGACTTCCACCGTCAGGCCTTCGTCGGCCAGGTGGGCGGCAATGGTTTTGAGTTCGTCGTAATCTCCTTCTTTTACCGTGCATTTGCCCCGGGTATGGGTGATCCACGCGCATTGTTCGGCTTGGGTTTCCGAAAATCCGCAATGATACATCAGCGCGTCGATCACGTGGTCGAACGTGTTCACATCGTCATTGTAGAGAATGAGCTTGTGCAATTGCTTTTTGCGGCTCTGTTTCTTTTCGGATGGCATCTCGCGTCCGGCCATGGCAAAAGCATTTAATGGGTAGGGTAACAAAATTAGGCTTTTTCGGTCGAACGCACAAATTTCATGCCTGCCCAGCCTTCGCGCTCCATGCGGGCGACCAATCGGAAACCGGCATCCCGGGCGGCTTCGGTCACGGCGGGCATGTCTTCGGTATAAAACCCGCTTACCAGTAAAATCCCCTCGGGCTTCAGTGCCCGGGCATAAGCGGGAAGGTCTCGCAAGATGATGTTTCGATTGATGTTGGCCGCCAATGCGCCGGCGGGCGGAAGATCCCGGAGGATAGATGCATCCCCTTCGTAAATTTGAATTTCCGCACATCCGTTGAGGGCCGCGTTGGTGCGGGCATTGTCCACCGCCCACGGGTCGTTGTCCACCCCGAATACCGGCCGGGCACCGCGTTTGCATGCATAAATAGCCAGAATGCCCGTGCCCGTACCCATGTCGATGAAAGGCACGTTTTTCCAATTCAGCGGAGCCATCATTTCAAGCATGAGGGCCGTGGTGGCATGATGGCCGGTGCCGAAACTCATGCGCGGGTCGATGATCAGCTCCGTCATGCCGGGCGGGGCGGGCGGGTGGAAAGAGGTGCGTATGTATATGTTATAAGGTAAGTTTAAAGGGCGAATACTGCTTTCCCACAGGCGATTCCAGTTTTGTTCCGCCGTTTCGCCACGCCTGTAGCGGGGCGGAAGGTTCATTTGCCGGAAAATATTCAGCCATACGTCTTCGTCCCACTCTTCCCGGGGAATGTAGAACACGAAGCCCCTTTGCGTTTCTTCGGCATTTCCCCAACCGGCCGCTTCGGCCAGGGCCAGAAAAATTTCCCGCTTCAACGGATCCTCCAGCGGAACTTCGAGGCGTACGTACGTTTTACCGGTCTTTGCGCCCATCCCATGCAATCATAAGGACGCCCGTAAACGTCCATAAAGTAAGCCAAACCAAAGCGGCATGTACCCAATCGGAAACGGGAATTTTCATCCACACCAGCGTGCCCCGCAACCAAATCCATAAAATCATCAGTAACATCCCGGAGAAATATACGCCAAAGGGCACCTTGGAGACCCGAAACACCTTCATCCTTCGAGCAATCAACAACAAGGCGGTGGAGAATACCGCCAGCATCACCCAGTGCAAATAACCGATCACCATATCGCGGACGGTATAGGCGATACGGGCGAAATAGGGACAGGAAGCCATAAATTGAAGCCCCACTTTGACCGCCACGGCCCCAAGAACCCACCGGAAAACGAGACGTTCACCCGGCGACCAATCCGCGAGAGGATAGCGGTGACGCAAGTGGCGCCACAAAATCCACAGGCCGTAAGCTTCGGCAAAAACGCTTAACAAAGCGATGAAATTGAAATAAAGGGGCGGTTCGGTCCATAAGGTGTTGGTGATGTATCCCCAAAAAATGCCCGTAAAAAGCCACAAAAGACTTTGCTTCCAAACCCGATCGGGAATCACCAAACCCCGACGCTCGTATAAATAAAGAAACAAGGCGATCATTGCCAGAAAAAACCAGCCGTTATATTGGAAATGAAGATACCAATACACATCCAGATGATACCAAATACTGTCTTTACCCAAAAAGACCATTACCGGTCCCAACATCCAAGGACTGAGGCTCGACAATAGCATAAATACCACGCCCGTTTTGGCAAAAGCGGCGGTGGCGGGATAACGGCGCGCGTTTTCGGCTCGTTTAAACAAAATCCAAGCATAGATATAGGTACCCACCAAAAACAGCGAAAGAAAAGTGATGGACCAGGCTTTGTATCCCTGAAGCGGAAAAGATACCAGCATGGCGGCCACTAGAGCTTGCATCACCAGATAATAACGCTTGAAAAAGCGGCTTTCGACCGTGCGAGGGAAGAGGGCGGCCGCCAACAATAAGGAAAAGGCCGCATGCAACCATCCCAGAAAGGCGGCGTGGGAATGGGCATGGAGCCAGTAGGCGTAATTTTTTATAAAAGGTAAAGGCCGGTAACTATGCCAGCGCAATAAAAATCCGTAGAGGGCAATAGTGGCCCAAAACCATACGGCGATGCGAAAATATCGTTTCATTTACCCGGCTCGTCAGGTCTTATGCGGGGGAGTTTTAGCCCGGCCGGCACGCTTTGGGCGGGCTTGGAAGCGGCGCCTTGGTCTTCGGCCGGCTCGATGTAGGCCTTGACTTTCAGGGTGCGGGTGAGTTGTTTTTCGTTGGAATGGATGGTTACGGTTTTGATTTGATTGCCTTTTTTATGGCGGGTGTCGAAGCTCACCGCGATACGTCCCCGTTCACCCGGCATGACGGGTTCCTGCGGCCATTCCGACACGGTGCAACCGCAAGAGGTTTTTACTTTGGCAATCACCAAAGGAGCTTCTCCCACATTGGTAAAATAGAAGACCGTGTCCAATACTTCCCCTTCTTTCCGGGTGCCGAAATCCACCTCGGTATAGTCGAATTTCATTTCGGGAAATTTGTCCATTTTGGCCATTTGTTCCTTGGCCTTCTGGAGGTTTTCTTCCTTCACCTTTTTGGCCGGATTGTCCGAACAAGCGGCCGTCAAAACCAAAGCCGGTATGATCCAGAGAATTTTTTTCATGACTCTTTGTTTTTGGGGTTTTCGATTTTATGCAATTTTCCCCGGTCCCGCAATTCCTTATATATTTTGTCCAAGATTCCGTTGATGAACGAATTGCTTTTGGGCGTGGAAAATTCCTTGGCGATTTCCACGTATTCGTTGATGGTGGCCATGGGCGGTATTTCGGGGAAGTAAAGAAATTCGGCCAACGCCAGGGCCATCAATATTTTGTCCACGTTGGATATGCGTTCGAAATCCCAGTTGAGGGTTTTGTCTTTGATCATGCCGTAGAGGGTGTCTTTGTTTTGCCATGCCCGCAACAGGAGTTCCCGCCCGAATTGGCGGTCGCTTTCGTCTTTGTAGAGGGGAGGCATCTTGCTGTACCGGCCGAATTCGGGGGTGAGCTGGTCGAGGGTTTTCATCACCATGGTGTTGGCAATGGCCACGTCGTCGGCCCAGTTGATTTCCCAATCTTCCAGGAATTGGTGAAGCTTGGGATCGGGAGCGATCAGGTTTTTGTAAATGTCCATGACGAATTTTTTGTCTTCCTCGAAGCTCCGTTCGGGGCCGGCCATGTAGCGTTTGTAATAGTCGCTCTCCTTGATTTTATCCAAAAAATAACGTACCAGTTCCACCTCGTTTTCCCAAATCTTATCCAATTTGTAGGCATGAACCAGGTCGCGGAAATTTTCGTTGTTTTCCAAGAGGTTCAATACCTTGTTTTCCACGAATTTGGTATTGGGATGGAGGTCCTCTTCGGTTTTGAAATATTTGTGCTTGCGCCTTTCAAGAAGGTCCTCTTCATGTTGCTTGATTTTGACCAGCAAATCCAAGAGGAGTAGATAAAGCTTGTAAATATTTTCGGTATTTTCCTGGAGGCGTTTAAGCGCCTTTTCCAGGTTATCGTCTTTGGCCTGTTCCATGGAGTAAAACTCCTGCATTACTTTGGCCCGTATGTTCCGTCGGTTGAGCATGGGTCCTTAAATTGGTTGCGTGATGCAAAACTATCGATTTTATTCGAACCGCACACGGGAAGGAGGGTGATAAAAGGGAATTTTGAATTATAAAGAACCAAATTTTTTTAAATTATCGACGAGTGCGGTTTAATAACCAAAAAAAGAAGGAGATAATTACCTAGACATATAATAATTGGATAATTAAAAAGAGACCCTTGAAACCTCTCGCATCTTTTTTCGGCAAGAAGGCTCCGTTTTTCGACTTGGCGGTTATGGCGGCGGTGGCGGCAGCCCTGTGGGCTTATATGCGGGGGTTGGCGGAGGTTCTTTTGACCGCCCTTATGCTTTTCGGCGCGGGAGCATATTTTTTGTTTCATCCCCGGGCCCGTCGGCCGTCCGTGCGGGTGTGGAAGGGGATGC
>JAADED010000069.1 GCA_013153605.1 Chlorobiota bacterium | reverse complement strand
GAACGGCCTATACCAATCCTTTTCGCCTGTTATTTATTTTGGGAGTGGTGCTTTATTTTTCCAAAACCCTGATCGACCGTCCCCCTGACCAAGGTCCCGTGGCCCCCGAAGAGGCGTTATATAAAAATTCCGGGATCCGCTTTCCGCCTACCGCTTTTTATTTAAAGAAATTGGACAGCATGAATCGCTTGTCGGCCTTTACGGATAGAGCCGCCCGATTGCCCCCCGGAAGGGCCCGCCACTTGGCTTTGGATCGCACCGTCCGCCGGTTGGCCATATCCGATTCGTTGTACCCCCAATCCTTGCCTCGGTGGCAAGCCGCCATGTTCACTTACACGCGCGACCGTTGGCCGGGATATCGGTACGTGCCTCCCTTGGATGAAATCGCGCCATTGTCGTCCGCCGAACAATTGGACACCTTTTTGGTCATTCTTTCCCTGCCACCCTTTAAAGATATGTCCCCCCGAGAAATATGGGAAGAGAGCGGCCTCTCCGATGCGGGAGGAAGTTATGCGGTGTTGGCCGCGGCCAAATCCTTGAGCGACCTGTTTGCGGGCAATTTGAGCCCCGCCGAATTTATACGCCGGTTTCTCTCCCGGTTTACCCTGGGCATGTTCTTCATGCTTCCCTTTTTCACCTTTGTCATTTATCTGATTTTTCGCTCAGCACCTTATAATTACGCCGAAACACTTGCCTCCATGTTTTATTTGCAAAACGTGTATTTGGCGGTTCTCATTGCCGGTGTGTGGCTGGGACGCATCCCCGTGGCGGGCGGACTTGCGGGGGCGGCTTTGAATCTTTGGTTTTGGCGTTACCTGGTCAAGAGTTTTGAAAAACTCTATGCCTGGCCCGCTTCCGAGGCATGGCTCAAAGTGACGGGTTTGGTCATTCCCCTGTATATGATTTTCGGTTGGTTGGCATTATTGTTGCTCCTGTTTGTTACGTTAATCCTCGGGTGAGATGAAAAAGATTTTCCTTTGGGTCATTTGGGGGTGGGTTTGGACCGCGTGGGCTCAGGATTCCCTGTTGGTATTGTATTTCACCGGCGATATTATGGTGCACGGTCCCCAATTGGAAGCCGCCCGCCGTCCCGGAGGCTCTTACGATTTCAATGAAAATTTCCGCCATTTGCAACCTTGGTTGGCCTCCGCCGATTTGACGACGGGCAATTTGGAAACCGTTTTGGGAGTGCGGCCCTATTCGGGTTATCCCCGCTTTTCGTCTCCGCCCGAACTGGCTTCGGCCCTTAAAGCGGCCGGCTTCGATTTGCTGATGACCGCCAATAATCATGCTTTGGACAAAGGAGCCCTCGGCGTGCGGCGAACCGTGGCCGTGCTCGACAGCTTGGGATTGGGCCATGCGGGAGCGAATGCCGATTCACCCGGGTCTTCGCCCTTCTTATGGGTGGAAAAAGACGGCTTCAAATTGGCCTTCCTGAATTATACATACGGCACCAACGGATTGCCCGTTCCCTCCGGTATTCGGATACCCGTGATCGACACCGTGCGCATGCGCCGGGACATCGAGGAGGCCCGCGCCCGCCGGCCCGACAAAATAGTGGTGTTTTTGCATTGGGGAAACGAATACCGCTTGCTTCCGTCCGAATTCCAAAAGCGCATCGAAAATTTCCTCCGGCGCCAAGGGGTGGATTTGATCGTGGGTTCGCATCCCCATGTGGTCCAGCCCGTGCGGTGGGACGGCCGTACATTAACGGCCTATTCGTTGGGCAATTTTATTTCCAATCAGCGTAAATTTCCCCGGGACGGTGCTTTTGTCTTGGGAGTGGTATTGGAAAAAAAGAACGGCCGCACACGCATCGCGCGGGTGGGCTACCTCCCCTTTTGGACGCGCAAATACATTCGAAACGGAAGGCGGGTATATGAAAACATCCCCATTCTACCGGGCCGGGATTTACCGGAGGACATGAGCGAACAGGAGCGGTTGCGCTACCGCCAATTCGAAAGTTTTATCCTTCCTTTCATGCAACGCCACGCCCCCGGAGTGGAGCGCATTACCCGTCCGGGGTGGCCCCGCCGCGCTACTTCCGTCTTTCCCGACAATCGTTAGAGGGGCATTTATTAAATTTGTATCGATAAATCGCGATCCCATGAAAAATTTTCTCCGATATCTATTGGTCTTTTCCCTTATGGCTGCTTATGCCCAGGAAAAGAAAACCCTCACTCTTGAAGATGCCGTGTTCGGTTGGCAAAAAGGGCTGTATCCCGAAGATCTCCTCAATTTGCAATGGGCCGAAGACGCCCCCCTCTTTCTCTACCGAACCGATAGCGCCCTGGTGATTCGCCGCCCTTCGGGCGATACACTCCGATTGATTACCAAAAACGACCTCTCCCGTGCGGTGGAAAATATCAAACGATTGCCCTGGGTGGAAAAATTCACCTCCGAATACATTGCCTTCAGGAAAGATACCGCTTATATTTTTTTTGATTATAATCAAAACAAAATTCAAAAAGTAAGCTTTCCGCGGGGAGCCCGAAATTTCGATATCGAGTCCCGATCGCGCTATGTGGCTTATACGTTGGAAAACAATCTTTATGTGGCCATGCCGGACGGCAAGCAAATACCCGTGGCGGTGTCGGAAGACAAAAATATCGTGAGCGGACAGGCCATCGCCCGGAGCGAATTCGGCATTACCAAAGGGACGTTTTGGTCTCCTTCGGGAAGGTATTTGGCCTTTTATCAAAAAGACGAGTCCGATGTGGATGAATATCCCTTGGTGGACATTACGCAAACGCCCGCCAAACACGTGCCGATCAAATATCCCATGAACGGACGGGGAAGCGAAGAACCCGGCGTGGGCGTGTTCGATACCCGCACCGGAAAGACGGTGTACTTGAAATTGTTCGATAAGGCGGGTAAATACCATTACGCCACCAACCTGACTTGGGATCCGCGGGAAACTTACATCTATTTGGCCGAACTCAACCGCGACCAAAACCATATGTGGTTCAATAAATATGCGGTGGAAGACGGCGCTTTTCTTCAAACGTTGTTCGAAGAAACCAACGAAAAATGGGTGGAACCCGAACATCCCGGCTATTTCGTGCCCGGCAAAACGGAATTCGTATGGATGAGCGAGCGCGACGGATTCATGAATTTATATTTGTATGATGCCGATTCGGGCAAACTGTTGCGGCAATTGACCGCCAATCGCTGGGTGATGAAGGATGTGAAGGGATTCACCTCCGACGGCAAATACGTTTTGGCTGCGGGCACCGGCCCCGACCCTCGTGAAACCCATTTGTTCCGCATCAAGATTTCCACAGGTTATCAAACGGCTTTGACCCAACGTCCGGGTACCCATTCGGTGCAAGTAAGTCCCGACGGAAAATATTTTTTGGATAATTTTTCGTCCGTGGACGTGCCCCGCATCGTGTCGGTGGGTTCCGTTTTTCGTAAAAAAGGCCGCCTCACTTTGCTGGAAGCCGCCGATCCGTTGGCTCCTTACGGCCTTCGCAAACCCGAAATGGTATCGCTCAAAGGAGAATTTACCGACATTTTATACGGCCGCCTCATCAAACCTTCTCATTTCGACCCTGCGAAAAAATATCCCGTATTGATTTACGTGTACGGCGGTCCTCATGTGCAATTGGTGACCAACTCCTGGATGGGCGGAGCCTCCCTTTGGATGTATTGGTTGGCCGAACAGGGATATATCATTTTCACCCTCGATAACCACGGCTCCATGAATCGCGGATTCGAATTCGAAAGCGTTATTTATCGCCGGTTGGGCGAAATCGAAGCCAAAGACCAAATGTACGGGGTGGCTTATTTGCGCATGTTGCCTTATACGGATCCGTTGCGCATGGCGGTGCACGGGTGGTCCTACGGCGGATATATGACCCTCACGTTGATGACCGAATATCCCGAGGCATTCACCACGGGCGTGGCCGGCGGACCGGTAACCGATTGGAAATGGTACGAAGTGATGTATGGCGAACGCTATATGGATACTTACAAGGATAATCCCGAAGGATTTAAAAAAACATCCATCCTCAATAAAATTCAGAATTTGGAAGGTAAATTGCTCACCATCCACGGCTATATGGACGATGTGGTGGTGCCTCAGCATAACATCGCCCTCCACGACGAAGCCATTCGCAAAGGCATTCAAATGGACTTCTACCTCTATCCGCGCGACAAGCACGGGGTGCGAGGCAAGCGCCGTTTGCATTTGATGCGCAAAATGTTGCAATACATCATGGAAAATAACCGCTAGAAGGTCGTGTGGAGGTCATGAACCTGTTGCCCGTCCACACATGGCACCGCCTCGGCGCTTGGTGGCGCTATATTCGCCGGGCCAAGACGCGTTACGGGTTGCATTCGCCTTTTGTATATGCCCTCACCGACAAATGTTTGTACGACAAACAAAAGTATCCCGCATACGACCGACTGAAAGCCTACCGTCGCATGTTGCGGAAAGACCCGACTCCCTTACCGCCCGGCAATTGGGGGGCGGGTACTTCGGCGCCGGGAGGAATGCGGGTGAAGGATTTGGCGCGAAGGGCGGCATCGCCTCTCAAGCAAGCCAAGCTTTGGTACAGATTGGCGCGCTATTCGGATGCGCGGCGGGTATTGGAATTGGGCACCCATTTGGGCATGGGCACCCTGGCATGGAGCTTGGGCACCCGCGGAGAAGTGGTTTCGGTGGAGGGCGATCCCGCCCGCGCCGATTATGCCCGAAAAAAATTGAAAGAATTCGGCATTACCAATGCCCGGATTGTGCATGATTCCTTCGACCGATTTTTGGAAAACGACCGCGGCCCGTGGGACATCGTATTCATCGACGGCGACCATACCTATGAAGCCACACTCCGCTACTTCCGCCGCCTCAAAGAATCGGCCGGTCCCGATACCCTATTGATTTTTCACGACATCCATTGGTCGCCGGAGATGGAAAGAGCTTGGACGGAAATTGTTGCCGACCCCGACATGCATGTGACGGTGGATTTGTTTTGTTGCGGGTTGGTATGGAAACGTCCCCGCCAATACAAAGAACATTTTATAATCCGCTTCTGATTTTATTGTAGGCGAATCAGCATAAGCCCGTCCCGCACGGGAACGATGGTTTGGGTCAAATCCTTGTCCCGGGCCACCAATTCGTTGAAGTAATGAATTCCCCTCGAAGCCGGATCTCGGGGAGCCAGCACCTTGCCGCTCCACAATACGTTGTCGGTAATCCAAAGTCCTCGGGGAGAAAGAAGGGGCTTTAAAAGTTTGTAATACAGCGGGTAGTTTTCTTTGTCGGCATCGAGAAAAATGAGGTCGTAAGGTTCCCGCACCTTTTCCAAAAAGCGGGCCGCCGGCATGAGATGAAGCCGAATGCGGTCGTTCCATGGAGTGCGTTCAAAATAGCTACGGGCCATTTCGGCCGTCACCGGGTCGGATTCCACCGTATCGATCATCGCATCGGGCGGCATGGCCGACGCCATGGCCAGGGTGGCATATCCCGTAAAAGTGCCTATTTCCAAAATGCGGCGGGGGCGAACAAGACCGGTGAGAAAGCCGAGCAATCCCGCTTGAATCTTGCCGCTTAACATTTGCGGATAAGGAGTTTTCAGCCAGGTGTCCCGCTCGATTTCGTCCAGGATGGGCGGGAGCGGTGCCGAAAATTGCTCGATGTAGCGTTCCAAATCGGGCGGTAACGT
Organism: Chlorobiota bacterium; assembly: GCA_013153605.1. Lineage (GTDB taxonomy): Bacteria > Bacteroidota > Bacteroidia > Flavobacteriales > Flavobacteriaceae > JAADED01. The sequence goes on along the minus strand of JAADED010000069.1, from coordinate 11,993 downwards.
CATCATGGGGTCGGTTTTTGAACGTAGGGAATGATTTCGTCGGCGTCCAAGGCATAAAGGCGGATTTCTTCGGGACTAAACAATTCCCGAACCGGGTAGGGGGTTACGTCAAATCCCGCTTGCCGAAGGCGGTCGAAAAAGTCGGTGCCGTACACGCGCACATGGTCGTATTGGCCGAATAACCGGGCTCGCATGGCGGGGTCCGTGATACCGGGGTCTTCAAAAGTGGTTTGCCGATTCGGGTCCAAAGGTACCTGAAAAATGCCGAATCCGCCGGGTTTCATCACACGATAAAGTTCCGACATGGCTCCACGGTCGTCGGGAATATGTTCCAATACGTGGTTGCATAATACCACGTCGAATGAATCGGATTCGAACGGAAGATTGGTGATATCGGCTTTGACGTCGGCCAAAGGGGAATGCAAATCGGCGGTGACGTATCTTTTGCCGAATAATTTTTTGAACCGCTTGCGAAAAGCCTGTTCGGGGGCGATATGCAATACTTGCCATTGCGGACTTCGGAAAAAGGGAGTGAACCGTTCCAAAAACAACCAGAGGGCGCGGTGGCGTTCCAACGTAAGCGTGCCGGGCGATAAGGCATGGGGACGCAATTGTCCGTATCCGTATGGGAGAAAAGTGCGGTAGGATTTTCCGTTCACCGGATCTTTAAAACCTTTGCCCCGGTACCACAGGTCGGCGGCGGGTCGCAACCACTCGCTGGCGCGAATCAACCACGGACGGGGAATATGTCGGAGCATCCATCGGATCATGGGCATGGGGCGGGTTTTACATTTTCCATTTATCGGGGTTGCGGCGAAATTCGTCTTCCTCTCCCAAAGGCAGACCCAGGGCTTCGTAAATGTAGTAAAAAGTGGAAAGAATTTCGGGCTTTCCGTTGATCAAGGCCACATCGTGTTCGAAATGGGCCGAAGGCAAACCGTCGGCGGTTTTGATGGTCCACCCGTCGGGGTATTGGATGATGCGGTGGGTGCCCATGTTGATCATGGGTTCGATGGCCAACACCAGTCCGTCCTTCAGCTTTTTGCCCGAGCCCGGGCGTCCGTAATTGGGCACTTGGGGGTCTTCGTGCATGGTGCGTCCCAGGCCGTGTCCCACCAGTTCGCGTACCACTCCGTAGCCGTGGGGTTCCACATGGTTTTGAATGGCATGCCCGATATGGCCCACCCGGTTTCCGCGCTTCATTTTGGCAATCCCCCGGTAGAGGGATTCTTTGGTTATGTCCAATAATTTTTGCACTTCCGGCTTGACTTCTCCCACCGTAAAAGTGTAGGCCTGGTCGCCGTAATAGCCGTCCAGTAACACGCCGCAATCGATGGATACGATATCGCCCTCTTCGAACGGCCGGTCGGTGGGAATGCCGTGCACCACTTGTTCGTTGGGGCTGATGCAAAGGGTATTGGGAAATCCGTAGAGGCCCAAAAATCCGGGTTTGGCTCCGTGGTCGCGAATGAATTCTTCGGCCAGTTTGTCCAATTGCAATCCCGTTACGCCCGGTTTGATTTCTTTGGCCAACATGCCCAAGGTTTTGGACACCAACAGAGCGGCCTTGCGGATTTTTTCGATTTCTTCTTTCGTTTTATATTGAATCATGGAGTATCCGTTTGCAATTCGTGGCGATAGCGGCCTTCCAAAATGCGCACCAAATCTTTTTCCAAAGTTTCCATGGGATATTCGATGATACGACCGACTTCTTTGTCTTTTTTGTACACGATAAAAGTGGGCACGCGAATAATATGTTTTTTCCGCACGTCGGATCGTTCTTTAAAATGTCGAGGCAAGGCGTAGACGGTAAGGCGCCGCCGCGGAAAACCCGCTTCATCCAAAACTTTGATAAATGCCGGCACGTGCATCCTGCTGTCGGGACACCAGGCGCCCATCCATATTTCGATGCGTACGTCTTGGAGAAGGGTTTTTAATCGGGCGATTTCCGCCGGGTCGGGAGTATAGGAATTGTAATTTTGGGTGTACCAATCCCCCGTTCGGGCCAATACCCGCGGAGTAACTTTGCCTACCGGAATTTTTTCACCCCGGTAAGTTTCATAATGCCGGGGCCCGAGGCCGCAACCGGCAAGAAAAAGAACCGTCAGAAGGATTCCGAAGCGTAAGGACATGTATCGGCGATTATTTACAAAGGTACGTTTTTCCGCCGAACCCTTGTTTAGAGAGTGTCCTTTTCGCAAGGCCATATCTTTCGCGACAGGGGATAGCTTTGTTTGCGATAGGAGAAATGCCACCATTCGGTTTGGCCGGGATAAAATCCGTGGCGGGCCATGATGCGGGTCAATAACCGGCGGTTGGCCCGTACGGTATCGGGCAAGCGGGTATAGGAAGGCCATGCTTCTTTCCCGAAATAATCGTAGGGCGTGCCCATATCCAATTCTTTGCCGGTGCTGTCGATCAGGGTTACGTCCACAGCCAGGCCGCGGTTATGCATGGATCCTTGGGCGGGCGGCGTAACGTAGTTTTTATCGGGCTTGACCTTCCACAAAGAGTCCTGAACGGCCAGGGGGCGGTAGCAATCCCACAATTTGAGGCGAAATCCCAACCGGCGAAAATCCGCTTGAGCGGCGGCCAAAGCCCGGGCGGCCGGCGGGCGCAAAAAACAGCGGGGACAAGGGTAAAGAGGGCGGCCCGTAAAATTGTTTGAATCCGCATAACGCAATTCCATCACGAACGTGGAATCCAAATCCGTTATTTCCGTCCATTCGCCCGGCATGGGCTGAAGCCGGACGGAGGAGGGAGGGCTCACGATGACGATCGCGGAATCCGCCTGTGGGGCCGGAGGCGCGGAATCCGGCGATTCTCGGACACCCCGACAGGAAACAATCAAAATTCCCCAAAGGATCAAGCGGCGAATCACGGTCGGTAATTGCCCGTTTCGATATAGATATGCTTGATATCGGGGTTGGCGTCCACGATTTTTTGCTTGATTTCCTGAACTATCGGTTCGATTTGGCGGATGGTGAGTTCGTCTCGGAAGTTGATATTGGCCCCCAACATGATATCATTCGGTCCCATGTGCATGGTTTTAATGTTCCCGAAGGCTTCGATTTGGGGATAGGCGCGCAATACTTCTTCGATGCGGGCGATGGTCGTGTCGTCGGCCGATTCGCCGATGAGGAGGTGTTTGGTTTCTTTGGCCATGAAATAAGCCACCCACGTCAGCAACAATCCGATGAGGACCGACGCCAATCCGTCGAACAGGGGATTTTGAAAATAATACGTAAGCGTGACCCCCGCCGCCGCAATGAGCAATCCCAGGACGGCCGCCGCATTTTCCACGATCACCGCAATGGATACGGCATCCTTGCTCTTGCGCAAAGCATCGATAAATCCTTCGGGGTGGGTTTTACGAAACTCCTTCCAGGCAATCCACAGGCTGATGCCTTCGAAGAGGAGGCCTCCGGCCAGCACCCCGTAGTTCCACAACAGCATGCGCCGGGTCATGTGAAACTCATCATGCTCGGCCAACATATGTTTAATCCCTTCGTATATGGCCACGCCGCCACCCAAGGCGAATATCATAATGGCCACCACGAACGACCAGAAATAGAGTTCTTTTCCATGTCCGAAAGGATGCAATTTGTCCGCCCGGGCGCGGCTCTTCTTCAGTCCCAACAACAGGAGCAAGCCGTTAGTGGTATCGATTAGGGAGTGGATGCCTTCGGAAAGCATGGCCGAACTTCCGGTAAAAAAGGCGGCGATGAATTTCAATGTAGCGATGCCCAAATTGGCGGCAATGGAGGCAAATACGGCCAATTTCGAATTACCCGCAGCCATAAAATCGAATTTTTTTGCAAAGGTAGGGAAATTATAAGCCTTTTCTTCCACTTCTCTGAAACAAATAAATTATTATAATCAAAATATGGTATTTTTACCCCCCAATTCACCCTCCGGGGTGATGGCATTCCGGGCATAAGACGTTATTTTTGTTACGCAATTAGGGCATCACTTCCGCAGGCAGGCAGGTTTCTTTGGCGCCCTGGCCCGGGGCGCTTTTTTAATCTTCTTTCCGGGAAAAGAATTCGCGGGTGAGGTCCCGGATCACTTCGGCCGCGGCCAGAAGTCCGAAAAGGGCCGGCATGTAGGAAACGGTCCCGTAAGCCGATTTTTTGAATTCCCCGTCCGGTACCGGCACCACCGCCGATTTGGGAGGTCGCTCGTCGGAGAACACGGCTTTAAACCCGCTTCTGATACCGGCTTTGTGCAAGCGTTTGCGCACCATTCGGGCCAAATAATCGTCCCGGGTTTGGGAAATATCGACCACCCGCACGCGCGAAGGATCGATTTTACCCCCCGAACCCATGGCACTGACCAGCGGGATTTTTCGCTCCAACGCGGCACGGATCAGGTGAATTTTGGGCGATAGGGTATCGATGGCGTCCACCACGTAATCGTAGGAGGTAGCATCCAATAATTCTTCCCATTGATCGGGTTCGAGAAAACGAGGTACGGTTTCGATTTGCAACGAAGGATGAATATCCGAAAGGCGCTCGCGCATCACCTCCGTTTTGAGCCGCCCCACGGTGGAATGCAAAGCGGGCAACTGGCGGTTGATATTGGTTATTTCCACCCGATCGCCGTCCACCAGGGTGAGCTTTCCTACCCCCGCCCGGGCCAAGGCTTCGGCCGCATGACTTCCCACCCCGCCCAAACCGGCCACCAACACCCGGGCTCGGCCCAAGCGGGTTATGGCCTCGGGAGAAAATAAAGGCTCCATGCGCGACAAAAACGGCGGAATATCAGACATAGCCTTGTCTTTTCAATTCTTGAAACAAAAATTCGGCCGCCGTTTGAGGATCATCGTATTCATTTTGAAAAACTACATCCGCCTGCCTATAATACGGCAAACGCGAGGCATAATGACGGCGTATCGCTTCCCGGTCGATGGTGCCCCGCCCGTTTTTCGGAAGCAACGGACGGTCGCCCTCCTCAGTTTCCAATCGCCGGACAATCATTTCGGGAGGTGTATGCAAAAAGACGACAATTGCCTGATCTTTCAAAACCCGTCGTGAACCCGGATGCGTCACCGTTCCTCCTCCCAAAGCCAAAATCATGTCTTGCTCGGATTGAAGAATTTCTTTCAACACCTTCTCTTCCGTCGCCCGAAAGGCTTCCTCACCTTTTTGCCGAATCAATTCCGCGGGGGAAAGTCCCGTTTTTTTCGCCACTTCTTCATCCAAATCGGTAAATGCAAAGCCCGTCAGCGCCGCCAATGCCCGTCCGACGGAGGATTTTCCGCTTCCCATATATCCGCTCAGCGCGATTTTCACCGCCATTCGACTTTAATCTTTAAATTAAAAATCCTGCCGGTCAAATAATTGGGCACTCCCATCATTCGCTTGGAATAAATCTCCCGCACCCACAGGGTGGATACCGAATTGCGGCGATCGAACATGTTGATGATTTCCAACCCGGTGCTAAATTCCGTAAATCGCTTCAACTTGACTCTCCATTTGGGATTTTCGGTCCACACATAATACAGGCCCACGTCCGTACGCCAATAATTGCGGGTGCGGTAAAGGAATTTATAGGGGTCGGCATACAGGGGTGCGCCCGTGGGCATGCCCGTGCCGAACACGTTGTTGAGATACATTTTCAAGAAAGGCATGCGGGGCACGTAATCCTGGAAAAGAAGGCTCATTTTGAAACGCTGGTCCGTGGGTCGGGGAATATATCCCCGCCCGGCGATGTTTTCTTCGGTTTTCATCCATGCCACACTCAGCCACGAAGGAGTGTCGGGCAACAATTCTGCATACCAGCGCACTTCGGCCCCCACCGCATAGGCCGTCGCATTATTGGTGCCCGCATAGCGGATGCGTAAATTTTCCAGCTTGTAGGGATTGACATCATACAAATACCGGAAATACACCGCCGACGACAATACCATGGGAAATCCGCCCCAAGTGAATCGAAAGCGGTGATCCACGGAAAAGTTCCATGCCTTTTGGGCCCGCACATTCGGATGCAATTGCCCCGACTCGTCCCGAAATTCGCGGTATGCCGGCGGTTGCATGAACAATCCCGCACTGAGGCGGAATGCATGGCGCCTGTCGTTTTGCGGAACCAGCCTCACCGAAAGCCGGGGGCTGAATGTCCACCCCTTACCGCTCCCCTCTCCCAAGCGGTCCGTCAAATGCCAGGCTCCGGCCCTCAAACCGGCCGTTACACGGGCTTCCCAGCGCTTCCATTTCAATTTTCGGCGCATTTGGGCATAGGCCGCCCCTCTCACGGTCTCCGTCAAGTGATCGCCCGCCGCCCGTCGAAAAGGCAACAGAGGAAACGTATCCGTCACATAAGGCTCTCCCGGCCAAACCGATACCCCCGGCGGAAGCACGGCATACCCCGCCGAATCCACCATTTGGTATTCGCGGATGCGGTCCCGCACGTTTTCGTAGGAAGTTTCCAATCCCCAATCCCATTCCGTCCCGTTTTCTTTGGCCGGAAAGTGCCACCGTACGAAAGCCGCTCCCGTGATGCCGTCCAAATCGTTACGGGCATGGTCCAATTGGGCTCCCGCCGATTCCAAATTCACCGGATCGCCGTAATCTCCCGAGGTGGGATCCGTATTGGGCTCGCCCACAAAATAAGAAGCCAAAATGTCGAAATACTCACGCTCCGTGGTATGAAATATCGACAATCCGACCGTCCGTCGCCGGCCGCCTTCCAGATATCGCTCGGTTTTCCAGGCCGAAAATTGGGAATGGAACCGGTCTTTTTCCCGCCCTTCGTAATAAATCACCAATGCCTTGGCATTCGTAAAAGTGCCGAAATTCACTTGTTTGACAAAAGGTCGAAATTCATAGCGGTTGAAGGATAAATAATTGATCCACTCATGCCTCACCCGCTCCGACGGCCGATATACCCACACCGCTTGGATGTCGGCAAAAGCGGGCGCCAATTCCGCCTCCCCTTCCATGCGCTTCACGATCCAGGCATTGTTCAAATATCTCGCTCCTACAGATAGAGCGGTACGCCGCCCTTTTCGAAACACCGTCAAAGACCCGCCCGTGAATCCGGCCGATAATTTGTATTTGTTTTCACGGGGTTCGATATAGTCCAACTCCAATACGGACGAAAGCTTATCGCCCCGCGTCACCGGAAACGCACCCGGATAAAAACGGAGGCTCTCCACCAGATCCGTATTCAAAATGGTAAGTCCCTCCCGGCGGCCGCTTCGGGGCAAATAGGGCCGTCGCACTTCGATGCCGTCGATATACACCGCATTTTCGTCGTAATTGCCGCCCCGCACCAAATATTGCGTGCTCAGCTCGTCCAATTGGGTCACCGACGGAAGGGAGAGCAATACCTCCTTCACTCCGCCGCTCAACACCGGCGTTACTTCCAGGATTTTTTTTCCGATATGCACCGCCCCTTCGCGCGTGACGTCTTGCGTCCCGCGAATTTCCACCGCCTTGATGGATTCCGCCTCCGGCCGTAGCACCACTTCTAGCACCGCCTTTCCGCCCGGCGGGACCTCAATCCGCTTTCGGACCCGCCCGTAACCCAAATGCGAGAAAGTCAACACATGGGTGCCGCCCTTCAGGGTCAGCCTAAACTTCCCTTCCCGGTCCGTCACCGTGCCCTTGCCCGTTTCCGCCCATACATGCACGCCCGCCAGGGGTTTACCTCCGGCATCCGTCACCTTGCCTTCCGCCGTGCCCGTTTGGGCTTGCACCCCCAGCCCCCACAGCATCAACAGCCATAACCAGTTTTTTCCCATACTCCTCAAACGTCAGCGATCGCCGTATATTTTGAGCGCTTCGGGGGTGTAATAGGGGTAAATTTCCCGTCCGTAATAGCCGAAAAGCCGTTTGGCCGCCCGCAAGGTGGCACGCCTCCGCGCGTTGTAAAGCGAATCGCCGGGAATCAGGCTTTCCGTTTTCACTTCGCCCGAAGCATGCATCATACGCCCGCCGCCCAAGTAGATGGCCACATGCGTAATCCGGGCCGTATCCTCTTCGGGGCCGAAGAAGAGCAAATCTCCCGCTTCCAATGCCGAGAGCTCGTCGTCCAAGGGCACCTCCCGCCCGATACGATATTGTTGCGAAGCATCCCGCGGCAACAGGAGGCCGAAATTATGGAACACCTGTTTGGTAAATCCGCTACAATCCAGTGCTTTAATCGACGTGCCGCCCCACATGTAGGGCACCCCCGGATACCAACGGTGCAAATGATCCAAAAAATCGCGCATACTGAACAATTCCCGGTTGATCAGGTGCCATTCTTCCAGGGGCACCACCGCTTCGTCCGCCACATAGCCGCGCCGTCCGTCGGGCCATTCCGCCAGATGAAAATAGTCTCCCTTCCTTACCAGGGCCAGCACCGCATTCATTACCGCCTCACCCGCCATTCCGCTCTCGGGGTCAGGCGATTTCGTCAGCCTTACCCACGGCACTTGCACCAGCATTTTGGGCTTGGCCAGCCACTTTTCCCACCGGGCGCGGTCCATCACCGCCACCGCCGTTCGCGGCATCCATCCCAAATATCCCGAGGGCGTGCGCACGCGTAAGAATCCGTCCCGCTCCTCGAGAATTTCCACCGGCATGCCCGTCAGCAACTGGGTCGCCAGTTCCGCCTTATAATCGGGTTGCACCCGCACATTGGCCGTCGACACACGCACCACTCCCCGTTTTTCGCGCCACCGCGACAAAGGCAACACCTCAATCGAATCGGCCGCCTCAACGCCCTTCTTCTTTAATGTTTTCAGTAGCGCCTGTTTGGCTTCCGACACATCCGTTCGCCCGCGCAAAGTCCATCCGGCGGCGCCGCGTTCCGCCTTCACTTCCCATACATGTTCCCGTGCATCCGGCGCATAAATCCGCCCCGTGGAATCGATAACGGCTTGTACGTCCACCTCCGGTCGCTCCTCCCCTCCCCGCCGGCATTTCGCCGAAAGGAGCACCAGCCCGAAAAGGAATAGGACAATGTGATTTTTTCTCATGCATATATTTTTTAGGGCGCCCGTTCCGGTGCTCCGCTATATCCGTGCCGCCGCCGCACGCGGGGCTGCGCCTGATCGCGCCTTCCCGTTCGCATGCCTCCGCCTCTCCCTTTCCGCGGGCGTGCGGGGTCTCCTCGTCGGAGCTCGGAGCCTCCGCCGCCCGGCATCCCCTGCGGCGCCGGCGGCCCGGGATACCGCTTCGCCCCGGGGCGCATTTCCTCACGCTCGACCCAAATATAACCCTTTCCGCCCTATTTCAGCTCCTCCAGCTTCCGCTTGAGCGCATCGATCAAATCCCGGTATTTGGCCGCTTCCAAAAAGTCCAAATTTTGCGCCCGCTCCTCCATTTTTTCGCGGTATTCTTTGATTTTCTTGCGGATCTCCGCCGCCGTCATGGGAATGTAAGCCGTAGGCTCTTCCGCCACCCGCGGCCAGCCGCCCGGGCCCGCCGTTTCGAAAGCCGTGCCCAATTTTTTCTTCACCGGCCGGGGCGTAATGCCGTGAGCCCGGTTATAGGCCATCTGTTTGGCCCGCCGCCGGTTGGTTTCGTCTATGGTGGCTTGCATGCTTCGCGTGATGGTGTCGGCATAAAAGATGGCTTTGCCCCGCACATGGCGGGCCGCCCGTCCGATGGTCTGAATCAGCGACTTGTGGGACCGCAAAAACCCTTCCTTATCCGCATCCAATACCGCCACCAGCGACACTTCGGGCAAGTCCAACCCTTCGCGCAACAGGTTGACGCCCACCAACACGTCGAATAGGCCCTTGCGCAAATCCTGCATGATTTCCACCCGCTCCAAAGTATCCACGTCCGAGTGGATATACCGCGCCCGCACGTCGATTTTTTCCAAATAACGCGTCAGCTCTTCCGCCATGCGTTTGGTCAAGGTGGTTACCAGTACCCGTTCGTCGCGCTCCACCCGCTTGCGGATTTCTTCCAGCAAATCGTCGATTTGATTGTGGGTGGGCCGCACTTCGATCTCTGGATCCAATAATCCGGTGGGCCGCACGATCTGTTCCACCACCACCCCTTCGCTTTTTTCCAATTCGTAATCCGACGGCGTGGCGCTCACAAAAATCACCTGGTTTTGCAATTGCTCGAATTCTTCGAACTTCAACGGCCGGTTGTCCAAGGCCGCGGGAAGGCGAAAGCCGTGTTCCACCAAAGTGAGCTTGCGGGAACGGTCGCCGCCGTACATGGCATGCACCTGGGGTACCGTCACATGCGATTCGTCGATAAACATGAGATAATCGTCGGGAAAATAATCCAACAAACAGAAGGGCCGCGTCCCCGGCGCACGCCCGTCCAAATAACGCGAATAATTCTCGATGCCCGGGCAATATCCCAACTCCTGAAGCATTTCCAAGTCGTATTCCGTTCGCTCACGAATACGCTTAGCTTCCAACGTTTTACCTTGCTTAAGAAAAAAATCCACCTGTTTCTCCAAGTCCGAGCGGATTTCGGTGATCGCTTGCTCGATTCGGTCGCGGGAGGTCACAAACACATTGGCCGGGTATATGCGCAATCGCTCGGGCGTTTCCACCAATTGCCCTTTCTCGATATCCCATACCTCGATGGACTCCATGTCGTTGCCCCAAAAATGAAATTTGTAGAAACGGTCCGCATAAGGCGTATAAACGGTCACCGTATCGCCCTTTACGATAAAACTTCCGGCTTTGGGCGTCTCCGAGCGGGAATACAAAGCTTGCACCAACCCCGATAGCAAGGCGTTGCGCGAAGTGCGCATGTCCACTTCCAAGGTGTTCTTCTTGAATTCCGTCGGATTGCCGATTCCGTAAATGCACGACACCGAAGCCACCACAATCACGTCCCGCCGGCCCGAAAGCAAAGTGGAAGTGGTCGAAAGGCGGTACCGCTCGATTTCTTCGTTGATGGAGAGGTCCTTTTCAATGTATTTGTTGATCACCGGCAAATAAGCCTCGGGCTGGTAGTAATCGTAATAAGACACGAAATATTCCACCGCATTGTGGGGAAAAAATTCCTTGAATTCCTGATATAACTGGGCGGCCAGCGTTTTGTTGTGAGCCAAAATAAGGGTGGGACGTTGCACCGCTTCAATCACTTTGGCCATGGTATAAGTTTTGCCCGAGCCCGTCACGCCCATCAATGTTTGGTATTTGAGGCCCTGACGAATGCCTTCCGCCAAGCGACGTATGGCTTCGGGCTGGTCGCCCGCCGGTTCGAACGGCGCCACTACTTTGAATTTACCCATCCCGCATCCGGTTTAAATCATTTGTCCCTTCAAATCTCCCGAGTTTTCTCGAAAATATCCCTTTCCTTCCAAAACGGCCGGACTTTTTTTCATTTGTCATCCCCCTCGCAAGGCGCGACTTCTCGTTTCCGAATTCCAGAGAAAAAAATCACGGCTTTTGAGGATTTTTCTATTACCCGGCATCTTTCCAATCGAATCATTATCGAACATCTCCACGTCTTTTCCGCTTCCGGCCCGCTCACGAAAAAACGCCCTTATTTTCAATATCTTTTTATTCATGGGCAAAATTACGCAATAATCCTCCCTCCGCCAAGGAAAAGGAACCGCACTAACCAAGAGAGCTAACCCCTCATTTTCATAAAAGCCCGATAAATGAAATCCGCGCCGGAATGTAGGAGGATTAACTCCGTCCCCCATCGAACGATTTGTCCATGCATTTTTTCTTGACCGGTGCCAAAAAATAAAATAATGACATTCAAATCCGAATAAATTTAACCTCCCCCTTTATAAAACCTCCGCACGCCCCACCGTCCCGAACCCCCGCGCCACGGACTTGCCGATGCCCGCAAAATCGGGAATAATGGCATTTGTAGTAAAATTGCCGGTAAAGGCTAGCATTGTTTTACCTTTAAAACGCGTTTCCTTCGACCTTACTTCGGCGGTGGCAAGGATTTTTTCGTCCGTCCAATAATCGACGCCTTTATAGAAACTCAGGATATTATTGCGCAACAATCGGTCCAACATTTCTTTGCGGGCGGCGGGGTCTTGAAGTGATATATACTCGCGATAATTCT
>JAADED010000075.1 GCA_013153605.1 Chlorobiota bacterium | reverse complement strand
AATACGGCAAAAAAATGAAGGCCGTGGCACAAGCCGTGCAAAATCTCTCGCAAGACGCGTTGAAACAATTGGAAAAAGGGCAAGCGGTGGATGTGGAAATCCAAACGGGCGAAGGTGCCGAAACCATTACGCTGCAACCCGATGAAGTCATCATTAACGCCAAAGAAATCAAAGGCTGGAAAATTGCCTCCGAAGGCGGACAAACGGTGGCTTTGGACATTACCCTTACGCCGGAACTCATAAAGGAAGGACGGGCAAGGGAATTGGTGAATCGCATTCAAAACATCCGCAAAAACAGCGGCTTGGAAGTAACGGACAGAATCCGTATTTTTATCAGCCCTTCGCCCGAAATTGAAGAAACGATCAGGGAAAAAGGCGATTACGTGAAGGCCGAGACGTTGGCGGAAGAAATCGTCTTGACGGAAGAAACAGGCGAAGGCATCCAAGCGGATATCAACGGCATACCCGTAACGATCCGTATCGAAAAAATCTAAAACCCCGGAACCATGGCTGAAGAAACGAGAAAAACACGCTATTCGGACGAAGAACTGGAAGAATTCCGTCAGATCATCCTGAAGAAACTGGAACGTACCGAGCACGACTTGCAAGTATTGCGCGAATTGCTCGAGTCCAACGATATTACGCAAACCAAAATCCTTTCGTTCGAGGACAGCGCCTATGCCTATCAACACGACAGCACCATGCGGATGATTGCGCGGCTCGAAAAATTCAAAAGCGACCTGAAGCGCGCCCTGATTCGCATTGACAACAAAACATACGGCATTTGTCGCGAAACCGGCAAACTCATCAGTAAGGAACGCCTGCGCGCCGTGCCTCATGCCACCCTCAGCATCGAGGCCAAGAAAAACCGCAACAAACAAAGATGAACGGCAAAAAGGCGCTCCTCCTGATCCTGGCGGTCATTTTGCTGGACCAGGCGCTGAAAATTTATATCAAAACCCATTTTCATCTCGGCCAATCCTATCATGTGACGGATTGGTTTCAAATTTTGTTTGTGGAAAACCGGGGTATGGCTTTCGGCATCGAGCCCAAAGGGGGCGCCACGGGAAAATTTATCCTCACCACCCTCCGCATCGTGGCCGTGGCGGCCATCGGATATTGGCTTTATGTGGCGCTCAAACAGCGGCAAACCCTCTTGGCCTTGTCGCTTTCGCTCATATTTGCCGGAGCATTGGGCAACATCATCGACTCGGTTTTTTACGCCAAAATTTTCAGCGACAGCTTCCACGAACCGGCACGCCTCTTTCCGCCCGAAGGCGGCTACGGCGATTGGTTCCAAGGCAAAGTGGTGGACATGTTTTACTTTCCCCTTTTCGACATCCGCTTTCCCCGTTGGCTTCCCATACTGGGAGGCAAAGAATACACCTTTTTCAACGCGATCTTCAACCTGGCCGATGCCAGCATCACCATAGGGGTGTTGATCATGATTTTGTTTTACAAAAGGATTTTTAAGGAATAATTCCCCCTTTTGCCCCTACGCTCCCCGGGCATACACCCTTTTCCCGACCCGAAATGCGGTAAAATGTTTTAGGGGAAAAACGATTTCATTTTGTTTTTTTATTTAGTTTCATTTGCATTTACTTTTAAATTTTTTTCTCTTAAATATCTTCTCTCTTTTTATGGATGTATTTTATCCGACTGCATTAATATTTGTTTCCAAACACGGCGAAAGTATAACCAGAACATTAATGAATTTTTAATTTACTTCCTTAACGGAAAAAAATCGATTTTCAATTTAAGTGTTTAAATAATTTTCTCAGTATAAAAAAAGTAACTTTTAAGCCATTGAAAATAAAAAGAATGAAGTTTCTTTTGAGATTTTTTCTTGTTGTGATATTTTTCGCCGCGTGCACTCATTTGCCTGATTATCGAATCTATCAAATATCGGATGTAGATTCTTTCGTGGCGGATACATTAAAGGGATCTAGAAACTACAGGATTAATAAGGTGGAATTAAAAATAAAAGGCAACATCCGGGGAAAAGCCGAATTAAAAATCGAAAACGGCAACGGGAGGTATAAACGTGTTTTCCTTCAAGGGCGGGTGGATACCCTTTATCAAAGCGAATGGTATGAACCCCGGATCATTTTTCACTACACGCCTTTAACCCCCGTAACAGGCGACAGCTTAGTTATCTTTTATCGGTTTAGATAAAATTCCCGGTGTCGTTACCCGATGAGGCGCATATTATTCAGCCGCGTCAAAATCCCTATCTTTGTGTCAAAAGCGGTTATATGCAAATTATTATTCCCATGGCGGGGTGGGGCACGCGCTTGCGTCCCCATACGTTGACGGTGCCCAAGCCGTTGATTAAAGTGGCGGGCAAATCGGTGGTGCAACGCCTGATTGACGAGATTATGGCTTCCACGGGTTTGCCGGTGAGCCGCATTGTGTATGTGATTAAACCCGAATTCGGCCGGGAAGTGGAATCCATGTTACGGGAAACGGCCGCGGGGTACGGAGTACCGGGAGAAATCGTTTATCAGGACGAAGCGTTGGGTACAGCCCATGCGGTGTGGATGGCCAAGGATTATTTGGAAGGTCCGGTATTTATTGCGTATGCCGACACGCTTTTTAAAGGAAACATCACGCCTCGAGCGGACGCGGATGCGATGATTTTGGTCAAGCGGGTGGAAGATCCTTTTCAATTCGGGGTGGTTCATCTCGATGCCGAAGGCAAGCGTATTACGGGTTTTGTGGAAAAACCCAAGGAATTTGTGTCGGACTTGGCCATTATCGGGCTTTATTATTTTAAAGACGGGGCCCGTTTGCGGGATCAAATCGCCCGGTTGATCCGTGAAGACATCCGTCGGGGAGGGGAGTATCAACTCACCGACGCCCTTACCGCCCTGTTGGAGGAGGGAATGGTTTTTGCGCCCGCGCCGGTGGATAAATGGATGGATTTCGGCAATAAAAAAGCCGCGGTATCCACCATGCGGGACATACTCGACCTGGAGCGGGAAGAGGGTAAATCCCTTCGGGGCGAAGGGGTGGTGTTGGACAACGCGGTAGTGGTGGAGCCTTGCTACCTGGGCGACGGGGTGGTGGTGCGCAACTCCCGTATCGGACCTTATGTGAGCATTGAAAACGGCACAACCGTGGAAGACAGCACGGTGAGCGACAGCCTGATCGGTGCTTTCTCGGATATTCGGAGGGCGATATTTGCCGACAGTATGGTGGGCAACCACGTGAAAATCGACATGGGAGATCGGCATCCGTCCCTGGATTTGGGCGATTATTCCAAAATCGGTTATTGATGCGTGCCGGTGCGGTATGGCTGGCTGTGTGGATGAGTATGGGCGTGGCGGCCCAGCATGAGGGAGCCGACACTTTGTCCCGTTTTCATCGCGCATATTTCGACGGCATTCGCCTTTTGGTAACCGGCGATCCTCGCGCCGCCGCCGACCGGTTGGAAGCAAGCTTGGATTTGGTCGATACCGTCGCGGCCGTATATTATTATTTGGCCGTAGCCTACCGCGACAGCGACCGTCCCGCTTTGGCCCTGGATATGATCGACAAGGCGCTGGCGTGGGATGAAGAAAACAAATGGTATCATAAACTGAAAATCGAGCTCCTGCGCGGCCGTCCTTCGACGGAGAAAAAATTCGACGCCCGGACCCGGCGGAACGGATTTGCCGCCGAAGCGGCGGTGGTTGATTCGGCACGTCACTTGATTCGTACCCTTCCGCCGGAGCAAGCTTGGGAAAGAGTGGCGGCTTTGGCCATGCAATATCCGTTCTATCCCGGAGTGCTTTACGAAGCGGCGCGGGCGGCTTTCGAGTTGGGAAAATATGACGAAACCATTCGGATTTTGGAGGGCGGCACGGACTTTGTGGCGGATCGTCCGGAATTGGCGCGGGCTTATTATCGCCTTTTGGCCGATGCATACAGGCGAAAAGGAAACGAGGCCCGGGCACGAATGTATGAAGAGAAATGGCGAAAATTGGAAAAATAAAACCTTTTATTTGGGTTTTGGCGGCGGCGGTTTTAACCCTTCAGGGATGCGGTTTGTGGAAAACCAAGCCGCGC
>JAADED010000034.1 GCA_013153605.1 Chlorobiota bacterium | reverse complement strand
GTAAATGAAATTTTTAGCGTTCTAATTTTGCCGGTTGTGAATTTTGTTGTATTTTTCATTCGGAAAGTGATTTAGATGCTGTGTTTTTTGTGTTTTAATACCCTAAATTTAAGCATTTTAAATCACTTTCCGTTTTTTATTTTAGATATCTAGGTATCTAGGTTAACGTAAAAGCGCGCCGAAGGAGCGAGGCGGCGCCGCTTTTCTAGGTTCGTTCTTTTGTAAAAAGAATGAACAAAAATCCGAAGGATTTTGGGCAACCTTTAACCTTAACTTTAACCTTGACTATCTCAGGCGATTAGCCATTCATTTTTTGTGGGCTAAAAAGATTAGTAAAGGTAAAAGCAAACGCAAAAGCCTTTCCATGCACCGAAGACATCCGGCTGACAAAAATTTTCCAACATTATCTTAAACCCGTTTGGTGGAAGTTAAGATTTCTTAAAAACATATTTTCGACAAAAAATTTTCATGCATGAAAAAGTGGATTGAAATTAATACTTTTGCACGTAATACGGAAGTGCAATGAAGATTTCTTACAACTGGATGCGTGAATTTATTCCCGTGGACATGCCGGCGGAAGAAGTGGCCGAGATTTTGACGGGCACGGGATTGGAAGTGGAAAAAATCCATGATTTTTCCACCCTCCCCACCGACCTGGAAGGGGTGGTGGTGGGCAAAGTTTTGGAAGTCAAAAAGCATCCCAACGCCGACAAATTGTTTTTAACCCGGGTGGATTTGGGCGACGGCAAGCCCGTGCAAATTGTGTGCGGGGCGCCCAACGTGGCCGAAGGCCAAAAAGTACCGGTAGCCACCATAGGAACCAAACTCATCATGCCCGACGGCAAAGAGCTTAAAATCAAAAAAGGAAAAATCCGGGGCGAGCTCAGTTATGGCATGATCTGTGCCGAAGACGAGCTGGGCTTAAGCGACAACCATGAGGGCATCATGGTGTTGGACCCCGAAATTCCGGAGGGAACGCCCTTTAGGGAAGTGGTGCAAGCCGAGCGAGACAAAGTGTTTGAAATCGGGCTGACGCCCAACCGGTCGGACGCCATGAGCCACTTCGGCGTGGCGCGCGATCTGTATGCCAAACTCAAATTCGAAAAGCACGACATACACCTCAAAACGCGAAGCACCTCGCACTTTGTGCCCGAAATCAAAAAACAACCCGTTTCCATCAACATCGAAGAAAAAAACAAATGTCCCCGATACGTGGGATTGGTCATCCATAACGTCAAACCGGTGGAAAGCCCCCAATGGCTCCAAAACCGGCTGAAAGCCATCGGCATCAACCCCAAAAACCTGTTGGTGGACGTCACCAATTTCGTCATGCACGACATAGGCCAACCCATGCATGCTTTTGACTTGCGCGCGGTAAAGGGGAATAAAGTGATCGTGCGCAATGCGCGGGAAGGAGAAAAAATCCTGGCTCTCAACGACGAGGAATACACCCTCACGGCCGACGATTTGGTGATTGCCAACGAAGAAGAACCCATGGCCATTGCGGGCGTGATCGGCGGCAAACATTCGGCCATCAACGACAGTACCACCGACATTCTGTTGGAAAGCGCCTATTTCGATCCGGTGGCGGTCCGAAAAACGGCCAAAAGGCTGGGCATATCCACCGACTCTTCGTTCCGCTTCGAGCGGGGCGTGGACCCCACCCAAACGGAATTGGCCATGAAATGGGCGGCCATTCTCATCAAAGAATATCTTCCCAAGGCCATCATCACCGAAATAGTGGACGAAACGGTCAAAATGCCGGAACCGGTTTCCATCAGCCTCTCCTACGAATATATATGGCGGCTCACCGGCGAGCAAATTCCGCCCGACGATATCAAGCAAATCCTTCACTTGCTGGATTTCAAAATCATTCTCAGCAACAAGGAAAACCTGACGGTGGAGGTTCCCCTGTATCGCCATGACGTGACCCGGCCGGCCGATGTGGTGGAGGAAATCTTGCGGATTTACGGCTACGACCGGGTATGCATACCCGAAAAAATATCCTTCAGCGTGGCCCACGAATCCTATCCGGGGCCCGAAATCATCGAACGGGAAGCGGCCGCCCTCCTTACTTCGTCGGGATTTTACGAAACCATGTCGGTATCCATGCAAAACGAGGAGCAAATGGCCCGGACGAAGTCGTATCAACCGGCCAAGGCGGTGAAGCTCCTCAACCCGGTGAGCAACGAATACGGCGTCATGCGCCAATCGTTGTTGTTGTCCATGCTTCAAAACATCCGTCACAACATCCATCGCCAACGGGACAATCTGGCTTTCTTTGAATTCGGAAGGGTATATTTTCAAGGAAAAGACGGCAAATATTGCGAAGAAGACCGCCTGGCCCTGGCTCTCACCGGTCATTTGGGCGACGAAAACTGGTTGGTACCCCGACGGCGCACGGGATTTTTTCATTTGAAAGGCATGGTGGAAAAACTTTTTCGCCGCTTCGGTTTGGATTACGAAGAAGCACCCGCCGGCGAAGGCGATTTGTCCGAAGGTATTGTGTTCAAATCGGGCAAGAGCGACATGGCCGTGTTAGGCAAAGTCAATCCAGGCCTTGCGGCGGATTTTGACATCAAAAAGCCGGTATATTTCGCTTCGATTCGCTGGAACGATTTTATTCGCGCCGTCAAAGAGCGTCAGGGACAACGCTTCAAGCCCTTCTCCAAATATCCGGCCGTGCGTCGGGATCTGGCTTTGCTGGTGGATAAGGACGTGAGTTATGCCTCCCTCTACAAAGCCGCGCGCAAAGCGGCCAAAAACGTGGTGGAATCGGTCAATTTGTTCGACGTATATGAGGGCGACAAAATTCCCGAAGGCAAAAAATCTTATGCCATGTCGTTTGTCCTTCGTTCGCCTTCCAAAACATTGAGCGACAAGGAAGCCGACCGCATCACGGAACAAATCCTGGAGGCTCTGGCACGCGAAACCGGCGCCCGCTTGCGCGACAAATAAAACCTTACGTTCCGCCCAGGCGGTTGAGCAATTCTTTGCGCTTCATACGGGAGACAGGTACACGGCTGCCGTCCTCCATTTCCAGGTAGCCTTCATTGTAATATTTCCGCACCCGATTCAAATTGACCACGTGGGAGCGGTGGACGGGCATGAAAAAGGGATAAGGCTCCAGCAATTCGCGGAACTTGCCCAAATGGTAGGAACTCATGTGCCGAGCGCCGTCGCAACAATAGATGCGGGTATAGCCGTCGGTGCCTTCGAGGCGGACGATGCTCTCCACGTCCACAAAGATGTAGCCGTCCTGGGTGGGAATGGGTATGCGGTTGGTTTTTTGCGAGAGCAAATCCAAAAGCACTTTATTGTTGCGGCGGGCCACCCGTAAATCGATGTTTTTGCGGGCATGGCGGATGGCTCGGTCCAATTCCTCGGGGTCGATGGGCTTGACGATATACCCCACCGCCGCATGTTTAAAAGCCTCGATGGCGTATTGGTCGTAAGCGGTAACGAAAATGATTTCGAAATCGGGATCGGGCACGCGGGAAAGCCAGTCGAATCCCGAGAGATGGGGCATTTCGATGTCGAGAAACACCAGGTCGGGACGGCGGGTTTCCAAGGCTTCCAATGCTTCGATGGGGTCCGTAAAAGTACCCGCACATTCCAAATCGTCCGCATATTTACGGAGACGTTTTTCCAAATTTTTCACCGCATTGGGTTCGTCGTCGATGATGAAATATTTGATCATAGTCGTTTGATTTTCAAAGTAACGCGTGTGTTTACCGGACCGGGAGCGTCGGTCAAATCTTCCAATTGGTAGGCCACTTCCCACTTACCGGAGCGGTTGAGGAGCTGGATGCGTTCGGCCAGAATCCGGCCGGCGCGGGAGAGATGCTTATGTAAAGACTTGCGTTTGATTTCGGCCGCTTTTTTCAGGCCCACACCCGTATCCGACACCACCACGCGGAAGGTGCGGTCATCGTCTTTTATAAATTCCACCGTCACCTTGCCGGGCCCCCGTTTATGAAATATGCCGTGATTGATGGCATTTTCCACCAGCGGTTGGACCAACATGGTGGGAATGTGAAGGGAGCGAACGTCGAGACGGGGGTCGATACGGATTTCGGTGTCCAATTTGTCGCCGAACCGCATTTTTTCCAATTCCAAATAGGCCCGCAACAATTTGATTTCTTCGGACAAGGGGATCGATTGCTTGCGCGAAAAATCGAAGATCATTCGAATCAGGCGGGAAAATTTCACCAAATAAGTTTCGGAACGGTCGTAATTCTCGTCGGCGATATAGTATTGGATGGCATTGAGGGCGTTGAAAATAAAATGGGGATTCATTTGGGAGCGCAAGGCGTGAAGCTCCATTTCGGTGATTTTTTGGCGTACTTCCATTTGCCGACGCGCTTTTCGCATTTCCAACCGGTGAAGATACCACCCTCCTCCGGCGATCAGCATCGCCACCAGCAATCCCAGTCCGCCGCGGGCCAATGCCGTTTGCCACCACAGGGGCACGATTCGGAAAGACATTTCCCGGGCGAGCCCGTAACCGTAAGGGTTTACCGCTTTAACTTCCAATCGATAATTTCCGGGGGCAAGGTTGCTCAACGTAAGGTCTTTTCGGGGAAGGGGCATCCAATTTTCCATTCCCGGCAAGAGCCGATAAAAATAGCGGTGATGGCTCTGTCCGGTATAATCCACCACGCCGAACGCCACGTGCAAAGGTGTGTTGGGACTGAAGCGCACCCGCCTGTCCGGCGGCATCTCGCGGCTTCCGTACCGAATTTTTTTCCAGTAAACGGCTTGAATGGTTCGGGGCGGAGGCGCCGCCGTATCGGTAACGGACACTCCCCCGTATGTGGCGGCGAATAACTTGTCACTCTCCACCGCCACGTCGATAATTTGACCGGGCGGCAATCCGTCGGAACGGCGCCACAGGAAGCGGCGACGCAAGCGGCCGTCTCGGAGGTCGTAGCTCATGACTCCCGCCGTGGTGGCCGCCCACAGGCGATTGTCTTTATAATCCAACGCGTTGATATGGGTGACCGGAAAGGTATCCGCCGCTCGGGGCGGTCCCTGATCTTGCATGCCGAAAAGGCCGTATCCGTCGGTGCCTATGTATAGCCCACCGG
This sequence comes from Chlorobiota bacterium, assembly GCA_013153605.1. Taxonomy (GTDB): domain Bacteria; phylum Bacteroidota; class Bacteroidia; order Flavobacteriales; family Flavobacteriaceae; genus JAADED01. Next base: position 12,812 of record JAADED010000034.1, on the reverse strand, counting down.
AAGCGGGTTCCAAATCCAATACGGGACGGTCGAATTCCTCACGAAACAACGGATAAGCCCGGCCCTCGCGGATGTCAAACAATCCCGAGCTGCCGCCCGAAATGATGCGGCCGCCGTAAGCCGTCAAATCTTCCTGGGCCGGTAACGGCACGGTATCGAGGCGGGAGAAAAGGGTATCGGTGATCAAAATATGATGGGTCCCCAACAGAAAAATTTTGCCGTCCGCCTCTCGAATTTTGTAGGACCCCGACCACCGGGGGATTTTCTCTTCGGGAAACACGATTCCGGCGGAGGTGGCCAACACGGGTCTTCCCAAATGATCGAACCAAATGTCGTGGATATTTTCTTCAGAACGCACCATTTGCCGGAAGGTATCCCTCTCGGAATCGTAGAGGTAAACGCCGTCCCTTAAAACCGAAACGGCAATACCGCGGGGTGTTCGTTTGAGAAAACGAATCCGCCGATCGCGAAAAAATATACGGGAATTCAAAGCCCGCGGGGTGGCGAAAAATACCCCTTTATGATAGGTGTAAAACCAAAAATTGCCGTCCCTGTCCCGGAAAGCCCGCCATTGATCGGGCAATCCGCCGGGCGGCACCAAGGTATCCCACCGGAAACCGGGACCCACAAACGCCCAAAACCGATCGGCCGTCACCTGAATACCTCCGGAATCCGATAGAGCGGCCGCATCTATAAAACGAGAATCTCCTTCGGAATAAGGATATACATGCCATTGTAAAGTGCCCAAATGCAAAAAGCCGGGCAAGAATCCTCCTTTTGTTTTCTGAATGCCGAACAAAAGGGAATCATTGATTTGAGAAAAATAAATGAAGTTCGTCTTCCACGGAAGGGGATAGGCCTTTCCCGCCGTATCGACAATTCGCCAATGAGAGTTTGTATTTCGGATAAAACGCCATCGCCGGTGCAAAAGAGGCACCACCATCCGGCCTCGCAATACGGGACGCCACACGGCTTTGTCGAGGCGATATACAATATCCCCGCCCACATCCCTGATCCATAAGGAATCGCCGTCGGAATATCGGCGGGGATATACGGGGGAGGACCGGTCTTCGAACGGAAAAGCATAGACTTCGTCCTTAAAAATATATCCCAGTTTGGGTGCTTTGGTAAAATACCACATGCGGCCGTCGCGGGTTTCGTACAGGTCCCAAATATCGTCGGAGGGAAGGCCGTCGCGGACGGAAAATACCCTAAAATCGGCTCCGTCGAATTTGACCACCCCTTTGTCGGTAGCCATCCAGATAAAACCTTCCCGATCTTGTAAGATTTTATATATGCGCACACTGGGCAAACCGTCCTCCGGCCCGTAACGGGTAAATACCTGGGCTTGGAGGGAGACGGTCAACCAACCGATTCCCACTGTCCACCAAAAACGCCGAAGGCAGCTCATCTTTATAATTATATATTATAAGGTAAGATACACATTTGGATCCAAATAAACGGCTTTCCGTTGCCCGGACTTAGCCTTCCGCCCCCTGAACGGCAGGTTCCGTCGGAAGAACGGCGCATCCGATTCCATAAAAAGAATAAAGAAAAAGATTAAAGCCGCCAAACATTCCTTAAAACGGGGCCGAATAATCCGTATTTTTGTATAAAAATCCGTTCATGAAACGCCTCCTCACGATTGTGCTCCTTCTTTTATTGGCGGGAGGAGCTCTGTTTTGGTTTCTTCGGAAGCCGTCGCCCGCCGCCCCTTTGCTCGCCTACGTGCCCGGCGATGCGGTATTTGTGTGGGAGACCGAACGCCTCACGGATACCTGGGAAGAGGTTCATAAAACCAATATTTGGCAACACCTGATTCGCACCCCCGGATTCGAAGATTGGCAGGAAACCGACAGCTTGCTTACCCGCATGCTTTTGGAAAACGCCTTTTTGGGCTCTTTGTTTAAAAACCGCCCCACCCTCATGTCGGTACATCTCCGCCCGCGTGAAGCCGATTTTTCGCTCCTGTATGCCGTGTCCCTCAAGTCGGCGCGGTCGGTTAAGAAGCTCACCGACGCATTGGCCGATCTGGGCGCAGGCCCTTACCGGGTGGTCCGCAAAACCCGGAACGGACATCATTATTACGTGCTTTTGGGATTGGACGATCCTTTTTATTTCGCCTTCAAGGACCGGACGGTATTGGGCTCTTTCGATTTGTCGCTCCTTTTCAGAGCCTTGGCCCTTCGGCCGGAAGACGCCTTCCTCAACGCCCCAGCCCGCTTGGTGGAGGAAGAATTGCCGGAAGGGCTGGTCAAGTGGTGGACCAACTACCGCACCCTTCCCGATTTTGCGGCCATTTATTTCACCGATGCCCGCGCTTATTTACGCCCTTTGGCCCGCAACCTTTTGTTGAGCGGCATCTCGCTGGACCATGACGAAGACCTCGTGCGCGGAGAAGGATGGACGTTGCCTTCGGCCCGCCCTTCGTATTTTACCGCCCTGTTGGACGTCAAACCCGCCAAACCCGCGGCCTGGCAAATCCTCTCGCGACGGACGGCCGTTTACATCTCCCAAACTTTCAAATCCTTTAACCTTTTTCATCAAAGCCTGTTGGATGCATGGGGACAATCCGATCCTCAAGCCAAAAAGGCATATGTGGACAATCTGAAGAAATGGGAGAAATTTTTTAAAATCGACATTCAAGCCGACTTTTTCGATTGGATCGGCAAAGAAATCGCTTTGGTCAAATTACGGACCTACCGTCCCCAAAAACCGGAAACCGTCCTCTTGCTTCTCCATACCCGCGATCGCGAACGCGCGCGCGAAGGATTGAACCGCATTGCCGAACAAATCCGCAAGAAAACACCCTTCAAATTCAAGAGTTACAGGTACAAAAATTTTGAAATCAATTATTTACATCAAAAAGGATTCTTTAAAACCTTCCTGGGCGATCTCTTCAAAGGTATCGACCGACCCTACTACACTTTGATCGAAGATTACGTGGTATTTGCCAACTCGGAAGACGAACTCCATCTGTTTATCGACGATTATTTGACGGGAAACATTTTGTCCAAAGACGATGATTTCAACGCTTACCGCGAGGGGTGGTACGCCAAAAGCCATCTTCTACTCTACGTGCATATGCCCAAAACCTACGCATTGCTCCGCCAATGGCTCACCGGCGAAGGATTGAAGGAATTGGAAGAAAAGAAAGATTTCATCCTCAGCATGCACCGCATTTCGCTCCAGTTGAGCGGCGAGAACGACAAATTCGCCACCCGCCTTTTGGTGGATCACAATCCCGAAGCGCGCGCCCTGGAAGAAACCGAAGCTTTGGCTTATGAAATCGACGAAGCGGTACACAATAAATATTACGAAAGCCTGGCCTTCAAAATCGTATTACCCGATACTTTGGCCGTGAAGGACGGTCCCTACCGCCTTACCTATCCCGACGGACGCCTCCAAGCCGAAGGACCGGTGAAAAAAGGCAAGCCCCACGGCCTGTGGCGCACCTACTACCCCTCCGGACGGGTGGAAAGCGCCGTGATGTACCAACGCGGCCGAGTGTACGGCGACGCCATATTCTATTATGACAGCCGCCCGGCGGTAACCCTGGCTTCCATGACCTTTGAGGACGACAAATTGGAGGGGATTTACCGCGAATATTACCGCAACGGGACGCTCAAAGCCGAAATTCCGTACAAAGACGGCCTTCCCCACGGCGAAGCCAAATATTATTACCCCGACGGTACCCTCAAAGCCAAAGGCAAATTCAAAAAAGGCAAAAAACGAGGCAAGTGGATTTTTTATAAACGCAACGGCGAACCGGCCAAAAAGGTCAAATACGGCGGCTTGTTTTAAGCGGGTCGCAATCCGCCCAGGGCGTAGGCCATTTCTTTGACGCGGGCGCTGAGTTCGTGAATGTCGCCACGGGCGAAAAAAGAAGGAGGTAAAGGTTCTCCGAAAACGATTTCCACCTTTTTGCCCCGCATGTGCATTAATTCGGAGGGAAGGAGGAACAGCTCGAGGTTGGCGCGGATGCCCAAACGGCTACGCAGGCGATGGAGCTTGTAAAACCGGGGAGAATTGCGGGTGGGCACGAAAAAGGGCACCACCCACCGCCCGTATTCGCGGGCAAAGCGCACGAATCCGCTCCGCCACAGACCGTCGTCCCACACTCCGTTACGGTAGCGGGCCACCTCGCCCGAAGGAAAAAGGCTGACGGGCACCCCCGATTCCCGAAGTTTTTCTTTCAATTGCCGGCGGTAAGCATCGGGATTTCGGCCGAAGACTTTGACCGGCAAAAACATCTCCTTTAACGGGGTAAAACTCATGAGCACATCGTTGGCCAAATGGTAAACCTTGGGATAAAAATCTTTGAGCACGTGCATCAAGGCGAAAAAATCGGCTCCGCCCAAAGCGTGGTTACCCACGAAAATCACGTGGCCGTGGCGGGGAATATGTTCCGTTCCCCGGGCTTCCACCTTCATGTCCATTTCGCGAACGGCCGCTTCGATAAAGTCGAAGTTTTTCAAATGCCCGATTCGAGCCAACACCTCGTTCATTTCCCGCTCGCGAATCAACCGCTTGAGCATGCCGATTAAAAAACCGGGCATGTAGCGGAAATAAGGCTCGGGACGGGAACGAATAATGCGTTCGATGTCGATCCGAACGGGAGAGGAATTTTCCATACTTCAAAAATAAGCAATCCCCGCCGGCCGGCACAAGGGGGGCGGAGACCGAAAATAAATTGTAAATTTGCGCAAAAAGCATCCGGTATGTTCAAAAACAAAACCTTATTGGGCATTTTGTCGGTGATCACCCTGATCGCCTTCCTCATATTTTTGTCGGCATGGAATTTTTATAATGCGGCGGTGCGGTACGAAGAGAACGTCATCCGTCAATGGGCCAACGTGGAGAGCGCTTACCAACGCCGCGCCGATTTGATTCCCAACCTAGTGGAAACCGTCAAGGGCTACGCCAAACACGAACGCGAAACTTTGGAAGCCGTGATCAACGCCCGGGCATCGGCCACCCAAGTCAAAATCGACCCCGCTCACATTACGCCCGAACAATTGCAACAATTCCAACAAGCCCAAAACCGGTTGAGCAGTGTATTGAAAAGTTTACTGGTGACCGTGGAACGCTACCCCGACCTTAAAGCCGATCAACATTTCCGGGAATTGCAAAGCCAATTGGAAGGCACCGAAAACCGCATCAAGGTGGAACGCGACCGGTTCAATCAAGCCGTTCAAGCGTATAACCAACACGTGCGTACCTTTCCCAATCGCATTTGGGCATCGCTGTTCGGATTCCAACCCAAAACCTACTTCCAAAGCGAACAGGGAGCCGAAAAAGCGCCGGAAGTGAAGTTTTAATTTTTGGCGTTTTTCAATTTAAACCACGCATAGCGCGCGGCTTTTTCTTCGGCTTTTTTCTTGGATCCCGATTTTCCGTAGGTGAAATATTTCCCGTCGATGTAGAGGCGAACCAGAAAAAATTCTCCGTTGTCACCGTTTTGGCGTTCGGAGCGAAATTGGAGGCGTTTACCCTGTTTTTGGGCCCATTCCTTAAGGGCCGTTTTGTAGCTGGTGATTTTGCGATCCAACAATCCCGATTCCATAAACGGTTGAATAATGCGGGAATACACGAAATGGCGGGCCCGCTCGTATCCGGCGTCTTTGTAGATGGCTCCCGCCAGCGCCTCCAGCACGTTGCCTTCGAGGTTATCGCCCAAAATGTCGTCGGGAAGGCGGAAATAGCGGCGTAATCCCATTTGCCGGCCCAGGCGGTTGAGGTTTTTTCGGCTGACCATGCGGGAGCGGTAGTCGCTGAGCTTGCCTTCGGGAAGGGCGGGAAAGCGGTCGAACAAAAATTCCGATACCACCAGCTCGATCACCGCATCGCCCAAAAATTCCAGGCGGTCGTAATTGTAATAATGTCCCCGGTCGTCGCGGCGGTTGGCTCCGGGATGGGTAAAGGCCTTGTCAAACCAAGTGTAATCCGACGGGCGATAGCCGATGAGTTCCTCCAGGGCGCGCAAGTCGATCCGGGCGGGAGGGGTACCCTTGACCTTGGCACGCTTGCGAAAAAGGGCGAAAGGATTCAGAGCCAGCTTAAGCTTTTTCAAAATCCGTCAGATTTTGCGGAAAACGATGGAGGTGTTGTGCCCGCCGAAACCGAAAGTGTTGTTCACCGCCACGTTAACCTCCCGTTCCTGGGCCCGGTTGAAGGTAAGATTGAGACGCGGGTCGATTTCGGGATCGTCGGTGAAATGGTTGATGGTGGGCGGCACGATGTTGTGTTGCATGGCCAGGATGGAAGCGATGCTTTCCACCGCTCCGGCGGCTCCCAACAGGTGGCCGGTCATGGACTTGGTGGAGCTGATATTGAGGTTGTAGGCATCGTCGCCGAACACTTTGAGGATGGCTTTGATTTCGGCGATGTCGCCCAACGGCGTGGAGGTGCCGTGCACGTTGATGTAATCCACTTCGTCGGTGCCCAGGCCCGCTTCGGCCAGGGCCAATTCCATCACCCGGGCCGCTCCTTCTCCTTCGGGATGGGGAGCCGTCATGTGGTAGGCATCGGCATTGAGGCCCGCCCCCACAATTTCCGCATAAATTTTGGCGCCCCGTTTTTTGGCATGTTCATATTCTTCCAGGACCAATATGCCGGCTCCTTCGCCCATGACGAACCCGTCGCGGTCTTTGTCGAACGGGCGCGAAGCGGTTTTGTAATCGTCGTTGCGGGTGGAAAGGGCGCGCATGGCGTTAAACCCGCCCACTCCCACTTCCGTCACGGGCGATTCGGCTCCGCCGGTGATGATTACGTCGGCCTTACCCAATTGAATCAAATGATAAGCATCGATAATGGCGTGCGAAGAAGTGGCGCATGCCGATACCGTGGCGTAATTGGGGCCCGTATAACCGTACTCGATGGAAATAAGGCCCGACGCCATGTCGGGAATCATCTTGGGAATCAGGAAGGGGCTGAACCGCGGCGTGCGATTGTTTTTGAGGTAATTTTCCACTTCGGCCTGAAACACTTGCATGCCTCCGATGCCCGATCCCACGATGACGCCCGTCCGCGATTTGTCGATAGGACTGTCTTCCAACCCCGCATCGGCGATAGCCTCTTTGGCGGCCACGAACGCATATTGGGTGAAAGGATCCATCTTGCGCAAAAGCGCCCGCGGAATGTGGGCTTTGGGATCGAAATCCTTCAGCTCGCAAGCAAAGCGGGTTTTGAAGGCCGAGGCGTCGAATTTGGATATGGGCACGGCTCCGCTCACCCCGTCAAAAAGGTTGCGGGCAAAATCGGGCACATTATTGCCCAACGGCGTTAATGCGCCCAAACCCGTGACCACTACACGCTTCACGTGAAATCAGTTCTTGTTTTTCAGGTAATCTTCGATAAATTTGATGGCTTGACCCACCGTTTGGATTTGCTCGGCCTGATCGTCGGGAATTTGAATGTCGAATTCTTTTTCGAATTCCATGATCAATTCCACGGTGTCGAGCGAGTCCGCACCCAGGTCGGTGGTGAAGTTGGCGTCGTCCGTGATTTCGTTTTCATCCACACCCAACTTCTCTACGATAATGGCTTTAACTCGGGAAGCGATATCGGACATAGTCGAAAATTTTAATGTTAACCTGGCGCAAAAATAGAGATTTTTTATAAGACGCAACCGCTCCCGTTGGGGATTCCGCATTTTTATTATGCATGCATAACAGCATCGCCCGTGCGTCAAAAAAGCATTTTTTTCGCCAACCTGTCACTCCGCACCTTGCCCGAAGGGCTCCAAACTGACAATCTTTACCCAAAATCCAAGATATCGGCAATATGGCAACAGGTTTGATGTAATACGTGTGACATAAAAAACGGACGAAGATGAAAAAAACCTTATTGAGCTTAATCGCCATTTTCGCTTTTATCATGCTGGGACAAGCCCAGGAAGATCAACAAGCCGGTAAAACCGGAATTTCGAAAGCCGAAATGCAATCGCGCGTGGAAGAAAGCGTGGGCAAAAGCATCCGCGAGGGAGACATCGAAGAGACCCAAGAAGCCATTGCCGTATTGCAAAAAACGCGTGACGTATTGGCCTTGATCGCCCAAAACAAAATTAAGGAAGCCGAAGACGTCATGGCCGAAATCGTGGGGAAATTGGACATTATCCTGGCCAAACGTCCCGACCTGGCTTTGATTCCCGTCAGCTCCACGGTGGAAGTACACGACGTGGTGGCCGACCTCGAAACGGTGGAAAAAATCATGAAACAAGTACGCGCCGCCATCGACAAAGGCTATTACCAACAGGCCAAACGCGTATTGAGCGACCTCTCCAGCGAAATCATCATCAAAACGGCCTACTTGCCCATGGCCACCTATCCCGACGCCATGAAATTGGCCGCCAAATTGTTGGACGAAGGCAAAACCCGCGAAGCGGCCACCGTATTGGTACAAGCCCTCAACACGCTGGTAATCAAAGAAGATATCATTCCCTTGCCCGTATTGCGTGCCCAAGAATACATCCGCCAGGCATTGCTGGTATTGGACAACGAAAAAACCTTTAAAGAAAATAAAGAGGTATTGCTGGCCTTGCTCGACGCCGCCGATTACCAACTCAAATTGGCCGAAGCCATGGGTTACGGCAAGCGCGACAAGGAATACAAAGAGCTGGCCCTGGCCATCGAGCAAATCAAAAAATACGTGGAAAAAGAACGCGAACGCAAAACGCGCAAAGCTTTGACCAAGCTCGAAGAAAAGCTCAAGAACTTCAAGGAACGTTTGTTCCCCGTAAAACCGCAAAAATAAGCCGGGTATGAAAAAGGTATTGATTCTCATCGCCGGATTGTTGCTGTGGGGTGCTTGCCAGCAAGAAGAGGCCGGAAAATCCCAAAACCAACATAAAATGAAAGCCGAACAAATCCACAAGGATGTGCAAAAACCCGAGCACACCAAAATGACCGATGCCGAAGTGAGCGCCAAGGTATCGGAAAACGTCCGCGACCAAGTGCAAGCGGAACAAGCCGAAGATGCCGAACAAATCAAGCAGGCCATCGAAATCATCAAGCAAACCGGTGACGCCATCAAATTGATTCAGGAAGGCAAAATCGACGAAGCCGAAAAATTGATGGCCAAAATCATCGGCGAACTGGAAATCCTGATTGCCAAAAACCCCGAACTGGCCCTCATTCCGGTGGATGTAAGCTACGAAACCCGCGATTTGGTGGCCGACATTCCCACGGTGTACAAGCTCACCGAAGCGGCTCAAGAAGCCATGGACGAAGGTTACTACCAATTGGCCCGTAAGATCCTGTCGGATCTGGCCAGCGAAATCGTTATCAAAACCACCAACCTTCCCCTGGCCACCTATCCCGACGCCATGAAACTGGCCGCCAAATTGCTGGACGAAGGCAAAAACGAAGAAGCTTTGGCCGTGCTGGTGACGGCTCTCAACACCCTGGTGATCATCGAGCAAAACATTCCGTTGCCCGTATTGCGCGCCGAAGAATACATCAAAGCGGCCGCAGTGGTAATGGAAAGCGACGACCCGGATAAAATCGAAGTGGCCATCAACTTGCTCGAAAACGCCGACTACCAGCTCAAACTGGCCGAAGCATTGGGCTACGGCAAGCGTGACAAAGAATACAAAGAGCTGGCCGAAGCCATCGAAGCACTCAAAAAAGCCATCCAGGAAAAACGCGAAACCAAAGGCATGTTCGACGAACTGAAGAAGAAGATCGAGAAATTCAAAATCCGTCTCTTCTTTAACAAGGAAAATGCCTGAGGACACAGCGCGGAATCAACCCACAAGCGGAAAAGAAGTCCTTTCTTTTCCGCTTTTTTCTTTATCTTTACGCCTAATTTCAATTGCTTTATGGTTACACTGGAAATCAGAAATTTAAACGAAGTCGAAGACGTCTATCTGGGCGAAATCCGGCGGATAATCAAGCACAAAAAGGAGTATTACGAAAACCTTTTCAAAAAATACTCGAAAAACATCGTCATCGAAATCGAATTCAACAAAGAACGCCTTTACCGGGTGAACATCTCCACCAATCTGATCAGCAAGACCGTGTCGGTAACCGAATTGGACCGGGACCCGGTGGAAGCCTTGCGGCGGGCGTTCGCCGAATTCAAAAAGGCGGTCAAACGTCAAATCGCATTGGAACGCAAGGATTATTTATATAAACGCAAGCGTTACCGCCAACAAAAATGGAGGGAATATTTCGACATCCTCGAAGAGGACGTGGAAGAAAGCGTGCGGGAAGACAAACCCCGCTACAGCCGCAAGGTGAAAAACGCCATGAAGTCGGTGCAAAAATATCTGAAAAAACGTCTCAAGGAATTGGGCTTTACCAAAAAACAAATCAAGGCCCAAATGCCGGGGATCCTGGAACTGATCGAAAAACGGTTTTACCGCATATTCGACCCCAAAGTGCACACGCCGGAGAATTTGGACGCCCTCCTTTTTAAAATCACCGAAGAAATATTGGAAAAATACCAAAACACCCTGGCCGAAGCCGAAGGAGCGGTGGACATCACCGAATTCGAAGGAGACGAAGAAGCGCCCCGCGAAGAGATTTACGAACCCGAACTTTATTTTATCGAAGATTTCTCCGACGACGAAAACCTCATCGACAAGGTTACCGAACAATATTCGCTCGAACAAATAGACGACAAAATCGAAAAAATGATGTCGGAGCTGTCGCCCAAAGAACAGGCGGCCGTGCATTTGCACTTCCTCGAACAATTCGATAACGACGAAATCGCGGAAGTTACCGGTATGGACAGTGGCGAAATCCGCAAGACCATCGAAGCTTTCAAACAAAACGTGCGCGAAAGTTTTGAAAAAGATTTGAAGTAATATGGAAGAAAAATATAAAGACTATTATAAAATCCTGGGGGTTTCGAAAACCGCCACCCAGGACGAAATCAAAAAGGCATACCGCAAGCTGGCCCGCAAATATCACCCCGACCGCAACAAAGGGGATAAGGCGGCCGAAGAAAAATTCAAGGAAATCAACGAAGCGTACGAGGTGCTGGGCAATCCCGAAAACCGCAAGAAATACGATGAGGTGGGAATGCACTGGCGCCATTACGAAGAATACAAAAAAGCCCAGGAACAAGCCCGACGCCAGGCCGGATTCGGCGGATTCGGCGGGTTCGGAGGATTCGGCGGCCCGGGCGGATTCACGTTTGAAGGAGATTTGGGAGATATATTCGACATGTTCGGCGGATTCGGCGGGTTCGGTGGAGGCACCGGCTACCGCACATCCACCATGCCCCGCAAAGGACAGGATTACCGCGCCGAAATGACATTGGACTTCGACGAAGTTTATCACGGCACCAGCCGCATTATCGACTTGGGAGACAAAAAATTGCGCATCAAGATCAAACCCGGTGCCTACGAAGGGCAAGTGATCCGCCTCAAGGGAAAAGGAGGACCGGGCATCCACGGCGGACCCGCCGGCGACCTCTATATCACCATTCATACGTTGGACAAAGCCGGATTCGTTCGCCGCGGAGCCGACCTGTACACCAAAGTGGACGTGGACGACGTCACCGCCGTTTTGGGCGGCAAGGTGCCCCTCCACACACCGGGAGGTACCATCCAGGTCACCATCCCGCCCGGCACCTCATGCGGCAAAAAATTGCGCATACGCGGCAAAGGCATGCCCGTGTACGGACGGGAAGGCGAGTACGGCGATTTATACGCCGAAGTGCGCATCGTAGTTCCCAAAGACCTGAGTCCTAAAGAAAAAGAATTGTACGAAGAACTCAAAAAATTACGCCAATGATCCGACGCGAACCTTACCCTTGCACCATATACGACACTCCCGATTATTACCGCGATTTTCTCCGCGCCTTGGTGGAAGCTCAGATGACTTTGTATGCTTCGGAAGTATTCCGTATGTTGGAATTGGAAACCCAACAGCAATTTACCGAAGCCTTGGAAAAAGCCCTGCATGCCATGCAAGAAGCGGGCATTCCCGTGGAACACCACATCCAACCCGTGTATGCGGCCACGGGCTCCAACTTGATCACCGATTACAAGATGACCCCCTTCGCCACGGGCATGCTGGCCATACACGTATATCCCGACACTCCCGTTACCGCCCGTCTGAAGTCCCGGTGGGTGAAAGAGGGAATTAAAGGCGTAAGATAAATCCGGGGCGGGAGGGCTTATTAACCGGAGTCTTTCCCGGTTGAGATTTAGGTTTTCCGGCTGTTTGTAATTTATAAAATTGCAGGTCGTAAGCCGGAGAATTTTGGTTTACTGACCGGGAAGGAAATTGTCGAAGCGCGGTGAAATATTTTAACTTTACGTTGACGTATATCTTTATTTTTTTCTTTTATGGTATCCTTGCGAAGCCGGCCGGGGTAATCTCCCCAATATCAATCCGGAAATTAGCGAAGAAGCCAATAAAGAAATCATACCTTCCTTTCCCGAAACCTTGCGCCGGAGCGCAAGGTTTTTCCGGCCAGGCCATTGCTTGGAAAAAGAGGAGGTACGAAGGATCTGGCATAAAAACCCGGAAGGTTTTGGAAACCTTCCGGGTTTCGAGGGCGGAGTAAACGATCTCCCTAAAGCACGGAATTATGAATGAAGTGGTGATTCGATAAACTCCTCGCCACCCCTCGCCATGACGTGGAGAAGTTGTACATTGTTAAATATCCCCAATTCCGCCGAAGGCGGAAAAGCTAACGGCCAATGGCTAACGGCCAACAGCTTGAAATAGTTAAGGTTAACATTAAAGTCCGATAAAAATCCTTCGGATTTTTGTTCATTCTTTTTACAAAAGAACGAACCAAGAAAAGCGGCGCCGGGAAAAAACCTTCGACCCGGTACGGGAGATGTTTCTAAA
>JAADED010000042.1 GCA_013153605.1 Chlorobiota bacterium | reverse complement strand
CACCAAGAAAAAAGGGCTGCCCAAAACTTAATGGACAGCCCCCCGACCACGCATGATGAGGAAAGGGCTTTATTCGCGTACTTCCACCACGCGGAATTCCGTGCGGCGGTTTTGTTGATGCTGGGCTTCGGTACAAGGCACGCCGTCGCGGCAATTATTGAGAAGACGTTCCTCTCCGTAGCCGCGCGAAATGATGCGGTCGGGACTGATCCCTTTAGAAATCAAATAATTTTTCACCGCATCGGCCCGGCGTTGCGAGAGGGCTTTGTTATACGCTTTGGACCCGCGCGAGTCGGTATGGGAGGCGATTTCCACCACCACGTCCGGATGTTCGCGCAAGAAGGTCAACAATTTGGTATCGATTTCGCGCTTGGCTTCGGGGGTAAGGGTGGCACTGTTGTAAGGCCAATAAATGTTGAGGCGAGTAGGTTTGACCAAGCCGCAATCGATTTCTTTCCACGTGGTTACGCCGCCCTTTTTCACCAACACCTTGCGGATCACCGTTTTGTATTCGGGCGGCACAATCTGTTCTTCCACTCGCGGCGGCGATTCCACCACCAGGCGGCGAATGGTGCCGTATTCGGCCGGAACGGGCACTTCCTCACACCATGCGTCTTTGACCAATACCTGTTTCTTATAAGTGGCTTTTTGTTCCGGCACCGGAATCTCTTCCACCGAAGCGTCGCGAATCAGCGGTTTGGTGGGTACGGTTACGTACTGGGCCGGTTTTTCCACATAACACAATACGCGACAATCCTCGGGATCGGACGAAGGACAATCGGCATAGGTGGTATATTCCCATTCCGCGGTTTTGGGGAATATCTCCACCGTTTCGGTGCCGCTTCCGAATTGTGCGGGAATCACTTTGAGCTTTTTGGTGGCTTCCTTTTTCACATAGGGCACTTCCACCCACTTATACACCGCCGGGTGGACGATAAACTTTTTGCTGGGCTCTTTGATTACCACCCGCTCTTCCACCCACTTGAATTTGGCGGGAATCACTTTCAGGACCTTATATTGGTCCCGCACTTTCACTTGAACGGGTTCTTCCCGGAATTCGTTTTCCGTGACACATTTCACGTAACATTTCCCCGGCTCGGGATTGGGCGGCAGACCGTCGGTTTGGGCCCACATGCCGGCGAGCCACAGGACTGCCCATAAAGTCAAATAACGCTTCATTTGGCTTAATTTTTGTGTTACATTTGCAAAGATAACCATTATTTTTAGAAAGGTCGATGAATATGAGAAAAATTTTGGGTTTGATTTGGGTTGTGTTTAACGTTTTTTATGTGTTTTCCCAGGAAAAATCAAAAATTTTAATTCATGAATGGGTACGTCCGCCTTCCGAAGCGGAAATGCAAGCTCCTCTCATGTACGTGGACTTTTGGGCCACCTGGTGCGCCCCTTGTATCAGTGCCATGCCCCATACCGAAAAACTGGCCGAAACCTTCGGCGACCGCGTAATGTTTTTGTATCTCTCCAACGAACCGGCGGAAAAAGTGAGGAATTTTATGAAAAAACGTGAAAAAAATTTTATTTCCGCCACGGATCCCGAAGGCAAAACTTTCGATTTGTTCGGCGTACGATATATTCCGCGAAGCTTCTTGCTCGGGCCGGAAGGTGAAATCCTCTGGGAAGGCAATCCGTTGGAACTGAACGAAGAAATCCTCAAAGCATACCTGGAAAAATTCGCTGACAAAGAAGGCAACCCGGACCGCATTCAATTTTACCGCATCAAAGGGCCCGAAGAAGAATGGAAGGTCTTTACCCAGGATCGCATGGTATTGCTGTACGGCCCCGACGAACGGGCCAATCCGGTATTTTACGAAGGCAAGGGCGAATATTACCTGGCGGGACCGCTTCCCTTTATCGTGTCGGTCATCAAAGGGGTGCCCCTCCCCTACGTCCGGTCCGATTACAAGAATTTACCCGCCTATCGCTTTAGCGCCCGCATCGCCAGCAAAGCCGATTTCGGGGGATTGGTGCAATCCTTCATATGTCGCGAAACGCCTTATAAAATCCGGGAAGAGCAAAAAGAAACACCCGTTCTCGTATTGGAAGACGGCGAAAACGAACACCTGTTTTCGGCCGAGATGTACGATTTCGAAAAAGGCGATAACGTCCCTCTGTTGGACCAATATGCGGTGCTGGTGGACAATGCCACCAAAGCCGAAGCCGCCGCATGGCTTACTTATGCCACGGGCGATTATTACGTGTACCGCGGCAAAGACACCGCCCGCTACGATTGGAACATCCCGATCCGTACCAAAGAAGAACTTCTGGCCCATCTGAAGGAAGAATTGGGCATGCGCATACATTCCGAAAAAGACACGCTGACGTTTTACCGCATCATCAAAAAGACGGACGCCCTTCAGGGCAAGCGCAAGTAAAACCGACCATCGTCCAAAGAATCGGCAAAAATCAGGCGCAAGTCGCGCAATACTTCATGGGGGTGGAGGACCGATTTTTCAAAAAAGTCGTTCTTTCCTCCCCTGTTGGGTTTTATGTAGGCCGAATAAATACGCCCCTTTTTGACTGCCGGCATATCGGCCAGGGCGGGTAAGGCTTGTAAAATTTGTTCCCGCGATTGCCATTGGCCCGGATTCAGCCACACATCCGCTTGCGCAAGGAGCATTAAAGCCTCTTCGTGACTCAGGATTGCACTTCCCGTTCCGCCCGTGTGCACCAAATACTCGCCGCCCGCATCTTTGACCAGCTTGGCCGCCCATGATTCGGGGCCGGGCACATACCATTTGTCGCCATAGACGCCGCCGTAAAATACTTTGGGCTTGGGGCCGGTCCGCCGCAGGGCTCGGGAACGCTCGGTTCGGTAAGCCCTTTCGATTTGCTCGAACACTTCGTTTGCCCGCCGGTTGCGATCGAAAAAAGCGCCGAAAAATTTAATCCATTCCGCTCGCCCCAAAGGATGGGTTTCCAACCATTCGGCCACATAAACGGGTGTGATGCCGTAACGGGGCAAGGCCGAAAAATCCTTGCGGTCGTCGCCGGTGGAAAAAACGAAAATCACGCGGGGACGCAACCGAACGAGCCGTTCCATGTCGGGTTGCATATCGCTACCCAGTTCTTTGACGCCCAAACGCTTGAGGGTATCGGCCAAATCGGGATCGGCAATCAGGTCCATGCGGGTAAACCCTTTCATGCGGTCCAGAACTCCCAGGCTGTCCAGCATTTCCAAATAAGTTACGGAGGTGGCCGCATACGAAGGTACGGGAAGGGGCAACGTATCGCCCGAAGCCCCGTGTTTGAGATAATACACTGCCGGCATTCCCCCGGGATAGGGCCGGTTTACCCGCACCACGCGCACATCGGCGCTGTCCGATACCGAAAAACCTTCCGCGTAAGCGGGCCCGGCCGGCAATTCACGTCCTCGGGGACGGCAAGAAAAAATCACCGCCGAAAAAAGCGCCGCCGTAATCAACAACAAGGGACCTTTCACCGGACCTTGCGGGGAAATTTCATTTTATACTCCGTCCTCACTTCTCCCCGCGATATTTTATCCAATTTTTTGCGGAGCAATCGCCTTTTCAAAGGCGTTAACCGGTCGGTAAAGAGAATGCCTTCGATATGGTCGTATTCGTGCTGGATCACGCGGGCCATCAACCCGTCGAACGTTTCCACATGCTTGTTTCCTTCCCGGTCGAGGTATTCCAAAGTAATGGTGGCGGGACGTTTGACTTTTTCGTAAATCCCGGGAATGCTCAGGCATCCTTCTTCAAAAGCGATTTCCGGCCCTTCTTCCTTCACTTTCCGGGCGTTGATAAACACCCGCTTGCCTTCGCGGAGGCGTGCTTTTTCCTCCTCGCTCAAATCGTCGCGGTCGGCAAAGGGCGAAGGGTCGATCACGAAAATGCGAACCGCCTTGTCCACTTGCGGAGCGGCCAATCCCACTCCTTTGGCATGGTACATGGTCTCGAACATCCGGTCGATAAAGGTTTGCCATTCGGGCGAAGCGGGGTCGATGTCCACCCCCTTCTTTCGCAATATCGGATGGCCGTAGGCGATTATAGGTAAAATCATCCGCGTCGGTTTAAATAATCCTGTAAAATCAATGCCGCACTCACTTTGTCGGTCAGGGCTTTGTTGCGCCGCTTCTTTTTGGGCACACCCCCTTCCACCATGGCGCGCACCGCCATTTTGGAGGTAAACCGTTCGTCTTCCCGCTCAATGCGGATGTGGGGATAAGCTTTGGCAAATCTTTTCAAAAAAGCGCGTATGTCTTTTTCGATTTCGTTATAGGTGCCGTCTTCACGCAACGGTTCACCCACCACCAGGGTTTCCACCCGGTTTTCTTCCAAATATTTTTTCAAAAAATCCCACAAACGGGAAGTGTCCACCGTAGTCAGGGGCGATGCGATAAGTTGCAAATCGTCCGTTTCGGCGATGCCGGTGCGTTTTTTGCCGTAATCGATGGCCAAAATTTTCATGGGCGCATCAGTCTTTCCACTCGGCGATAAAGATGTTGGTATCGTGAGTGCCGCCGTTGTTGCGGTTGCTTCCGAATACCAGTTTTTTGCCGTCGTAGGAGAACATGGGGAAGGCGTCGAATACGGGATCGTAGGTGATTTGTTCCAATCCCGTGCCGTCCACGTTGATCATATATAAATTAAAAGGTATGGTTTTGGTCTTGTGGTTGGACGAAAATATGATTTTTTTGCCCGAAGGGTGGAAGAAAGGCGCCCAATTGGCTCCGCCCAAGTTCGTTACTTGCCGCAATCCGGTGCCGTCGGTATTAATCACGTAAATTTCCATTTCCGAAGGTTCCACCAGGTGTTTTTTCAGCAAGTCCTTGTATTTTTTAATTTCCTCGGGCGTTTTGGGTCGCGAAGCGCGAAACACGATTTGCTTGCCGTCGGGCGAAAAGAAGGCTCCCCCGTCATACCCCAAGTCGTGGGTAAGTTGGCGCACGTTGCTTCCGTCGATGTCCATAATATACAATTCCAAATCGCCGCTCCGATCGGAAGTGAACACGATCTTGTCCCCTTGAGGCGACACCGTGGCTTCGGCATCGTATCCGGGTTCGTCGGTGAGCTTTTTGACAATATGGCCGTTCAAATCGGCCACGTATATGTCATAGGTGGGATATACGGGCCAAACGTAAGTCCCGGGTTCTTTCTCGGGCTCGGGCGGACAGGCTTCGTCCCCCTCATGGGTGGAGGCGTAAAGAACGAGCGTATCCCCCGGAAGGAAATAGCTGCATGTGGTTCGCCCTTTGCCGGTGCTGACCATTTTGGGCATGGTCACGCTGTCGAGAGGTTGGTCGGCGTTCATCACGAAAATTTGGTCGCAATGGACGTTCCACCGCGGATTTCGGGCTTGAAAAACCAATTTGGTATTGTCGAAACTCCAGTAGGCTTCGGCATTATCGCCGCCGAAGGTCATTTGGCGGACCGATTTGAAATGTTTTTTCTCTTGTTCGTACATTACCCGGTTTCCGATGCGGGTCTCTCCCGTACGGGCGTCGGCCCTTCCCTTGCCGGGCAAATATTTGCAACCGGCCGCCAAGAGGACAAACACCAGGATTCCAACGGCATAATTCCTTGTAAATTTCATATATTGCAAGCGTTTGGTGCAAAACTAATCATTTTCTTTATACCCGTTCCAAAAAAGCCCGCCCATGAACATGCTCGACCTTCTGATTTTGGCGACGGCCGCCTGGGGATTTTACCGGGGCCTCCGCCGAGGAATGATTTATTTGATTTTATCGTTGGCCGCCATTGTGGTAGGGTTCGTGGCCGCCTCCCGCTTTTCGGGCAAGATTGTGCCCGTCCTGGCCGATTACCTGGATTGGGAACCCGCCCATCTCCAATGGCTGGCTTACTTTCTGGTATTTTTTCTGGTCCTGATTGTGGCCAAACTGGTTTCGGTAATATTGGAAAAATTCCTGGATTGGACGGGCCTGGGATGGCTCAACCGCCTGACGGGCGCCCTCCTGTCGGCAGCCAAATATCTTTTGATCATCGGCCTTTTGCTTTCGGCCGTGGATTCCCTTCAAGCCAAATACGGCCTGTTTCCGCAAGATGTATTTCGTTCCTCCTCCCTTTATCGCCCTTTGGTGGATACCACCCGCCAAATGATTGCTTATGCCGGCGACTGGAGCCAAAAGCTCAAGGCGTCGCTTCCTTCGGCCGGAGAACAACAAAAAAACCGCCCCCGCTAGCGAGGACGGTTCTTCGACAAAATAATTTCGGGAATTTATCGCACGATTACTTTTCGTACTTCGCGCGCATCTCCGTCGATTACGGTAAACAGGTAAACGCCGCCTGCCCACCCGCCGACTTCAACGGGGTATTCCACTTCGCCTTCCCCTTCAAAGGTTCGGCTGTAGATCACCCGTCCGCGCAAGTCGGTTACCGTGACTTGCTGACGGGGCGAACGGGCCGTAAAGCGCACATAGACGCGGTCGGTAGCCGGCACGGGATACAAACGCAAATCGGATACCCGAGGCGTGTGAGCGGCGCTTTGGGCCTTACATAAGCTGAGCGTCCAATAATTCAACGTTCCGCGATCGCCGACCTCATGGTCCGATACGCTGAGCGTCCATGTTCCCTGCGCGTTTTCTCCTATCAGGTTATAGAGGGGTTCCACGGGTCGATAGGTATTTCCTATGGCCAAGGAATCGCAATTCATGGCCGGTGCCCCGTCGGCAAAGACGATGTCGATGTCGTCTTGGCTACGGCAATTGCGATCAAACAGGGTGACCACCGTACCCGAAGGAGAGGTCAATTTGATGCGCAAATCGGATACGTAGGTATGGGTGATGTTTACCCGCACTTTTATGTCTTCCACCGCAAAGGATTCGTTAATGGTTTGGGTGGAAGCGATGCCGTTGGGATCATTGTCGGGAATACTGATGATGGCGTTTTCGGTGTAATCGGAACATTGACAATTGACTTTGATTTTGCCTTTGTTCACGTCGAAGAAGTAGTTATTTCGGCCTTTCACCATGTAATGGCCGTTACACGTGGCCAGGTTGGAGGGCAAGGTGACGGTTTCGGACCCGTCGTTGGGCACGTTGGCGGCCAGGGTGTCGGTAAAGGTGCGTCCGCCGTCACGGGAGAATAGGATGTCCACCGCCTGGCAATTCACGTTACCGCCCGTGGTTCCGGCCACGTCCCAAGTGATGTTAATCGTACTGCCGGGCGCCAAATTCACGGAAGACGGATGGGAAGTTACTCGGAACGGGCCCGTACTGGCATCGATTCCCAAACTGATACGGTCATTGTCAATTTGACCGCCGGGGGCTTGCATGTCGCGGGCCACCACTTGGAAGCTGAGTATCCGTTGGACGTTGGGCAATACTTCCCAAGTGTTGCCGTAGGTACCGTTGAGAATGTCGGCCATGTTGGGGAAGTAGCGATAAGGTTGGTCGGTCACCGGATTAACGCGAAACATGGGACCGGTCGTATTGTCCTCGTCCGGCGGAGCGTTGGTGGTTCCGCTCGGATCGTTATATACATCCACTTCGTCCCAGGTATAATATAAAGTGTGTCCGTCGGGATCGGTGGCATCGGCTTCGATAACAAAAGGAGTTTTGCGGGGAATCCAACGATCCGGACCTACCGTAATGACGGGCGGATTGTTATTGGCAGGAGAAGTTTGGGCGCAAGTGTAGTTGGTCACGTGGCGCCAAATTTCGCTTAAGGATACGTAATGAAATTGCGGATCGCTGTGGTCCTGCACGTTGGGTGCACATACGCCGGCATAAGCCATAATGGTGGTACCGCTACCGGGTTCCACGGCAGTGGAATTGTTGCGGTTGCCCCCGCAATAATTGGCGAATGTATGGTTGGCACCGAATTGGTGTCCCATTTCGTGAGCCACGAAATCCACCGCGTAATTATCCCCTATGGGTTGGGTCAATCCGGTTTCGCCCATGGCTTTTTGCCCGTCGCGACATACGCAAGCCAAGCGTGCCAATCCGCCGCCGCCGGTGGTGCCCACGTGGCCGATGTCATAATTGGACGGGCCGATGATATTATCGATGGTTTGCTGGTTTTGTTGCAACAACGCCGAAGGGTTGGAATTATCGTACGGATCGGTATTGGGATCCAGGAAAATGAGGTTGATGTTATTGGGCACCAATTGCAAGGTGATGCCCATGTCCACTTCGTAAATTTCGTTTACGCGGTTAATAATCACCACGATGGCTTCCAAAACCGCTTGTTTCTTCTCGGCATCGGAGGCATTGGAAGGCAACGTTCCGTTGTTGATGGCATTTTGCACATGGAATTGCGAAAATTCTCCGTCGGCGGCAAAAGCCAAGCGATATTGGCGAATGAGTCCGTCGGAAAAAATTTCGATTTGTCGGCCTTGCACTATCGATTCCAATGTATTCACGGGCTCGTCGGTGCGGCAAACGTGATCTTCGGGCCTCGGTTGGTCGGCTTGGTAAAACAAAATGTATTTTTCGGGCGCCGCAATACGGAAAACGACAGGCGATTCTCCGGGTGCAAATACGGTGTAGAACACGCCGCTTCGGTTAATGTCCAAACGCATGCGCTTGCCGCCCGGCGCGATTCCGCGATAAGAAAGGATATCGGGAAATCGGCTTTGGAGCTCCGGTGCCATGGGGCGGGTACGGAACATTTCAAATTCGATTTCCTTTCCGCCCGGCACGGGCACCCGCAATTTGACGGGCGATACGTTCACACTTCCCGCCTCGGGCGCGTCGGCCAAAGCGCGAATCAGACCCGCTTTATCCACGCGATAGACTTCGTAACTAGCGGGAACGGCTTTGGTATCCCTCAATTGAGGAAGATATTCATCGGCCGTGCGCGTAAAAAACGACTGGCCGAACAGGGGAATCCACATCCATACGATCAAAAGGGTAAGCACAATTTTTTTCATTGCTTAGGGTTTTAATCGGTCATTGTTTGATAATGAGTTGTCGGTGAGATTGATCGGCGGAAGTCAAAGTCAAAACATATTGACCGCGTGCCAATCCTTGCAAGGGAAGGTTTATGCGGCCCGTTTCTCCTTCATACACCTCGTCGATCAGTAATCGTCCGTTCAAGTCGAACAGGCGAACTTTCAAATCGCCCCGCACGGATTCGGGAAGATCGATATGCAATACATCCCCCGCCGGAACGGGATATACCTTCAACCCGCGGAAAATTTGCTCGGGAGCATCCAATTGCAACAGACAGAAATCCAATCCCCATTCTTCCAACGTACCGCTGTCGGGCGAAAGGTTGTCCACCACTTTGAGCACCCAAGGCCCGCCGTGATAGGATGCATCGTACAATCCCAAAGCGTTGAGCGGCTTGACGCGCACTCCCTGAAGCGAGTCGCAATTGATGGGGGAGGCTTCGTCGTCGAAAATCACATCCAGATTATCGCGGTTGCCGCAATTGCGGCTCCAAAGCACCACTTCATGTCCCGACGGAGAAATAATCGAAATATCCAAATCGGCCACATAGGAGTGGTTGATGCGCACATATACGTCCACGTCGGTGATGGATTGGCCGGGCGAAATGTAAATGGTATCGGTAATGCCGGCGGAATTGCCGTCGGGAATGGCGATACCGGGCGTGGAGCGATAGCTCACATTACATACTTGGTTATAATTGCCGATGGTGATTTTACCTTTGGCCAAGGATAAGAAATAATTGTCTCGGGCTTTGACCATCAATCGCCCGTTGACGCCGTGGATGGCGGGAGGCACCGTGAGCGTATAAGAGCCCGTATTGGGCACCAGTGCCGCCAAGGTATCCAGGAAGTGACGGCCGTCGCGCGCATAGATTATGTCCACGAATTGGCAATTCACGTTACCCCCGTCGGTGCCGGCCACATCCCAGGTGACGGTCCGCGTTTCGCCCGCATGCCATACTTCGGAGGATGGTTGGGACGTCACGCGGAAAGGTCCGGCATTGTCCACCACGCCCAAGGTGATGTTATCGCGGTCGATGAGTCCGCCTTCCACGTTATTGTCACGCACGGTAACGGTAAATTTCAACAGGCGTTGCACCGAAGGAAGGACTTCCCACGTGGTGGACAATTCGGGCCGATCGGCCAGGAGGCTGTCCAGATTGGGGAAGTAGCGAAGCGAATCCACACGCGGCGGAAAAGGGCGAAACATAGGTCCCGACGTCCAGGTAGGCTGAGGCGTGGTGCTGTAGTCGTGATTGGGAATGTCTTGCTCGTCCCAAGTATAGGTGAGCACGTCTCCGTCGGGATCGGACGCATGGGCCGTCAATACGAAAGGCGTTTCTTTGGGAATATACCGGTCGGGCCCCGCATTGAGCGTAGGCGCACGGTTCGTCAATTGATCGATGGCGGCGCAAGTGCCTTGCCCGTATATGAATTGCCAGATATCATTAATGGAAATGGCATTGAAGCGGTCGTCCGTTTGGAATTGAATATTGGGCGGACAAATGCCGGCATAGGCCATAATGGAGGTGCCGCTACCGGGTTCCACCGCATGGTTATCGGTTCGGTTGCCGCCGCAACTGTTGTAAAACACGTGGTAGGCTCCGAACTGGTGTCCCATTTCGTGAGAAGCCACCTTCACCAGGAAGCGGTCGGCTTCGGGATAATCGCCGCGGGCGGCGGCCATGGCTTTGGCGGTGGAATTACATACCGACCGGAGGCGGGCCAAGCCTTGCAATCCGCCGTAGCACCATACTTGGGCCACATCGTAGCGATTATTGCCGATTTGGTTGTCCACCGTATTTTGGTTGGCCGACAAGAGTCCGCTCATGTCGCGCGTATAATTGTCGAAAGGATCGGAATTGGGATCCAAAAAAATAAGTCGGTCGTTGCGATCCACCAACATCAGGCTGATGGCCAAATCCCGTTCATATACGCTGTTGATGCGGGTCACTCCTTGAAGGACGGCGCCCAACACGGCCGCAATCTTCACCGAATCGGGCTCGGTGGAAGAAATGCCCAAGCGATTGAGATGATAACCGCTCAATTCGCCCGTGATGGAGAGCGCCAGCCGGAATTTACGCATCACGCCGTCTTCGAATACCGGACGCGCGGCGGATTCGAAAGTATTTCCTTCTTCTTGCGTATCGGTTTCGCATCGCATTTGACTTTCGTCGGGTTGGTCGGTGCGATTGAAGCCGATCCAGCGGTCGCCGTCGAATTGCTTGATGAGATAAGTATCTTCACCCGGCCGCAATACGATTAAAGTGGATTCGTAAGGCGTCACGGTTAAATAGAGGGTTTTGCCCGAGGCGCTTTGTCCCGCGTATGTGCGGAGCTCGGGAAAACGGGCCGCCAGGCCGGGCTCCATGTATTCGGTTCGATACATCCGAAATACCTCGGTCTTCCCTTCGTTGTTGACGGGGAATTCCAATGCCACGCCTTCCAAACCCGATCCTCGAAGGGGCGCTCGCCCCAATTCGGGCGCACGTACCCGGTCATTCAATTGAAAAAACCGGTATTTGACAGGCATGGGCTCTTGAAAAATCCGTTTTTGGGCATATAAAAAAGAAAATCCCGTAAAAAAAAGAATCCAAAAAACTTTTTTCATTATCAATGACTTTAGTGTATCGTGCTTACAAATGTAAAGAATATTATGCAAAAGTGCCACCCGGCGGGCGGACTTTAAAAGGAAGGCACACAAAAATCGTGCCTCCCGGATTAAGGAGTTAATCGTACCTTTGCATCCGAAACGGAGGACGGACATGAAAAGGCATTCGGTTCCCCCGCGCCCGACGCGCAAACCTCATAAACTGGAAAAACACGGAGACATACGCATCGATCCTTACTATTGGCTTCGCGAACGCGAAAACCCGGACGTGCTCCGGCATTTGGAGGCCGAAAACGCCTATTACGAGCAAGCCACCGCCGACACGGCCGATTTCCGCGAGGCCTTGTTCGAAGAACTCAAAGCCCGATACAAAGACGAAGACGAAAGCGTACCTTATAAATATAAAGGTTATTATTACCAGATCAAATACCCCGCGGGAGAGGAATATCCCGTGTTCTTGCGTTGGAAGGAAGGCGAAGAAAAACAGATTTTTTTCGATGCCAACGCCCGGGCCCGCGGCCAAGCTTTTTACCAACCGGGCGCTTTAAAAATCTCACCCGACGATCGCATTCTGGCCTTCGCCGAAGATTTTAAAGGGCGGCGTCTTTACGAAATCCGCTTCCGCCGGTTGGATTCGGGCGAACCGTATCCCGAAGTATTGCGCGACACCACCGGTACCGGCGTGTGGGCGGCGGACAACCGCACTTTCTTTTACATTCGCAAACATCCCGAAACCTTGCGGGCCTACCGCCTCTATGCCCATACCTTGGGCACGCCCCAGGAAGAAGACCGCCTGGTGTATGAAGAAACCGACCCCGCCTACGACTTGGGCATCGAAAAAAGCAAGTCGGAAGAATTTATTTTTTTGACCTCCGAAGCCAATACCACTACCGAAGTCCGCTACATACCCGCCGACCGGCCCGAATCGGCCTTCCGCATCATGCGGCCCCGCCGCCACGGCGTCGAATATTACGTGTATCACACCGGAGGCGACCGGTTTTTGGTAATGACCAATGAAGACGGCGCCGAAAATTTCAAGATCATGCATGCGGTACTTACGCCCGAAGGCCTCCGCTACACGGACACCTTTATACCCCACCGCCCCGACGTGCTTCTGGAAGACCTGGACATCTTCAAAGGATGGGTGGCCCTGACCGAGCGCTCCCGAGGCCTGACCCGCCTTCGCATCATCGAACCCGAAAAGGGCCGGGATTTTTATATCGATTTTCCCGAAGAAACATATACCGCCTACACGGGCATGAATCCTGAAACGGATACCCGCAAATTGCGGTACGTATATAATTCGCTCACCACCCCCTCGAGCGTGATCGAATTCGACATTGACAGCGGCGAACATCATATCCTGAAAGAAGAGGAAGTGGCCGACGGCCGATTCGACAAATCCGACTACCGCTCGATCCGGCTTTGGGCCCCCGCACGGGACGGACAAAAAATTCCCGTATCTCTGGTGTGGCACAAAGATACGCCCCTTCGGGGCGACAATCCCCTCCTCCTCTACGGATACGGGGCCTACGGCATCACGGTGGACGACCATTTCAGCAAAAACCGCCTCTCGCTCCTCAACCGGGGATTCGTATTTGCCATCGCCCACGTCCGGGGAGGCGAATATCTGGGCCGACAGTGGTATGAAGAGGGCAAGCTTTTGCATAAGAAAAACACCTTTTATGACTTTATCGACACGGCCGAGTTTCTCATCCGCGAAGGAATCACGTCTCCCGGAAAGCTCTTTGCCATGGGCGGATCGGCGGGAGGCCTTTTGATCGGCGCGGTGGCCAATATGGCGCCCCACCTTTTCAGGGGAATGGTGGCCCAAGTGCCTTTCGTGGACGTGCTGACCACCATGCTGGACAAAGACATCCCCCTCACCACGGGAGAATTCGACGAATGGGGCAATCCCGAAGATCCCGAATTTTACCGCTATATCAAATCCTACTCTCCTTACGATCAGGTTCAACCCCAAGCTTACCCCGATATGTTGGTAACCACGGGATTTCACGATTCCCAAGTTCAATATTGGGAGCCCGCCAAATGGGTGGCCAAATTGCGCGACATGAACACCGGGGCATCGGACATCCTTTTTCATATCGACATGCAAGCGGGACACGGCGGCCAAGCCGGGCGTTACCAATCCCTCAAAGACACCGCCCGCGAATATGCTTTCATCCTGGACCTGGCGGGTAAAATCCGACGTACATGAACATTTCCGACCGCACCAAAGGATATTTATGGACACTCGTATCGGTATTGGCCGTGTCCAACGTCTATATCTTCAGCAAGAAAGTCATGAACATGACCACCTTCCCGCAATTCGGATTTTGGTGGTTCTTTACCGGGGCCCTCATCATTTTGACCTACGGATTGGCGACCCGCTCCTTCGGGATTTATAAAACTTTCGGCAAAAAAGAATACGCCCTCCTCCTGTTGAACGGGATCTTGGAATTAAGCGGCACCTATTTTTTCTTCAAGGCCATCCACACGGTGGAAAACCCGAGCATCGTTTCTTTTCTCAACAACATATCGCCGGTATTCGTGGTGATTCTGGGCGTTTTGTTTTTAAAAGAAAAAATCAATCTCCAGGAATTTATCGGGATCGTCATCGCTTTGAGCGGCACGGTCCTTCTGAGTTACAAAGGCGGCACCCGATTGCAAGACATGTTCATTCCCGGCACGGAATACGCGGTGCTGTCCATGTTTATTTTCGCTTTTAATACCATATTGCTCAAAAAATACGTTAAACGTCTTTCGCCGGTGGTATTGACCATTAACCGGGTAATTTTTCTCACGACCTTTTTCTTTATTTTTCTTTTGCTTAGCGACGATCCCTTTTTTATCCCCCGCGAAGCTTATTATTACGTCTTGATCGGCTCGTTTCTGGGACCTTTCCTCACCGTGATTGCTTCGTTGAATGCGTTGAAATACATCGAAGTGTCCAAAAAATCCATTTTAGGCACCACCAAGGGTCTGTTCGTATTGCTGGGTTCTTATTTCTTTTTCGGCAATTTTCCCACATCCACCCAAATCATAGGCGGCTTGCTCACCATCACCGGCGCCGTGCTCATCATTACGGGCCGCATGACCAAACGAAAAAAGAGAAAGGTGTCGGGGGAAAATCCGGGTAGAACCGGAGAGGTTACAAAAGCTTTTCGGGCGGATTGATGCGCTCGTATTCCCGGTCGGCCTTGAGGCGATGGGCCGGTTGTTTGGCCGCCTTGCGGGCCAGTTTGTCGCAATATTCGTTTTGAGGGTGGTTGTTATGGCCGCGGGTCCACCAGAAACGCACGCGGTGGCGATCCATCAACTCGACCAGGCGACGCCATAAATCCGCATTTTTGACGCCTTTGAAATTCTTTTTTTTCCAATTTTCCAACCACCCCTTGTTGATGGCATCGGACACATAGGTGGAATCGGTAACCACCATGACTTCCTGACCGGGCCATTTGATTTTTTCCAATGCTTCCACCACGGCCATGAGTTCCATCCGGTTGTTGGTGGTATGGCGAAATCCTTGGGAAAAGGTTTTTTGATAGGGCGTATCTTCCCACATCATGAGGATGCCGTATCCGCCGGGCCCCGGATTGCCGATGGCCGACCCGTCGGTGTAGATGATGATGCGCCGTTTGTTGGGATCGCTCATGCCTTGCGGTTTTTGGCCCGAATCAATTGTTCCAACACATCCCATTCTTCGTCCGTGATTTGTTCGAAGGCATTGAATTGACCGGCCCCGTAAAGCCATTCACCCCCGTCGATCACGATCACTTCTCCGTTAACATATGCCGAATAGTCGCTCAAAAGGTAAGATACCAAATTGGCCAATTCGATATGCTCGCCCACGCGCCCCAGCGGCACGCGTTTGGCGGGATCGAATTTTTCTTTCAAATGTCCCGGCAAGAGGCGGTCCCACGCCCCTTTGGTGGGAAAAGGTCCGGGTGCCACGGCGTTGAAGCGCATTCCGTATTTGGCCCATTCCACCGCCAGCGAACGGGTCATGGCCAACACGCCCCCTTTGGCCGCGGCCGAAGGCACCACATATCCCGAACCCGTAAATGCATAAGTGGTAACGATGTTCACCACCGACACCGGACGGACGCCCGCTTCAATCCAATACTTCCCGGCGGCCAACGTCATGTTTTTGGTTCCCTTAAGGACGATGTCGATAATCACGTCGAATCCCCGGGGCGACAAGCGCTCGGTGGGACTGACAAAATTGCCCGCCGCATTGTTCACCAAGCCGTTAATATAACCCAATTGTTCGACGCCGTATGTTAAAGTGTCTTTCACGGCCTCGTAATCGCGCACGTCGCATGCCTTGTAGATGATCGTTCCTCCGGTGGTTTCCGCCAATTCGCGGGCGGCTTGCCGCAATTTGTTTTCATCACGCGAACATATGAGCACTTTGGCTCCCAATCGCAAGAATACCTCGCTCATGGACTTGCCCAGGCCGCTTCCGCCGCCCGTTACGATGATATGTTTGCCTTCGAGTGCGCCGTCGCGCAACATAATGCCGGTATTTCCCATAGGTCGTTTACGGATTTTGAGATTCTTGCAAACGATTCAATTCTTCCAAAAATTCCATGCCCGCCTTTTCCCATTTCTTCATTTCTTCTTCCCATTCTTTTTGGAGGCGTTCCAAATCCAACGTATCCGCGGCGCTCACCAATTGTTCGATATAGGATTGGATGTCCGCACCCTCTTCATTCAGGAGAAGGTCGAACATACGCTCCGCAAGCCTGTCCAAATCCTCTTCGGACACTTGCATCAGGTCCCGGTTCATTTCCGACATCAGGGCGGCCACGTCGTTTTCGTCCAAAGTATTTAAGGGAATAAATCGCCCCGCAATGCCCAGGACTTTAAAATCTCCCAAACGATAGACGGAGAAAAGCAAGTAATTGTCCCGCTCGAACGTACGGGCCATCCAAGGGGCGAAAAAGGGCATCACCACACGGGCCACGGGATTTTCTTTGCCGTCTTTTTCCTCGATAAATTTCACGGCTTCCGTTTTGACAAACTCCCGAAACCGGTCTCTTCCCGGATTGGTCAAGATCAACAGACCCGCCGCTATCAATAAAATCCAAATAAAGGTTCGCATAATCAATAAGTTAAAATTTATTGCCATGCCGCCGGCGGCCGCCATTTCCCCCATCGCCGCTCCCGGCCAAACCGATTTTTCTCATTCTTCTTTTCCTCCCCCTTCATTCGATTCGCCGTGTCCGGCCGAACCGACCGTGTCGAGGCTTTGCGAGAGTTCGAGCGAATCGTCATCGGCCAGCATATCCAGAAGCATGTTGACGGAATCCAAATAGGCGTTCATTTCGTCGGCGGTGAGGATACGTCCCGATCCCAGGCAAGGACGGCGCGACGGGACCATAGGCGTCTTGATCCGAAAAAAGCGGGTGCCGATTCCCAAAAAGGTATAACCTTCGAACGAATAAAGGGAAAACAATCCGTAATTTTTGCGCTCGAACATTTCGGCCATGAAGGGTGCGAGGATTTTAAAATAGGTTTGTTCGCGATCCGACGGCGCATAAAATCCTCGGGAACGGAAAAATTCCGCGTTCTTTTCGCCCAAATATCGGGTAAAGCGCTCGTGTCCGGGATTGGTGAGCACGAGAAGGAGGATTAAGACTCCCGCCGCCGCCGCGGTTTTACGTATCATATTTCGGTTTGGGGATCGAAGTTTTCGAGATATTCGGCAAAGCGCTTGGCAAATAATCCGCCCAACATGCCGTCCACCACCCGGTGGTCATAGGAATGGGAGAGGATCATCTTGTGGCGAATGCCGATAAAATCGCCGTCGGGCGTTTCGATAACGGCCGGCACTTTGCGGATGGCGCCTACCGCCATAATGGCCACCTGGGGTTGGGGAATGATGGGCGTACCGGCAATATTGCCGAAGGTGCCGATATTGGTGATGGAATAGGTACCTCCCACGATTTCGTCGGGTTGGAGCTTGTTTTCCCTCGCCCGGCGGGCCAGGTCGTTTACTTTTTTGACCAATCCCAACAGGCTGTATTGATCGGCGTTTTTGATCACCGGCACAATCAGGTTACCCGAAGGCAAAGCCACCGCCATGCCGATGTTGATATTTTTCTTTTTAATGATTTTATCGCCGTCCACCTGGACGTTGATCATGGGATAATCCTTAATGGTTTTGACCAGGTAGTAAATGAATACGGGCGTATAAGTGATTTTTTCGCCTTCGCGTTTGAAGAATTCGTCCTTGATGCGGTTGCGCCACTTGACAATATTGGTCACGTCGGCTTCCACGAAGGATTGCACGTGGGGCGACGTATGTTTGGACCGCACCATGTGTTCGGCGATCAGCTTGCGCATGCGGTCCATTTCGATGATTTCGTCGCCGGGTTCGATGATGATGCCTTTTTCTTTGGGCACGTATCCCGTGGCGGGTTGTCCTTGGGGCGGCGGGGGCGGGGCGGGTGCCGCTTTGGG
>JAADED010000095.1 GCA_013153605.1 Chlorobiota bacterium | reverse complement strand
CGTCTTCCAATGCCGAAAGATTGATGTCGTATTTTCGCCGTTCCTTTTTCACCGGCCGCTTTTTTGGCGCACAAAGATACGAAAAATTCGGAGAACGGAAATTTCCCTTTTCATTCATCCGTAATTTCCAGCATTTTCTTTCGGTACACGCTCAGGAGTTTGGATTTGGACATAAAGCCCACATAAGTACCATCTTCTTTTACCACGGGCAAGTTCCAGGCGGCCGAGCTTTGGAATTTGTACATGGTTTTTTGGAAGTCGTCCAAGGCGTAATAGATGACAGCCGGCGGATGGTGCATGAGTTCGCGGACTTTCACCTTGTCGTACATGTCGGGGTTGAACATGATTTTGCGCACGTCGTCCAAAGTGACGATGCCCAATAGGCGGCGATCCGAGTCCAATACGGGAAATACATGGCGGTGGGAGTTCATAATAGCGTCTTTCACCATTTGTCCCAATGTCATGTCGGGATGGAGGGGGATGAAGTCTTTTTCCACCACCCGGTCCAATTCCACCATTACCCCCGCAAATTTGTCCTTATCGTGGGTGGGGATGTATTTTTTATCGCGAATTTGGCGGGTATAGATGTTGTATTTCATAGTTTTCTTGGAAATAAAGAAGGAGATGCCCGCCACAGTCATCAGGGGGATGATCAGTTCATGGCCTCCGGTGATTTCCATAATGAGAAACACCGCCATCAGGGGAGCGTGAATAATTCCGGCCACTGCGCCCGCCATGCCTACCAAGGCAAAATTTTCGGCCGGCAATTCGTATGGCAAAATCTCCAGGGCGTTGATGGCGATAGCGGTCACATACCCCGATACGGCTCCCGTAAACATGGAAGGGGCAAACACGCCGCCCACTCCGCCGGAGAGGAAGGTCAGTTGCATGGCCACGGGCTTAAAAGTGACCAAAAGAGCAAACAAAAGCACGATCAACCATACTTCGTTGTGGGAAACGGGAAAAGGAAACCGGTTTAAAATCCAATGGTAATCTTTGAGCAATAAATGGTTGATGGCTTCGTAACCTTCGCCGTAGAGGAGGGGAAACACAAAAAGAAGGGTGCCCAACAGCATGCCGCCCGCCAGCCATCGGTGCCACAGCTTGCGAATGCGGCGGAAGCGGGCGTCCAGGCGGCCGGTCACGGCCAGAAAGTACATGCTGGTGGTGGCCGAAGTGATGCCCAACAAAATATAAAAAGGCATTTCGCGTAAATAAAATTTATGTTTGAGGACGAAGTGGAGGAGGATTTCATCCCCCATAAAAAAATAAGAAGTTAATATGGCCGTTACCGAGGCGAAAATCAGGGGGAGGAGCGACGTCATGGTCAGGTCGAACCCCAATACTTCCACCACGAATAGGATGGCGGCTACGGGGGCTTTGAAAATGGACGAAAACGTGCCTGCCGTGGCGGCGGCCAGCAACATGTTGCGTTGCTTGATGTTGAGATGAAGGAGGCGGCTGAGTTGCGACCCCCAAGCGGCGCCGGTTACGGCCGAAGGACCTTCCAAACCCACCGATCCGCCGAAACCCACGGTTACGGGCGCGGTAAGCAAATTGGCATACGTATAATGTCGGGGAATAAGGCTTTTGCGCTTGAAAAAAGCTTCCAAAATCACGGAGATTCCGTTTTCCACCCGTTTTTTGATCACGTGCCGAATAATCAGCATCGACAAGCCCGTGCCGATGAGGGGGAAGATAAAATACCATTTAAGGAGGTGAAGAAAAAATCCCTTTTCCAGTGCCGTTTGGATCAGGTGAGCCAGGTTTTTGATGAGCACCGCCACCAGGCCGCTGAGGAAGCCGATGAGGATGCTGAGGAAAATCATGTAATTCTCATGACTTACATGGCGATACCGCCATTTATGGAATCGGTAGAGGGCCCGGTTGATTTTTTCGACGGAAGGTTTCATGGCTCGCAACGGCGCGCAAAGTTACGACTTCTCGGCTCAAGGATTCAATATTTTACCCATAAAAAATTCCTTATTTGAAAAGAAAAAAGAGAATTCTCATTTTATTTGCTATATTTGGCCAAAATTCGATTATGAAAAGGACCTCCTTTTTGTTAATTCTGATTTGGGCATGGGCGGGTCTTCACGCCCAAACCATTCGGACGGTGTATCACAACGTACAAAACGGGCAACCGGGTTCTTCGGTCAACCGACCCGGCACCATTTTGTATCCCACCGGATACACGGCATACGACGATAAGACGCCCGTGATTTTCGTACACGGATTTACGGGAAAACTAACGGGCTCGTACGAGGCCCATATTGCCGACGTGATTCGGGGCGGATTGCACGCGGCTTTTGTCCAGCTCGAACCCATGGGCACACCCGAAGAAAACGGAATGCTCCTCAAGCGCATGATCGACCAAGTGGCCGCCCACTACGGGTCCACTACGGTGAGCATTGTGGCCCACAGCAAAGGGGGCATGGATACCGAGAGAGCCTTATACGGAAAAAATCCTTACAATCCCTCCATTCCCAGCTTCGGATTCGAGAAGGTGGACGGCGTATATACCTTCGGTTCTCCTTTGAAAGGCTCGCGAGTGGCCGATGTGGGAGCCGCCCTCTCATGGACGGGAATCGCGTGGATTGCCATGTGGTACACCAATGCCTTTCATCTCACCAGCGCCAACGTCCAGGAGTTTCATAATTGGGCCTCGTCCTGGCGCATTCAATCCAACGGCAGCTTTCGCAATTATTACAACCCGCGGGGAGCTTCATACAGCCGTATCAATATGATCGAAGACAATACCACTCGCTGGTGGGCTCATCAATCCGACGATCCGTGCTACGGCGGTCGCTGGTATTTCTGTTACGTGGGCAATGCATTCCACCACAGTGCGGGAGCTTACTACGATGCCTATTGGGAATGGGACTGGCTGAATTCCGGATGGCGCAACTGGCATACCGACAACGACGGATTTATCGCCGTATATCGCGCTCGCCGGGAAGTGATCACCGACGCTTCTCCCGCATTGACGCCCGGAGCCGGTGATGCCAACTACATCACTACGCGGGATGCCGATCATATTTCGTTATGGGATCCGGGTGAAGGACATTTTGCCGTCGAAGTGCTTCCTTACCTCCACCGCGCACTTTATGTGAATCGAACGGCACGACCCGCCGGCGAACCCCGAACCAAGGAAGGTGGCACCGATTCTCCTTCCACCCCTGAAAACGGGGCTTACTTGAGCGACGGTTATATTTACGCCTTTCCGGGCGGCGAAGGCCGCATTTTGGCCGAAACGGCCGGGCCCCATGTGATTTGGGTGTATGCACCCCAACCTTTGACGGAAATTACGGTGGCCGGTTCCAAAGGAAAAGAACGGGTGCTCACTCCCTACAAAACCCGGTTTGACGCCGTGGCGGGGGCTTATGCCACTTATTTCAAATGGGAACCCGCCGAAGCGGGCTATTATCATCTTCAAACGGGTGAATCCGCCGGAGCGATTGCGGGAGTGCTCAACCTGGCACCCCGCGCGGGATTTGCGGTTCAATGGAATTGGGACGAAAACAAAGGATATACCGGCAATCCGGTGGACGTAATCGTCAGCGGCATGCCCGAAACGGCCCGGGTGCGGGTATATGCCCAACTGGCCCGCATTTCGGATAACGGTCGTCCCATGGCTTTCGATGAAATCAAATCTTTCGAAATCGAAGGCGTACGCACGGATGAAAGCGCTCATAAATATCAAATTCGTTTTCCTTCCCTTCAAAGCGGGGCCCACTATGCCGTGCGGGTGTATGCCGTGGCCGACGAAGGTGAACATTTGTTGGCGCGCAATGCGATCAACACCTTCTATGTGCACGAAGAACTTCCGCTCAAAGACGTGGCCGTACGTCCCGTTCCGGTCCGAGAAACGGGCGAACAAAGCCTCTTCTATCCCAATCCCGTCAAAGAAAAACTTTACATTCGACCCGCAAACGGAGGACAAGCCCAAGTGCTCATCCTCACCATGGACGGGCGTATTGTACGCCGCTCCACGATCGAAGGCGAAGGTGCATTGGATGTCTCGGGATTGAAAGCGGGAGCATACTGGCTGGAAATTCGCCGAAACGGCGGGAAAGAGATGCATACTTTGCTGGTGGAATAATTTAGCCGGTTGAAAATAAAATTTTTAGGGTTGTGGCGGGCGCCTTCGGCGCCCG
>JAADED010000088.1 GCA_013153605.1 Chlorobiota bacterium | reverse complement strand
CGTGAAGGGAAATTTCATACATCACCGGATTGGCCACGTCGTCGGGCATTTCCACCGCATCCACGTAATAATAACTTTCTTCGGGCGTGAAAATCAGGATATACTTATGAGCCGAAAGGTATTCCGCATAATCATCGACCAGACCTTTGA
This sequence comes from Chlorobiota bacterium, assembly GCA_013153605.1. Taxonomy (GTDB): domain Bacteria; phylum Bacteroidota; class Bacteroidia; order Flavobacteriales; family Flavobacteriaceae; genus JAADED01. The sequence goes on along the minus strand of JAADED010000088.1, from coordinate 17,942 downwards.
CCTTCTCCATTTTGGCCTTGTCTTCTTTACTGACCTTGAGATCCGGCCGGGGTAAGAATTTAAAGGCGTATTCCACCCGGTAGTATTGGGCGGGAAGAGACGAAAAGAATAGCAAGAATAATACTCCCCAAAAAAATTTTTTTCCCAATTGAACTTTCTTCATACGATTATTTGCCCTAAATCAATATTTTTTAAATTTTTTAATTGCCTTTCCATAGATTTTCAATCCGGGTTTCGCATTTTTAACCGGCGTAATATGATTTTTTAAAAGATTAAAGGTAAGTTCTTTTCCCATCCAAAACTTCATTTCTTTGTAATGAGTCTTACTATCATTTCGCATTTCAATTTCTCCGATACTTACATAATTGTTTTTGGGAGGTTTTCTTACTTTAAAAACGACTTTTTGAGCGTCAAATTGTCCCTTGGACCGTTTTTTGGAATTTTCAACCTTAATATGATTCTTTAAAACTTTTAGGACATCATCTCTATGAAAAACATGAAATTCATCATTTGCTTTAATGGTTAAATATTGAACCTCACCGGCATTAAAAAAAGATTTATCAAAAAAAGCTTCCAGGGTATCGGGATTTTGAAGTTTTTCTTTCAAGGCAACCATTTTAGGTTTCAATTTATTTTTATAAAAATCTTTATTTTTTAAATATTCTTCATATTCATCCGGAAAAACATTAAGACATTCCAAGAACAATTCACCCAATCCGTTTAATCGTTTAAAGATCACATCATTTTCAAATCTACTGGGAGAATAAAGAAAAATTTGCCATTTGCTCTTTCCGCTTTTAACCGAATGTGCATCTCCATTTTGATCGATCACATCCTTTTTGGCCTTCGGATCATTTTGATAGTCATGATTTAATCCTATTAATCTGGCAAATTCTTTAGCATCGTCGTGGCCGGCCTGCCGGACTTTTTTGGCCTTTTCACTGGACATGGCTTTTTTCTTGCTCATCATTCGGGAGGTTTATAGATTAATAATTCATGGGATTCTTTAATATGATTACTTCCGTTTCTTATTCGATTCAACCCGATTCTCGTTTCTCCCTGACCCATGGTATATTGCCAAGAAGGTTTAAAAATTTGATACTCTTTATACCATTCTCTGATTTGATGACAATCATTGTAAGAAAGAATAAATCCTCCTTTATGATTTTTTAGTAAATCTTTAAGCAGGGCATGATCAAAATTATTATGATGAATGGGAAAGTTTCTTTGAGGATAAATTCCTTTGAACATTTTGCTATCTCCCTTTAAATAATAGGGCGGATCCAGATATAAAAAGTCATTTTGATGGCGGGGGATCACATCTTTAAAATCACCTTGAAAAACCTTTAATTTGGGAACGTGAAAATCACGTAATTTCTCGATCATTTTTTGGTATTTATCTTCCCTTAAATAAATTTCGGATGTCCATCCCAAAAATCCGGGGCCATAGGAAAGATTATGATTAAAAAAGTATTGCGCGGCCAATTCCAAAGGATCCAATCTTATTTTTCCTTCCCAATGACTTTTAAGAATTTCTTTATTTTTATAATAACATTCTTTAGTGGGTTTAAATTCTTTTAATCGATCATATAAATCCCCAGGTCTTTCCAATAAAACTTGCCAGAAATTCACCAAAATATCAAATATGTCATAGCCTACCACTTCCAAATTTAATTCTTTGGCGAGAGCAACTTCAACAGATCCTCCTCCGATAAAGGGAGATACCACCTTATTGATATGGGTAGGTAAGAGTTCAATGATATAACCCACCGCCAGACTTTTCCCCCCCGCATATCGGATGGGTGCACCCAAATAACGTTTATATTTACCGGTCTTGGGAGATTTATATTTAGATAAAAAGGATTGTTTCTCAAATTCCAAATCAAATTTTAAAGTTGGACCTAAAGGCTCTTTGGATCTGGAATTTAATATTTGTTCTTTAATCATTTTCCCAACTATTAAAGGTAAAGCTCTTGTATAAGTATCAAAGATAAAAAATTAAAATAAAATCGCATTCAAAAAATAATTTTCATTCCAATTCAAACAAAAAACCGCCCCTTCCGGGACGGTTTAAAAAGCATTTGGCGCAATGCTTTTATGGTTTTAATTCGGCCGGGACGTCGCCGATCATGGATTTGAGGAAGGTTTTGATTTCCTCGATCTGTTGAGGCGTGAGGGTTTTGTTCAATTGGGTTTGGGCCATGATTTGGATGGCTTCGTCCAAACTTGCCACACTGCCGTCATGGAAATAAGGATAGGTTTTTTCGATATTGCGCAAAGACGGCACTTTAAACACATATTTATCCTCTTCTTTTTTGGTCACCTCATATCGTCCCAAATCGATGCGTTTGCTTTTGGTATAATCCCAATAATTGCCGTAGATCCCGAATTTTTGGAACATGGTGCCGCCCAAAAGGGGCCCTTGGTGGCAAGTGGCACATCCCACGTTGATGAAGGTTTCCATCCCCTTTTTCTCTTCGGGCGTGAGGGCATTGTCGTCGCCGCGCATGTAATCGTCGAAGCGGGTGCGGTAGGTAATCAGCTTGCGCTCGTAGGCGGCGATGGCTTTGGTGAGGTTGTCGAAAGTAATGGGCTCGGGATCGTCGGGGAAGGCTTTGGGGAACATTTCCCGGTATTCCTTGATTTTGGATATGCGTTCGATCACCGCCTCTTTGCCGGGCATGGCCATTTCCACGGGGTTGAGGATGGGACCTCCGGCTTGAGCTTCCACGTCGGGTTCGCGGCCGTCCCAAAATTGGGCGATATGGAATGCAGCGTTAAACGTGGTGGGCGAATTGCGTGTGCCCGGTTTGCCGTCGTTACCTAAAGATACGGGTTGATTGTCCACTCCGAAGGTGTTGACGTTGTGGCAAGTGTTGCAACTTTGAACATTGTCTTTGGAAAGACGCACGTCGTGATAGAGCATTTTGCCCAAAGCCACTTTTTCGGGCGTTACCGGGTTGTTCGGATTTTGAGCCACGCTGTCCAATGCACCGAACAGCTGTCGAGCCGTTTTGTCCAATTCGGTATAATCTTTTTGTTCCGCCGCGGCGGGCGTTTGTCCGGCTTGCTTTGGCGACTTTTCGCCGCCACCCTTACAGGCGACAAGCATCAGCAAGACAGCCAAAGTCCATACGAGTTTGTTCATATCCCTGTGTTTTTACGGTTTATCAAACACAAATATACATATTCCGTAGCAATTGTTACCCGCCGGGCATGCGAAAAAAATCTTATCTTTGATGCGGTAAATCACGCTCCATGAAAAAGAAAGGGCCGCTCTATTTTGCCAAAATCCTCCTGTTCGGCGAATACGGCATCATCGAAGATTCCCAAGGCCTGGCCATTCCGTACGCCCACTACAAGGGCGGATTAAAAAAAGGCGACCTGTCGGATCCCGTGCGCCGGCGTTCGCACGAAAATTTGCGGCGTTTTTACGAATATTTGCGCCGGAGGGCCGAACACGATCCCCTGATCGATTTGGATTTCGACGCTTTTGCTCGCGATTTGGACGAGGGACTGTATTTCGATTCCAACATTCCCGAAGGATACGGCGTGGGCAGTTCCGGCGCCATCGTGGCGGCGGTGTACGAGCGATATGCGCGCGATAAAATTTCGGTATTGGAAAACCTCACCACCGACAAATTGCTCAAGCTCAAAAAAATATTCGCCGCTATGGAAGATTTCTTCCACGGCAAAAGTTCGGGCCTCGACCCTCTCAACAGCTACTTGAGCGTGCCCATCCTCATTCGGTCCAAAGAAGATTTGGAACCCACCGGCATTCCCCAGGGCAACCCCGACGGCAAAGGGGCCATCTTCCTCATCGATTCGGGTCACACGGGCGAAACCGGACCCATGGTGCAAATTTTTATGGAAAAACTCAAAAACGAAGGCTTCCGCAAAGTGCTCAAAGACGAATTTATCCGCTATACCAATCAATGCGTGCAAGACTTCGTCAAAGGGAACTTCAACGACCTGATCACCCACGTACGCCAACTTTCGGGCACGGTGTACCGCCATTTCCAACCCATGATCCCCGAACATATGCGCGAGATATGGAAAAAAGGAATGGAATCGGGGGATTATTACCTCAAATTATGCGGCTCGGGAGGCGGCGGATATATTTTGGGCTTCACCGACGATTTCGAGAAGACCAAAGAACAACTCAAAGATTATAAACTGGAAGTGATCTATCGCTTCTAAGCGCCTTCCATGGGGAGCCTCTCATCCAAAGTACCCGGACTCATTTCCCTGGTCAGGCTCCAGAACGTGCTGGTTTTGCTGGTGGCCCAAACATTGGTGGCGTGGAAAGTGTACGGCGAATCTCTCTCCCAGGTCTTGTTCGACAAACGGTTCGTCCTCATGCTCCTGGCCACCGGAAGCGCCATATCGGCCGGTTACATCATCGACCATTTTTACCACCTCAAACGCGACCGGATTAACCGCCCCGCTCAAACAGCATGGATCGGACGGGTGCCCGTGCACATTCAATTGTACTTGTATTTTTTCCTCAATTTTCTCACGCTGGTCTTTGCGGCGCTGATTTCCTTACGGGCGGCGGTATTTTTCGGGGTGTACATTTTTTTCATTTGGCTGTATTTCCACAAATTACAGAATCGCCCGTTGTGGCGCGAATTGTTCGTAACCTTTCTTACCGCCTATCCTTTCTTCGGAGTCATGCTTTTTTTCAAACAATGGAACCCCTTCGTCTTGTGGGCCGGCACCATGTTCGTGATTCTTTTGTTTTTAAAAGAATTGATTAAAAACCACCTCACCTTGCGGGGAGACATGGTTCAAAACATACGCACCGTGCTCACCATGTGGGGCGAGCGACGCCAAGCGCTCCTTTTCGGCGCGGTATGGGCTTCGGCCTGGATTCCGTGGCTTGCCCTTTGGCGGATGGATTTACCCCGACCTTATCGGATTTGGTTGGGAATTTTGGCTTTTATGCTGGGCATACTGGCTTACATCTATTTCCGAAAAAAATATGCTACGGCTTACGCCTGGATCAAATTCATTATTTTATCCGGCGTTTTCGCCTTATTTTTGCTTTAAAAATCAAATCAATTTGTCATGAAGATTTTGCGGAACGTTTTGTGGATGGGGATACTCGCCTTGACGGCGGGCGGTTGCGTCAGCCAAAAGAAATATGCAGAACTGGAAGAAAAATATTACACTACCCGGTCGGAATTGGCCGAATTGGAAGAAGAAAACGACAGCCTTCGCAGCCTGGTTATCGGATACGAATCCAAATGGAACCGGCTGAAAACCGATTACGACCAACTTCAACAGGAGTATCAAAACCTCCAACGCCTGTTTAAAGCCACCGAGACTGCTTACAAAAATTTACAAGCCTCATACGACGCCCTCACACGCCAAAGCAGTGCCGCCCTCGAAGCCCAATCGGTGAAGATGAAAGAGCTCATCCGCCAATTGGAGGAAAAAGAGAAAAAATTGGCCAAAGAGCGGGAATTGCTTGACAAAATGCAACAGGATTTGGCCGAACGATCGGCCCGCATCCGCGAATTGGAACGTTTGATCGCCGAGAAAGATTCGTTGCTCCGCACGGTGAAAGCCAGCCTCTCGGCTTCGTTGGACGAATTCACACAACACGGGCTTAAGGTGCATATGAAAAACGGCAAGCTTTATGTGTCCATGCAAAACAAGCTCCTTTTCGATTCCGGCAGTTGGCATCTTAAACAAGGAGGAATGGACGCCATCGATAAAATTGCGCGGGTATTGGCCGAAAACCCGGATCTGGAAATCATGATCGAAGGGCATACCGACAACGTGCCCTACCGGGGCAATCAATATATCGAAGATAATTGGGACCTCTCGGTCAAACGGGCCACCACCGTGGTGCGCCAATTGCTCAAAAACAAAGATATCGATCCCAAACGGTTGATTGCGGCGGGCCGAAGCAAATACCATCCCGTGGCACCCAACGACACCCCCGAAAACAGGGCCAAAAATCGGCGGATCGAGGTGATTCTCACGCCCAATATGGACAAAATCCAAGCCCTTTTGCAAGGCGAAGGGGAAGGAAGCGAATCGGAATAAGCGCCGTGAAATTCGTACCTTTGTCTCAAAGCGGCCGTCCCTTGGAATATCGACCGGAAGATTTCCGCCTGAGGTCCGAGCCTTCGTTACCCGGGAAATGGGAAGGCGAAGTGAGGGCTCCTTCCAATATCGCCTTGGTGAAATATTGGGGCAAGAAAGGGCTTCAGGTTCCCATGAATCCTTCTTTAAGCTTTATATTACGCGATGCGGTGACCTTTACCTCGGCAACCGCCGAGCGCATTCCCCCCGCGGATGAAGTCCGGTTCACCCTCCGCTTCGAAGGGCGGCCGGCCCCGGCATTCGAACCCAAAATCCACACGTTCTTCCGGCGCATTCTCCCCTACAGCCCGTGGATTCGCCGGTATCGATGGGAAATTCACAGCCGCAACAATTTTCCCCATTCGGCGGGCATCGCTTCCTCGGCCAGCGCTTTTGCCGCTTTGGCTCTATTGGTCGTGCAACTCGAAAAGGAGGCGACGGCCGGTCAGTCCGACGAGTATTGGCGCGCCAAAGCCTCATTTCTGGCCCGTTTGGGTTCGGGAAGCGCCTCCCGAAGCATCACCGACCGCATCGGCATTTGGGGCAAGCACCCCGCCGTTCCCGGCAGTTCCGATTTTTATGCGGTGGAATTCCCATTCGGAACGCATCCCGCTTTTGACGATTTGCGCGATTTGGTCCTCCTCCTTCAGGAAGGCCGGAAGGCGGTATCCAGCACCGCAGGCCATCAATTGATGGAAGCGCACCCCTACCGCGAAGCCCGCATCCGCCAGGCAAATACCCATTTGGCCCGGCTCATCGACGCCCTCCGCACCGGGAATTGGGACGAGTTCGGAACCGTGACCGAAGCCGAAGCGCTCAGTCTTCACGCCCTCATGATGGCATCGGATCCTTCATTCATCCTCATGAATCCCGATACATTGAAATGGATTGAAAAAATACGCCGCTTCCGTCGCCGACACGACCTGCCCGTATATTTCACGCTGGATGCCGGCGCCAACTTGCATGTGATTTTTCCTGCCCGCATCGAAGACGATCTCCGCCGCCGCATGCCGGATCTTTTCGACGTTCCCCATTTGTTGAGCCGCCTCTAGTTTTTTATAGGCCAAAAAAGAAAGGCGTCCTCCGGGAGGACGCCTTCCGTTGTCAGGCTTCGCCTTGGGGCCCGAATGTGATGGGCGGCCCCTGGCTTTTGTCGCCGTACTCTTTGATAGTGCCGTGCACCGCTTCGAAGCGCCGGATGTTTTCTTGCAAGGCCCGCAAGAATTTTTTGGCGTGCTGAGGGGTGAGGATCACCCGCGATCGCACTTGGGCCTTATTCACTCCCGGCATGATGCTCACGAAGTCGATGACAAATTCCGACACCGAATGATTGATAATGGCCAGGTTGCTGTATATGCCTTGGGCCACATCCTCCTTCAACTCGATGTTGAGGGGATGTCCTTTTTTAGGTTCGCTCATAGTTCACGGACTTTGATTTGTACGGGTTCTTCTTCCGGTTCGGGTTCGTCGCCCACGATGATTTTTTCAAACATGCGCATACCCGTACCGGCGGGAATTTTCTTACCCACGATCACGTTTTCTTTCAGCCCTTCGAGATAATCCACCTTGGCGGCGATGGCCGCTTCGTTAAGCACCTTGGTGGTTTCCTGGAACGAGGCCGCCGAAATCCACGACTTGGTTTGCAAGGCCGCACGGGTGATACCTTGCAATACGGGCTCGGCGGTGGCGGGTACGGCATCTCGTACCACGGGCGGTCGCTTGTCTTCGCGCTTGAGGCGGGAAACCTCGTCACGCCACTCACGCAAGCTGATAATCATGCCCGGTTTGAGGCGATCCGAATCGCCCGGGTCTTCCACCACCTTCATGTTGTGGATGCGGTCGTTCTCGTCGATGAACACGTCCTTGTGCACCAGCTGGTCGGGGAGGAAATTGGTATCTCCCGGATCCACGATACGCACCTTGCGCATCATCTGGCGCACCACGATCTCGAAGTGCTTGTCGTTGATCTTCACGTTCTGACGGCGATACACTTCCTGAATTTCGTTCACCAGGTATTGCTGTACCACCGAAATACCTTTGATCTTCAAAATATCGGCGGGTGTGATGGCTCCGTCCGACAGCGGCGTACCGGCTTTGACGAAGTCGTTCTCCTGTACCAACAACATTTGGCTGGAGAGTTTGACCAAATATTTCTTCTTCTCGCCGGTTTTGCTTTCGACAATGATTTCCTGGTTGCCGCGCTTCACCTTGCCGAATTTCACGATACCGTCGATTTCCGATACCACGGCGGGGTTCGACGGGTTGCGCGCTTCGAAGAGCTCGGTCACGCGAGGCAAACCGCCGGTGATGTCGCCCGCACGGGCCGAGCGGCGAGGGATCTTGGCCAGGATGGTACCCGGCTCGATCAATTCGCCGTCTTTTACCGTCAGACGGGCATTGGTGGGCAAGTTGTATTTGCGCAATACTTCGCCCGTTTTGGGATCCACGATGTGGATGGCGGGCAATAGTTTGTTGTTCTTGGTTTCGATAATGACGATTTCCTTCTTGTTGGTGGCTTCGTCGATTTCGATGGTGTAGTTGATGCCTTCCACCAGATTGTGGAATACCACCTTACCGCCCACTTCCGAAATAATGAGCGAGTTGTGGGGATCCCATTGGGCGATCACTTCGCCTCGGAACACTTTTTCTCCCGGCTTTTTGAAGAGGTACGACCCGTAGTAGAGCGGGTGTTTGCTCAATACCTGGCCGGTTTTTTCGCTGATGATTTTCACTTCCGAGGTACGGGAAATCACCACGTCCACGGGTTCGCCGTCGGGCGTTTTGCCGCGGATGGTACGCAAATCGGTGATTTCGAGGATGCCGTCGAATTTGGCCACGATCTTGTTCTCTTCGGCCACCGTACCGGCCACACCTCCTTGGTGGAAGGTACGCAACGTCAGCTGGGTACCCGGTTCCCCTATGGATTGGGCGGCAATCACACCCACGGCTTCGCCGATTTCGACCATCTTGCCGGTAGCCAGGTTGCGTCCGTAACATTTGGCGCACACCCCTTTGCGGGCCTCACAGGTGAGCGGCGAGCGCACTTCCACGGTTTCGATGCCGGCATCTTCGATTCGCTTGGCGATTTCTTCCGTAATTTCCTCGCCTTCCTTGATGATGAGCTCGCCCGTTTGCGGGTCGTAGAGGTCGTCGAGAATTACGCGGCCCAAAATACGTTCGGACAGAGGTTCCACCACTTTGTTGTCCTTCTTGAGGGCCGAAACCTGAATACCCCGCAAGGTGCCGCAATCTTCTTCGTTGACCACCACGTCTTGCGACACGTCCACCAGACGGCGGGTGAGATAACCGGCATCGGCGGTTTTCAAGGCGGTGTCGGCCAAACCTTTACGCGCACCGTGGGTGGAGATGAAGTATTCCTGAATGGTCAACCCTTCCTTGAAGTTGGACAAAATCGGGTTTTCGATGACTTCCCCTCCGCCGGCGGTGGATTTTTTGGGCTTGGCCATCAATCCCCGCATACCGATAAGCTGGCGAATTTGTTCTTGCGACCCCCGAGCTCCGGAATCCAACATCATGTACACCGAGTTGAAGCCCTGGTCGTCGGCTTTGAGCTTGTCCATCACCACGCGGATCAAGCGCGTGTTGGCATGCGACCATACGTCGATGATGCGGTTGTAACGTTCCTTTTTGGTGATGAACCCTTGCTCGTATTCCATTTGGATTTTGCGCACCTCTTCCTTGGCCTCCTCGATAATGGCTTGCTTTTCGGGCGGCACTTCGATGTTGGTCAGGCTGAACGAAAGGCCTCCCTCGAAAGCTTTCATAAAGCCCATTTCTTTGATTTTGTCGAGGAATTCGGCCGTGGTGGGCACATCGGTTTTCTTCAATACCAGCGAAATGATTTTCTTCAGCTGGCGCTTGGTGAGCAATTCGTTGATATAACCCACGCCTTCGGGCACCACTTCGTTGAAAATGACGCGTCCCGGGGTGGTTTCCACCATGCGCATCACGGGTTTGCCCTCTTCGTCCACGTCTTTTACGCGACACTTGATGCGGGCATGCATGTCCACTTTGCCGTGGTCGAGGGCCAGTTTGACCTCTTCGGGGCTGTAGAACACCATGCCTTCGCCTTTGACCGGCCGGTCGGGCGTGGATTTACGTTCTTTGGTCAGGTAATACAGGCCCAATACCATGTCTTGCGAAGGCACCGTGATGGGCTCGCCGTTGGCGGGGTTGAGAATGTTTTGCGAAGCCAGCATCAACAGATGGGCCTCGAGAATGGCTTCGGGTCCCAGCGGAAGGTGAACGGCCATTTGGTCCCCGTCGAAGTCGGCGTTGAAGGCCGTACATACGAGGGGATGAAGCTGGATGGCCTTACCTTCGATGAGTTTGGGCTGGAAGGCTTGGATACCCAACCGGTGCAAGGTGGGCGCCCGGTTGAGGAGCACGGGATGCCCTTTGAGCACATCTTCCAGGATGTCCCATACCACCGGGTCGCGGCGATCGATGATTTTTTTGGCCGATTTGACGGTTTTGACGATTCCCCGTTCCATCAGTCGGCGGGCGATGTAGGGCTTATACAATTCGGCCGCCATGTCTTTGGGGATACCGGTTTCGTAAATTTTGAGTTCGGGACCCACTACGATCACCGAACGGGCCGAGTAATCCACCCGCTTACCGAGCAAGTTTTGACGGAAACGTCCCTGTTTACCTTTGAGGTTATCCGAGAGGGACTTGAGCGGGCGGTTGGATTCGGTTTTGACCGCCGTGGATTTGCGGGTATTGTCGAAGAGCGAATCCACCGCTTCTTGCAACATCCGTTTTTCGTTGCGCAAAATCACTTCGGGCGCCTTAATGCTCATCAGGCGCTTGAGGCGGTTGTTTCGGATAATTACCCGGCGATACAGGTCGTTAAGGTCCGATGTGGCGAAGCGTCCTCCGTCCAGCGGCACCAACGGGCGCAATTCGGGCGGAATCACGGGGATGATGCTCATGATCATCCATTCCGGCCGGTTTTCACGCCGCTTGTTGGCTTCGCGGAAGGCTTCCACCACTTGAAGGCGCTTGAGAGCTTCGGTGCGCCGTTGTTTGGACGTCTCATGCTTGCTGGCATAGCGCAATTGGGCGGCCAGCTCGTCCAAATCGATTTGGGCCAACAGGATTTTGAGGGCTTCGGCCCCCATCTTGGCCACGAATTTATTCGGATCGTCGTCGGGCAAATATTTGTTGTCTTCGGGCAAGAGCTCCAGAATTTGGTGGTATTCCTCTTCGGTGAGCAAATCCATTTTTTTCACCGGCTGGCCGTTGGGATATACCGCGGGCCCGGGATTGATCACCACATAACGTTCGTAATAGACGATGCTCTCGAGCTTCTTGCCGGGAATGCCCAACAGGTAGGCGATTTTATTGGGGTTGGAACGGAAATACCAAATATGGGCCACGGGCACCACCAGTTCGATGTGCCCCATGCGTTCGCGGCGTACCTTTTTTTCGGTTACTTCCACACCGCAACGGTCGCACACCACCCCTTTGTATCGAATGCGTTTATATTTTCCGCACGCACATTCGTAGTCCTTCACGGGACCGAAAATACGCTCGCAAAACAAGCCGTCCCGCTCCGGTTTGTGGGTGCGGTAGTTGATGGTTTCCGGTTTGAGCACTTCGCCGTGCGACATTTGTTTGATCACATCGGGCGAAGCCAAACCGATGGAAATCCGGTCGAATTTGATGGTTTTTTGATCTCTTTTTGCAGCCATGGTTTTCGCTACAGGTTTAAAAAATGAGAATTTCGGTTATTGCTTTTTCAATACGTCGTTGCCTTCTTCGTCTTCGAGACGAACGTCCAAGCCCAATCCGCGCAATTCGTGCAACAGCACGTTGAACGATTCGGGAATGCCGGGTTCGGGCATGGGATCGCCCTTGACGATGGCGTTATACACTTTGGTACGTCCCACGATATCGTCAGACTTCACGGTGAGAATCTCGCGCAAGGTGCTGGCGGCGCCGTAGGCTTCGAGGGCCCAAACCTCCATCTCTCCGAATCGCTGACCCCCGAATTGGGCCTTACCGCCCAAGGGTTGCTGGGTAATCAACGAGTACGGACCGGTGGATCGGGCATGCATCTTGTCGTCCACCAGGTGGTTGAGCTTGAGCATGTAAATCACGCCCACCGTGGCGGGTTGGTCGAACGGCTCGCCCGTACCTCCGTCATAGAGGCGGGTAACGCCGTATTTGGGAATGCCCGCTTTTTCCGACAGGATGTCGATGTCTTCGAGCGTGGCTCCGTCGAAAATGGGAGTTTGGAATTTCACGCCCAATTTTTTGCCGATCCATCCCAGGACGGTTTCGTAAATCTGTCCGATGTTCATACGCGAAGGCACACCCAAGGGGTTGAGCACGATGTCCACCGGCGTGCCGTCTTCGAGGAAGGGCATATCCTCTTCGCGCACGATTTTGGCCACAATACCCTTGTTTCCGTGGCGGCCGGCCATTTTGTCGCCCACTTTGAGCTTGCGTTTTTGGGCGATAAACACCTTGGCCAGCTTGATGATGCCCGAAGGGAGGTCGTCACCCACGGAAATGGCGAATTTGTCGCGTCGCAAGTTCCCCTTGATTTCGTTTACCCGCAATTTGTAGTTGTTGAGCAATTCGTCCACCAAGCGGTTGATCTTGGGATCGGTGGTCCAGGTCCCCTGTGTCAAATGCTCGTAATCGTCGTAAGCGTTGAGCATTTTGAGGGTAAACTTTTTGCCTTTGGGGAACACTTCCTGATTCAATTCGTCGTACACCCCTTGCGAGGTTTTGCCGCCCACCAGGGTGAAGAGCTTCTCGATGAGTTTTTCGCGCAGCTCTTCGAGCTGTTTGCCGTATTTTTCTTCCAGTTTTTCGATTTCGATCTTGTCTTGCATACGGCGTCGGCGGTCTTTGATGGAGCGGGTAAAGAGCTTCTTGTCGATCACGATTCCCTGAACCGACGAAGGCACCCGCAACGACGCGTCTTTGACGTCGCCCGCCTTGTCGCCGAAAATTACGCGCAAGAGCTTTTCTTCGGGCGTAGGGTCGGATTCCCCTTTGGGCGTGATTTTTCCGATCAGGATGTCGCCCGTTTTCACTTCGGCTCCCACGCGGATAATTCCGTTTTCATCCAAATCTTTGGTGGCTTCTTCGCTCACGTTGGGAATGTCGGGCGTGAGCTCTTCCTGTCCCAGCTTGGTGTCGCGCACCTCGAGCGAAAATTCGTCGATGTGGATGGAAGTATAGTAATCTTCACGCACCACTTTTTCCGAAATCACGATGGCGTCCTCGAAGTTATAACCTTTCCAAGGCATGAAAGCCACCAGAAGGTTGCGTCCCAAAGCCAGCTCTCCGTTTTGGGTGGCGTACCCTTCGGTGAGCACTTGGCCTTTCTTGACGCGTTGCCCTTTCTTGACGATGGGCCGGAGGTTGATGGTGGTGTTTTGGTTGCTCTTGCGGAATTTGATGAGCTCGTAGGTTTTTTCGTCGCTGTCGAAGCTCACCAACCGTTCCTCTTCGGTACGGTCGTACCGGATCACGATTTTGTTGGCATCCACGTAAATCACTTCGCCGTCGCCTTCGGCATTGATGAGGATCCGCGAATCTTCGGCCACCCGTTTCTCGAGTCCCGTACCCACGATGGGCACTTCGGGATTGAGCAAAGGCACGGCCTGACGCATCATGTTGGAACCCATCAATGCACGGTTGGCGTCGTCGTGTTCGAGGAAGGGAATCAACGAAGCCGAAATGGAAGCGATTTGATTGGGCGACACGTCCATGTAATCGATTTCTTCCCGTTTCACCACGGGGAAGTCGCCCTCCTCGCGGGCCACCAGCCGTTCGGGCACAATGCGTCCCTCTTCGTCCACTTCGGTGGTGGCTTGCGCGATTTTTTTGCCTTCCTCTTCTTCGGCGGTCAGCGATACGGGCTCCTTGTCAAAACGGACGCGGCCGTCTTCCACTTCCCAGTAAGGAGTTTCGATAAAGCCCATTTTGTTAATGGTGGCATAAACGGCCAGAGACGAAATCAACCCGATGTTGGGACCTTCGGGCGTTTCGATGGGACAGAGGCGTCCGTAATGGGTATAATGGACGTCGCGCACTTCAAAGCCGGCCCGCTCGCGGGAGAGACCGCCCGGACCCAAGGCCGACAAACGCCGCTTGTGGGTGATTTCGGCCAAAGGGTTGGTCTGGTCCATAAATTGGGACAACGGGTTGGTGCCGAAGAAAGAGTTAATTACCGACGACAACGTCTTGGCATTGATCAAATCGGCGGGAGTGAATACTTCGTTGTCCCGCACGTTCATCCGTTCGCGAATGGTACGCACCATGCGGGCCAATCCCACCGAGAATTGCTGGGCCAATTGCTCACCCACCGTACGCACCCGGCGGTTCGAGAGATGGTCGATGTCGTCCACTTCCTGTTTGGAATTGATCAGGCGGACCAATTGGGTGATGATGGCGATGATGTCTTCCTTGGTCAATACGCGCACGTCCTCCGGAATGTCGAGGTTGAGCTTCTTATTGATGCGATAACGGCCCACCTCGCCCAAGTCGTAGCGCTGATCGCTGAAAAACAGCTTCTCGATAATACCGCGGGCCGTCTCTTCATCCGGCGGATCGGTGTTGCGCAATTGACGGTATATGTATTCCACCGCTTCCTTCTCGGAGTTGGTGGGGTCTTTCTGAAGGGTGTTGTAGATGATGGCGAATTCGTTGGAGGCGTTGTCTTCCTTATGCAAAAGGATGGTTTTGGCACCCGATTCGAGAATTTTGTCGATATGTTCTTTTTCGAGCACCGTGTCACGCTCCACGATGATTTCGTTTCGTTCGATGGACACCACTTCGCCCGTATCTTCGTCCACGAAGTCTTCGTGCCAGGTTTTGAGCACGCGGGCGGCAATGCGGCGTCCCAAATAATTTTTGAGTCCCGATTTGGTTACTTTCACCTCGTCGGCCAGGTTAAAGAGCTCCAGAATGTCGCGGTCGCGTTCGTATCCGATGGTACGCAACAGGGTGGTTACCGGCAATTTTTTCTTCCGGTCGATGTAGGCGTACATCACGTTGTTGATGTCGGTGGAAAATTCGATCCACGACCCCTTGAAGGGAATCACCCGGGCCGAATACAATTTGGTGCCGTTGGTATGGTAGGATTGGCTGAAAAATACCCCCGGCGATCGGTGCAATTGCGATACCACCACCCGCTCGGCACCGTTAATGATGAAAGTTCCGCGATCGGTCATGTAGGGAATGTTCCCCAAATATACGTCTTGAACTTTGGTTTCGAAATCTTCATGGTCTTCGTCGTTGCATTCCAATTTCAAACGTGCCTTAAGGGGAACGCTGTAGGTAAGCCCCCGCTCGATACATTCTTTGACCGAAAATCGCGGCGGGTCGATAAAATAATCGATAAAATCGAGTGTATAGAGGTTCCGGGCGTCGCGCACCGGAAAGTTTTCCTTAAATACTTTGTAAAGACCTTCGTTTTTACGTTCGTTGGGTTTGGTACCCAGCTGAAAAAAATCTTTAAACGATTGGATCACATTCAAAAAGTCCGGATAGTCGGGAATGTTCTCCAGCGACGAAAAATTCACCCGGCCCGTTTCGGGGTCGGTTTTTTGAAGAATTTGGTCGGCTGCCTTAAGGATTTCGGTTTTGTTCTCTTTGGTGTTGTTTGCCATGGCAAAGACAAAGTTTTAGTAAAAAGTTGGTATTAAGGAAGTAAAAAGAACGTTTTTCTTAGAGCAAGAAAGTTTAGGCCAATAAAATTGACCTAAACTTTCGTCTGTGTGGGCGGAAATTACTTGAGTTCCACTTCCGCACCGGCTTCTTCCAAAGACTTTTTGATGCCTTCGGCTTCGTCTTTGGAGATGCCTTCCTTGATCGGTGCGGGTGCGCTGTCCACGATGGCTTTGGCTTCGCGAAGGCCGAGTCCGGTCAGCTCTTTCACGAGTTTTACCACAGCCAGCTTGGACGCGCCGGGCGACTTGAGGATCACATCGAACTCCGTTTTTTCTTCGGCCGCCTCTTCGGCTCCGCCGGCGGCGGGTCCGGCAACCGCTACGGCTGCGGCGGCGGGTTCGATGCCGTATTCTTCCTTCAGGATGTCGGCCAGCTCTTGTACCTCTTTCACCGTCAAGTTAACCAGTTGTTCTGCAAGTGCTTTTAAATCTGCCATTTTTCTATCGTTTTGATGTTAGTGTCAGTTGTTTTCTTTTTCCGAAAGGGTTTCCAAAATACCCAAAATGGTATGACCTCCCGATTTGAGAGCCGATACCACGTTTTTCACGGGCGATTGCAACAGGGCGATAAGGTCGCCGATCAGCTCTTCCTTCGACTTGATGGTGGCCAGGAAGTCCAATTGGTCGTCGCCGATGTACACGCCCTCGTCGATCCATGCGCCTTTGAGGACGGGCTTGTCGGACTTTTTGCGGAATTCCTTGATGATGCGGGCGGGCTTATTGCCCACGTCGCTCAACATAAGGGCCGTGCTTCCGTGCAATACCGAGCTCAGCTCCTGGAAATCCTTGTCCGACTGCTCCATCGCTTTGGCGATCAATGTATTTTTGACTACCTGAAGCTTGACATCCCCTTTATGACACGCCTTGCGCAAGGCATATGTGGTGGGAGCGTCCAGTCCCAAAATGTCCACAAAATAAATGACGTTGTATTCGGAGAGCCTTTGCTTCAGGTCTTCGATCATCTTGGCTTTTTCTTCACGCGTTCTCATACGTTCGGGTTTTCGGGTTAAACGGACTTGGTGTCAATCTTGATGCCGGGTCCCATGGTGCTGGACATGGCAATGCTCTTGAGATAGGTGCCTTTGGCCGATGCGGGCTTCATTTTGATGAGGGTGTGTATCAGCTCTTCGGCATTTTCCTTAATCTTTTCCGGCGGGAACGACACCTTGCCGATGGCGGCGTGAACGATGCCCTTTTTGTCCACGCGGAAATCGATTTTTCCGGCTTTCACTTCGCGCACCGCACGACCTACGTCCATGGTTACCGTGCCGGTTTTGGGGTTGGGCATCAAGCCGCGCGGTCCCAAAATCCGACCCAACGGACCCAGCTTACGCATCATGGAGGGCGTGGTGATGATCACGTCCACGTCGGTCCAACCTTGTTTGATCTTTTCGATATATTCGTCCATGCCCACGTAATCGGCGCCCGCTTCTTTGGCTTCGTCTTCCTTTTCGGGGGGCACCAGGGCCAACACTTTCACGTCCTTACCCGTTCCGTGGGGCAAGGTCACCACGCCGCGGATCATTTGGTCCGCCTTTCGGGGGTCCACTCCCAAACGTACCGCGATATCCACCGAGGCGTCGAAGTTTTCGTAGGATAATTCTTTGACCAGTTTGGATGCTTCTTCCAGCGAGTAATGTTTATTTTTGTCATACTTCGCCAGTGCAGCCTTCATCTTTTTGCTCAGTCGTGCCATAAGCGGTGGTTTTTAGTTGTTTTCGAAAGGATTCTCGCCCTCGATGGTGATACCCATCGAACGGGCCGTTCCGGCAATCATCTTCATCGCCTTCTCGATGCTGAAGGCGTTCATGTCTTGCATTTTGTCCTCGGCGATTTGACGCACCTGATCCCAGGTCACGCTGCCGACTTTGCGCCGGTTCGGCTCTCCCGATCCTTTCTTGATTTTGGCCGCTTCCATGAGCTGCACGGCAGCAGGCGGAGATTTAACGACAAAATCGAACGATTTGTCCTTATACACACGGATGGTTACCGGAAGCAGTTTGCCCTGTTTTTCCTGCGTTCGGGCATTGAACTGCTTACAGAATTCCATGATGTTCACTCCGGCTGCTCCCAATGCGGGTCCTACCGGCGGCGAAGGATTCGCTTGGCCTCCCCGGATTTGGAGTTTGA
>JAADED010000031.1 GCA_013153605.1 Chlorobiota bacterium | reverse complement strand
CGGCATGCGCCGGCGGCCGAACGGAATTTTGCGTATATTTGAAAAAAACACCCATGAGCGACGACAAACGTCTCGAAGCCCTGGAACAATTGACCCATATCCAGGAAAAACAAATCGACAATTTGAATAAACGCCTTCGGCGTCAAGAGGAGCTGATGAAACGTACGGCCGTTTTCCTCCTGGTGTTGTTCGTGGCGGTCTTCGTGTTATATTACAAACTTTTCTTCTGATGGAATTGCGCATCTTGGGATGCCATTCCGCCACACCCAAGCCGGACGAATATCCCACTTCCCAGGCATTGGCCGTCAAAAACCGCTGGTTGATCATCGATTCCGGCGAAGGGATGCAAATGCAATTGCGCCGCTACGGGGTCAAATTCGGGCGGATCAAGCATATCTTTATTTCCCATCTTCACGGCGATCATGTGTACGGCCTTTTCGGATTTTTGTCCACTCTACGTTTGTTAAATCGCCAAACGGAAATGTACCTGTTCGGTCCGCCGGAACTGAAACCCTTACTCGACACGGTGTTCAAGCATACCCAGGTGGAGCTCACTTTTCCCTTGCACTTCCGGCCGGTGGAAGGAGATGGTTTTCGCCGCATTTCGGATGAAAAAGATTTCGAGGTTTATGCCTTTCCTCTCAAACATCGCATCGAGACCCACGGATTTTTGGTAAAAGAAAAGCCCGCCCCGCGCAAGCTCAATATGGACGCCATTCGGCTGTATCCCGAAATCGGTATTTGGGCCTACCACAACCTCAAAGCCGGTAAGGATTTCGTCACCGAAGACGGGCGGGTGATTCCCAACGAAGAGCTCACCTTGCCGCCTCCGCGTCCCCGCTCCTATGCTTATTGCTCCGACACCGCATACGACCCGTCCATCGTCCCTTATATTCGTGGAGCGGACGTGTTATATCACGAAGCCACCTTTGCCGAAGCCGACCGCGACTTGGCGGCCCTCACCCTCCACAGCACGGCGCGGCAAGCGGCCGAAATCGCCCGGGAAGCGGGGGTGGGCAAGCTTATTATCGGCCATTTTTCGTCCCGGTACAAGGATCCGCAATTGTTGTTGCGCGAGGCGCAAGAAGTTTTTCCCGACACCGAATTGGCCTACGAAGGCAAACAAGTGATTTTCTGAAATGGACAAACCCGAGAAAGACCTGTCGGCCTATCGCCGTCAATACGGCAAATATACCCTCAACGGCAAGGCCTTGCCCGAAAATCCCATGGAGCTGTTTCGCGATTGGTTTGCCGAAGCCGAGCGGGAAGAAAAATGTGTGGAAGTCAATGCCATGCAATTGGCCACCCGGGGCCGCGACGGATTTCCCGGATTGCGCACGGTGCTTCTCAAGCGTTTTCAATGGGACGGATTTATCTTTTTTACCAATTACGAAAGCGACAAGGGGCGCGATATTGCCGCCGACCCGCGGGTCACCCTCCATTTCCATTGGCCCGTTTTGGAACGCCAAGTCATCATTAAAGGGATAGCCGAAAAATGGGCGCCCAATTTGTCGGACGGCTATTTCGAAAGTCGCCCGCGGGGCAGCCAAATAGCCGCTTGGGCTTCGCCCCAAAGCCGGGAAATCGCCTCCTTCGACGAGCTCGAAGCCCGCTACCGGGAAACAGAAAAGCGATTCGAAGGCCGTCCCGTGCCTCGGCCTCCCTTTTGGGGCGGCTATATCGTGCGGCCCGTAAGCATCGAGTTCTGGCAAGGGCGACCCAACCGCCTCCACCACCGCGTGCGGTACGAGTTGCAGGACGATTATTCGTGGAAAATCAAATTGCTCGGAAGTTAGTCGCCGTCTTCCACTTTTTTGTACACGTCGATGATTTTTTTGACCAGCGGATGGCGCACCACGTCCCGGTCCGACAGGCGGATGATGTCCACCCCTTCGATGCCGTCGAGCAGTTCCAGCGCTTCTTTTAAGCCCGATTTTTGGCCTTTGATCAGGTCCGTTTGGGAGGGGTCGCCCGTGATGATGAATTTGGCATTTTCGCCCATGCGGGTGAGAAACATCTTCATTTGGCTGCGGGTGGTATTTTGGGCTTCGTCCAAAATAACGAAGGCATGGTCGAGGGTGCGGCCCCGCATGAAAGCCAGCGGCGCAATTTGAATGACATTGTTTTCCATGTAATCCTGCAATTTGGAACCCGGAATCATGTCGAACAACGCATCGTACAAGGGTTGCATGTAAGGATCCAGTTTTTCTTTCATATCGCCCGGCAAAAATCCCAAATGTTCGCCCGCTTCCACTGCGGGGCGGGTGAGGATGATGCGTTTGACTTCCTTATTCTTGAGGGCGCGAACCGCCAGGGCCACGCTGATGTAGGTTTTTCCCGTTCCGGCCGGTCCCGTGACGAAGACCATGTCGTTGTCCCGTACCGATTGCACGATCTTCAGCTGATTGGGCGTGCGCGGTTTGATGATCCGGCCGCCCACTCCGTAGGTAATTATTTCGTCGTCCGAAATAAAACGTTGGAATTCGTCGGTGTCGGAAAGGATGATTTTTTCCACCGTTTCGGGCGTAAGGCTGTTGTAGCGGTTGAGAAAATCCAGCATCACGCCCAGTTTGGTTTCCAGCTCGTCCAGGCCGGCTTCTTCGCCGTAAAGTTTGAGGATGTTCCCGCGACTGACAATTTTGATTTTCGGAAAAAGGCTGCGGATTTTTTTCAGGTTTTCGTCCCGGTGGCCGAGAAAATCGGAGATACGGCCTCCCGAAATTTCCAATATGCGTTCGTTCAAGTGGCGTACGGTTTTGGTGGGAAAAATACGAAAAAAGTATTTATTTTTAGTAAAAAATATTCGCCATGGCCGCTTCTTCATCCGCATTCGGCGAATTTCGATTGATTTATCGCCATCTGTGGAAATCCCAAGCCAGATTCTGGCTCTCGTTGGTGACGATATGGATGTTTTTGGAATGGCTCATGGGCCAATTCCGCACTTGGAAGGAGATCCTGTTGGCCGCCCTCTTATGGCTGATTTTATGGAGTTTGATGGTGGCCTGGGAAGCCTGGCGTGTCAGACGCCGCCTCCGCAAAGCCGGTGCCGAAACGATTACGCTCGATATGCTGAATCCCTATCGCGAGAGCATGGTCCGCACCCCTTATTCGCCCGACGAATTGCGCCGCGTGCTGAAGGCGCATCCCCGCTTCAAGGATGAATCCGTGGCGGCGGTGCCGGAAGGGGTGTTGATGAAAGTGCATCACGGGTTGTTCGGTCCCGGTTTCCATATCGCCTTTCGCTTCATAAGGTACGAAAACGGGTGTTACGTGTATCGGTTGGTGATTAAACCTTTTGAAAGCGAGTCCCGTTGGTGGCGCGGTGAAGCATACGAATACGAAGCCGAATTGAAGCGGGCGGTTCAAACGTCCGAGTGTGGCAAAGCTTAACCTTTGATCCGTAAGCGCTTTTGTAAATAGGCCGACATCACGTCGCGGTAGGGCGTGCGTATATCCACCGGCTGGTAGTCGATGCCGTAGGCATAGAAAGCTTCGCGGAAACGGTCGATGTGGGAGCGGGCGGCCTCTCTGTAATTTCGACGTACGGCATCGGGATGGAGGGCAAGGATTTCTCCCGTTTCGGCATCGCGAAACCGTAAGGGGCGGGACGGAAAGTCGAAAGCTTCTTCGGTGGCTTGGTCCCGGATATGGAAAACGATGAGTTCGGCGCTTTTGTATCGCAAATGTTTGAAAGCTTCGATCAGCTCATCGGGCGATTCTTCCCCGGTCCATAAGTCGGTAAACACCACCGCCAGGCTGCGACGGCGCATGCTTTCGGCAATGTAATGGAGGCTTCGAGCGGCCCGGGTGCGGCGGCGGGCCGGCGGCGGGGACAGCAAGGATTCCAATTCCGCAAACATCATGCGGCGGTGGAGGACGCCCGTTTTTTCGGGCAAGATTCGCTCGGCATCTTCGTGAAACACCGCCAAGCCGGCGGCATCCCGTTGGCGGCCCAAAATTTCGGTAAGCACGGCGGCCGCAATGACCGCAAACTGGATTTTGTTCGGCCGATCCGGGTCGAAAACATCGCGGGCGGGATAATGCATGGAAGAGGAAGCGTCCACGATCAGGCGTACCCGCATGTTGGTTTCTTCGTCGAATTTTTTCAGATAGAGTTTCTCCGTTTTGGCATACACTTTCCAGTCGATGAATTTTACCGGTTCGCCGGGGGTGTACATTTTATGTTCGCGAAATTCGGACGAAAATCCGTGGAAGGGACTTCGGTGCAATCCCGTGAGGGAGCCTTCCACGATGGCACGCGCCAGCAAGTCCAGCCGGGGCGCTTCGAGGTTATGCAAGGTTTTTTCGTAGCTCATCTTCCAAAATATCCAAAAATTCCGAAGGGTCAAAACCCTTGCTCACCATATAGCGATATATAGCCGCTTTGCGGGCGGCCGGTTCTTTATGAGCGTGGTCGGCCAATTTGCGTTTGATCAGCCGGTGCATGATCTCGCCGTAGGTTTCTTCGTCGATTTCTTCTTCCGTCACCCGGCGAATGAGTTCCGGGGAGAGGCGGTGGTCGTAAAGGAGAGCTCGCCGTATTTTTTCTTTTCCCCACCTGTTGAGGCGGAATTTGCTTCGTACGAATTCCCGGGCGAACCGTTCGTCGTCCACCAATCCGTTTTGGCGAAGGTCGCCGAGGATTTCTTCCGCTTCGGCTTCGTCCAGTCCGTATTCCAGGAGGCGGCGTCGCGTTTCATGGCTCGACCGCTCGCGGTACAGGCAAAAGCGGCGAATAAGGGCTTCGGCCTTTTCCTTGCCGTGGCGAGGACGCGTTTTCACGGTTGTTTGATAAATTTAAAGGCCCGCATACGTTGACCGTCTTTATACAACACGATCACATACACCCCTCCGGCCAGTCCCTCGAGGGAGAAATAAGTATTGGGCCCGCCGTGCCGGGCGATCAGGCGGCCGCTTAAGTCGAACACGGCCGTTCCGTCGTATTCTTCGGGCCGGCTGCTCATCACGTATATGCCCGAAGCGGCGGGATTGGGAAACAGGCGTACGTCCCAATCGCCCCAGCGGATGTTTCCTTCGAAATACGTGCGGGCTTCGCCGCGAATCAGATGAAAATCGGGATCGAGTGCCAAT
The DNA here is from genome assembly GCA_013153605.1 of Chlorobiota bacterium. GTDB lineage: Bacteria > Bacteroidota > Bacteroidia > Flavobacteriales > Flavobacteriaceae > JAADED01. The sequence goes on along the minus strand of JAADED010000031.1, from coordinate 13,107 downwards.
TCGGTGGCCCGGAAAGGGAGGGTGACAAACCACGTTTGCCCGTCGGATTGCCAGTCCACGATGGTGTCGTAAGTCCCTTCGGGACTTGTAAACCGCAATACGATCGGAGTTTCGAAAAAGGTTACCGACGCATCGGTGGGATGTTGAAACAAGCTGATCTTGTAGGTGGTGCCGCTCACCGCCCACCAGCGGCCTTCTAGTTCGGGGTATCCCTTGCCGTACACCCAATCGCGGAAAAATTCGCCGTAATCCTCTCCCGTCAGGGCTTCCACGATTTGACGGAAATCTTCGGTGCGGGCGTAATCGAAAGCATAAGTATCGGCAAAAGTGCGGAGAATGTCGAAAAAGAGGTCGTCGCCGGTGCGGAACCGCAACATATGGAGTACCATGGCTCCTTTGAGATAAGATAATTCCCACGAAAACAAGCGCCCCACGTCCAAGGTATCCCTCCCTTCCACATACACCGATTCGTGCGGACGACGGCGTATGAATTCCAATGCGTAAAGCCGCCAGAAGTACAGCGCTTCGGGGCCGTCGAAATATTCCTGGGTCAGCGCCTCGGAATAAGTGGCGAATCCTTCGTTGATCCAGATGTCCGACCAGCTACCGCAAGTCACATAGTCGCCGAACCAGTGGTGGGCCAATTCGTGGGAGAGCAAACCGCGCGAGAATCCGCCCACAAAGGTGATGGTGGTATGCTCCATGCCTCCGCCCCACCCGAATTGGGCATGTCCGTATTTTTCGCGCCGGAACGGATAGGGGCCGTAGGCGGTTTCGTAAAAATCCATCAGGTCCCTTACCACCGCCGTGCGGGCGACGGCGCGCGCCGAATCTTCGGGAAACACGTAATTATTTATCGGAAAAGACTCGTACAAGCCGGCCGTTTGGCTGAACCGGGCGTAATTGGTAATGGCCACCGCCACCAAGTAAGCGGGAATGGGATAGCGATGTTTCCATCGCGAGATGCGCAAATTTCCGGCGGTGTATTCTTCTTCCAAAATTCCGTTGGACACCCCTTTCATTTCTTTGCCCGAGATCCGGGCGGGGTAAACGAGGGTGATTTCCACCGAATCGAGTTTGTCGGTCAAATCCTGTTTGCAAGGCCACCAATCTTTTGCCCCGTAAGGTTCCGACAGGGTCCAGAGGATGGGCACGCCCCGGTGGGTGGCGGTAGTGAAAGAGGAAAAACCCGTGGAAGGGGGCACGCCCCGGTAGGCGATGCGGACCGAATCGGTGCGGCCGGCGGGAAGCTCTCCCGGAAACCTGATGATGAGCCTATCGTCGGCGGTATGGGTAAAATCCAGCGGTGCTCCTCGGTAAGTGACGGAGGTTATTTCCAATTCGGAAGCCAAATCCATTTCCATCCGGCGGGAGGGCGTACGAAAAGCGAAATAGACCGTGGTATTTCCCTCCACATAATGAAAGCGGGGATCCAGGCGGAGTTCCAGGCGTTGGTATTGCCAATCGTAATTGTCGGTAAGGGCGGCGGAGCGTCCGTAAATCATGGCGGCCGCCCGGGCTTTTTCCTTTTCCACGAAGGAGGGAATGTCGCCCCGGTTTTGGCCCAGGAGGGGAAGCATTCCCCATCCGATCCAAAAAAAGAGTGTGTAGCGCATACGGGAGTCGGAAATTTAAACGAATGTAAGGATTTCTTATCAAAAATCGTGCGCGACCCCGGCTGACAATCTTGCCGGTTGGCATGATTTATGCATGGAAATGCGGCGGAAAATTTCCGTGCCCGTCACGGGCGGATTGGAATTTTCTTTCTATCTTTGCACGAAATTTTTTAAAACCATACACATATGCCTAAAGTAGTTACAGACGCCACCTTCGAAGAAGAAGTTTTGAAATCGGACGTTCCGGTCGTAGTGGACTTTTGGGCGGTTTGGTGCGGACCTTGCCGCATGATTGCGCCGATTATGGAACAGCTGGAACAGCGGTACGGCGATAAAATCAAAGTGGTGAAAGTGGATGTGGACCGGGAGCAAAAATATGCCGCACAATTCGGCGTGCGGAACATTCCCACCGTGTTGGTATTCCAAAACGGCGAACCCATCGGCCGCCAAGTGGGCGTAGCGCCGTTGGAAGTGTTTACCAAAGCTTTGGATCAACTGGTAGGATATAACGAGAATGCCTGACCGGAGGGTTTTTCGGTCCGGTGAAGCCGGCGGACGCGTCCGCCGGCTTTTTTATTGTAAGCGGTTGAAAAAAACATTTGTTTAAATTTGTAAAAACACCTCGCCCATGAAAATAGGCCCTTTGGATTTGGGAGATTTTCCCCTGTTTTTGGCCCCCATGGAGGATGTAACCGATCCTCCCTACCGCGTATTGTGCCGCCGCTACGGGGCCGACATGGTATTCAGCGAATTTATTTCGACCGAAGGGCTGATTCGGGGTGCCGAAAAATCGGCCAAAAAGCTGGATATCTTTCCGGGCGAGCGGCCGGTGGGTATCCAAATTTTCGGCCATGACCTGGACAGCATGCTTCGGGCCGTGAAGATCGTGGAAAAGGCCGGGCCCGAAGTGATCGACATCAATTACGGATGTCCGGTGAAGAAGGTAGTCAACAAAGGTGCGGGAGCCGCTTTTTTGAAGGACCCCGTCCGCATGGAAAAATTTACCCGCGCCATTGTCCAAGCCACCGACTTGCCCGTGACGGTTAAAACCCGTATCGGATGGGACGAAAATTCGATCAATATCGAGGAAGTGGCTCTTCGAATGCAAGATGCGGGGGTAAAGGCCATATTCATTCACGGCCGTACGCGGGCCCAAATGTACGGGGGCAAAGCCGATTGGGAAGCCATTGCCCGTGTCAAACGCCATCCCGACATGGAAATTCCGGTGGTGGCCAACGGCGATATCGATACCCCCGAAAAGGCCGCTCTCATTCGCGACCGGTACGGCATGGACGGAGCCATGATCGGGCGGGGAGCCATCGGTTCGCCCTGGATTTTCAGCCGGATGCGGCATTACCTGCGCACGGGCGAGCTCTTGCCCGAGCCGCCGTTGGAAGAAAAAGTAGAAGCCCTCAAGACTTATTTGCGCGATGCCGCCCGCTGGAAAGGCGAACGGCTGGCGGTGCTCGAAGCGCGTCGCCATTACGGGCCTTTCTTTAAGGGATTGCCCGGCATTCGAAGTTTTCGAAACCAATTGGTGAGGGCCGCCACCCTCGACGAGGTGTTTGCCATTTTGGATCGCATATTGAAAACCTACGCCCATGACCCCGCTTGACATTCCTTTCCAAGTGCGCAATTTGATTGCCGGGAAGCGTACCGATTCGGAGGTACGGTTGCCGATTACGGATAAATACACCGGAGAAATCTTGGCCGAAGCCCCTTTGGCCACCGAAGCCCAAGTGGAAGAAGCGGTATCGGCCGCCGTCAGGGCTTTCGACACGTTTCGCCGGTCGTCGGCCGAGAAGCGGGCCGACATCTTGCGCGCCCTTCGCGACGGCATCGCCCGACGCGCCGACGATTTTACCCGTCTTATCGTCAAAGAAGCGGGCAAGCCCCTGTCTTATGCACGCAACGAAGTGCGCCGGGCGCTGGACAACCTCGACAGCGGCATTCGCGCGGTACTCGAATTTGCCGGCGAGCAAGTGCCCATGGATTACCTCAACGGCAAAGGCAAAACGGCTTACACCGTTCGCGTTCCCTACGGCCCTGTATTGGGGATATCGCCTTTCAATTTTCCCCTGAATTTGGCCTTGCATAAAATCATACCCGCCGTCGGGAGCGGCTCTCCGATTATCCTCAAACCCGCACCGCAAACGCCGCTTTCCATGTTCTTGCTGGCCGATATTTTGGAAGAAGCCGGCGTGCCGGCCGGAACGGTGCAAATCGTGCTGACGGGCAATAAATCGGCCGAGCAAATGGTCCGGGACGATCGCCTGAAAATTCTCTCCTTCACGGGTAGCGACCGCGTGGGGTGGTACCTCAAATCCATTGCGGGACGGAAAAAAGTGTTTTTGGAAATGGGCGGTAACGCCGCCGCATTGATCGATTCGGATGCGCCCTTGGAGCGGGCGGCCAAAAAATTGGCATACGGCGCTTTCCTCTATGCGGGACAAATTTGCATTTCCACCCAACGCATTTACGTGCTGAAAGACGTGTTCGATCGGTTTACGGATTTGTTTTTGGAAGAAACGGCTCGCATTCCCACCGGCGATCCTTCGTTGCCCGAGACGGTCAACGGCCCCATGATTTCGCGAAAAGACCTCTACCGCATTCGCGATTGGGTGGAAGAAGCCCGGGAGGGAGGAGCCCGCATATTGGCGGGAGGAAATATTGTGGACGAAACCCACGACCTGTTCGCTCCCACCGTGCTGACCGGTACCCGTCCGGGAATGAAGGTGGTGGACGAAGAGGCTTTTGCCCCCGTAGTGATCATCGAACCCGTGGAGTCGGTGGAGGAAGGGATCCGGGCGGTCAACGCTTCGCGATACGGATTGCAAGCTTCGGTATATTCGGATTCCCTCAAGACCGTCCGCCGTTTTATCCGCGAGGTGGATGCGGGCGGTATCATGGTGAACGAAATTCCGGGTTTCCGCATCGACAGCATGCCTTACGGCGGTATGAAAGACAGCGGATTGGGACGCGAAGGGCCGCGTTATGCCCTCCGCGAATACACCCAACCCAAATTGGTGGTGATTCAGGATTGATCTTCGAATTTTTTGGCGGCGAATTTTTTCAACAAAAACTTAGCCCCCGCGGCGGAGAAAGCGGCCACCAGAATGCCTCCCGCCAAATCGGTAGGGTAGTGGACGCCGAAAGCCACCCGGGTATAGGCAATCAGGAGGGCCCATCCCGCCAGAAGGGCGCGAAGGAAGGGATGTTTGACATAAGGCCACAGCACAAATACCAAGGTAAAGACTTCGGCCGTATGTCCGCTGGGAAACGAATATCCTCCACTACGGACGAGCACTTCCAAATCACCCATTTCCGTAAAGGGGCGTCCCCGCCGCACGATCCATTTCAGAAGGTGGACCCAAATACCCGTGATTGCTAGGGCAAGGAGGGCTTGCCAAAACACGCCCGGAGCATACGTGCGGCGTATCCATACGCCCGCAGCCAATAAAAGCAACACAACGACGGTTACGGCCGTAACTCCGTCGGTGAGGGCGATCAGCCAATGATCAGCCTCGGCCGGTCGGTGAAGATATACCCAACGGACCCATTCCCGTTCCATAACCTGTCAAAAATAAGGCTAATTTCAAATTTTCCGCCCCTTCTATGGAAAAAAGCGCGGAAGTTAGTAACTTCCCGTTGCCAAAATCCCCGATTATGGACCGCCGACTTTTGATCGACATCGCCCGTATATACGGCACGCCCGTGTATGTGTACGATCTGGAGGACATACGGAAACGTATGGCCGCGTTGCGTGAAGCTTTCCCTTCCGGGACGGATATTCATTATGCGGTGAAAGCCAATGCCAACCCGGCCGTCATTCGGACTGTGGCCGAAGCGGGTGGCAAATTCGATACCGTATCTCCACAGGAAGTGGCGCATCTTTTGGAGCTGGGCGTGCCTCCCGAAGATATTTTGTTTACCCCCAGTTGTCCTTCCGAAAGCGAAGTGGAAGCCGCTTTGGACCGGGGAGTTGCCGTCCATTTGGGTGAACCTCATTTGGTGGATCATTTGATCTGGACGCGTCCCGGTGCCGAAGTGGGGTTGCGCATCAATCCCGACATCCGGGCGGGCGGGCATGCCAAAATATCCGTGGGACACGGGGCATCCAAATTCGGGATTCCCCTGTCCGAGTTGGAACGGATTCAAGAGGCGGCGCGTCGGGGAGCATTGCGTGTCAAAGGATTGCACGTCCATTTGGGATCCGACATGGAAGGGGAGGATGCCCTTTATCGCGCGCTGGATTTGTTGTTCGATTTGGCCGAAGAGTTTCCCGATGCGGAATATATCGACGCGGGCGGCGGCTTCAAAGTGGCCTATACCCCCGGGGGAAGCGAAGCTCCTATCGAAGAAATAGGTAAATACGTGCAGGAGAAACTATCCTCCGCATCGCGACCTTTAAGGTTCAAAATCGAACCCGGTAAATTTTTGGTGAGCCGCGCCGGAAATTTGGTGGTGGAAGCCACGGGAATCAAACGGGTGCCGGGTAAAAATTTCCTGTGTGTCAACAGCGGATTTAACCATTTCCTTCGCCCCATGTATTACGGCGCTTATCACCGAATCGACAATTTGACTTCTCCCGAGGGGCCCGACGAAATCTATGACGTGGTGGGCTATTTGTGCGAAGAAGATACTTTTGCCCGCGCTCGTCCCATCCCTCGAGTGACCAAAGGGGATTTACTGGCCGTGCGAAATGCGGGAGCTTACGGAATGGTGATGGCTTCCCGCTATAATTTGCGTCCTTTGCCCAAAGAGGTGGCGGTGGACGGCGACCGGATTTTCGAAGTTTAAAAAATGTATTCGATATAGCCTTCCTGGAGGGGAGGCGCGGTGTCCGAAGGGTTAAAGCGGGTTTTGTAGGCATAGCTGACGGCCGTTTCCACCAGACAGGGAGCTTGGCTGGTGGATGCCGAGGGATCGAAAGCGGCTTTGACCACCTTGCCCGAACGGTCCACCGCTATGCGAACCCGAACCACTCCGTGCAAACGGGACGGACACCGATATACGGGATTGATCAAATAAGTTTTGTACCGCCCCGGCACGTAAAAGCGGATGTTGCCCGCCCCTTTGAAATTCCGCAACGGCTCGTTCGAGGGTTTATGTTTTTTCTTTTTCTCCTCGGTGGCGGCATAGCCCTCCAAGCGGGATTGAAGGCGGGCGGCAAGGGGTGTTTCCGAGGTTTCTTCCTCGCCCTCTTCGCCGCTTTCGTCTTCGGGTTCTTCCGAGGTTTCTTCCCCTTCTTGCGTTTGTTCCAACCATTCGTTGGATGCCTTGGCATACCGGCGGGCTTCTTCGATATATTCGTCCAAATCGGGGAGGCGGGGCGGGCCGGGAGGGGGCAAGCGGTCGAAATCGAAATCTTCTTCGATCAGGTTGACTTCGAATCGTTGTTCCCGGGAGGGAAGTGGAAATACGATGACGGTAAGCAGCCAAAGCAACAGGAGTTCGGCCGCCAACGCACCCAACAGCCCTTTGCGGGTATGGGAAAGGGCGCGCCAGCGGTCGCCAAGACGGATGATCGCCTTTATTATTGATTGGCTTTGACCCATTCGTTCAAATCCACGGCTTGTTCGAGAGTGAAAGGTCCCGAGCGGGTACGGCGGAGGGAGGTCAGGTAGGCGCCGCTTCCCAGGGCTCGGCCCAAATCGTGGGCCAGGCTTCGAATGTAAGTCCCTTTGCCCGTATGGGCCCGGAATACGATGTCGGGCAGGGGAGTGTCCAAGATGTCGAAGCTGTGGATATACACTTTGCGGGGTTTGAGGGGTATCTCTTGTCCCCGGCGGGCCAATTCGTACAGCTTTTTCCCTTTATGCTTGACAGCCGAATAAGGGGGAGGCAATTGCTCGATAAGCCCCGTAAACCGGCGGGCCGCTTCGCGAACCTTTTCCGGCGTGACGTGTTCCCACGGATAGGTGCGGTCGGGCGGGGTGTCGGCGTCGTAAGAGGGGGTGGTGGCGCCCAATCGGATGACGCCTTCGTAAGTTTTATCGTCGGCTTGAAGGCGTCCCAGCAATTTGGTGGCCGGTCCGATGCCGATGACCAATACCCCCGTGGCCATGGGGTCCAATGTGCCCGCATGTCCCACTTTGATGTTTTTCTTGCCCGACCTGCGGCGCAAAACCGAGCGAATTTTGTTGACCACGTCGAACGAAGTCCAGCCCGCCGGCTTGTCGATAACCACAATTTTACCTTTTTCCCAATCTTCGGGTGTAAGACGAAGCGGATTCATAAGCCGTGATTTATGCCGATCCATAAAAGGATAAACAATCCCAACGCAATCCGGTAAATGCCGAATACGCGAAACCCTTTTTCCGATACATACTTGATAAAGGAACGTATGGCCAGCAGGGCCACGACGAAAGCCACCGCATTGCCCAAAAGGATGAGCTGCCATTGATCGGCGGTCAGGCTTTGTTGGTCGCGGTAAAAATCCCACGTTTTTTTGACCGTGGCTCCCAACATGGTGGGTACCGCCAGGAAGAACGAAAATTCGGTGGCCGTTTTGCGGCTGAGTTTTTGGAGCATGCCGCCCACGATGGTGGCTCCGCTTCGCGATATGCCCGGAATCATGGCCAAAGTTTGAAACATTCCGATGCGGAATGCCGTTTTATAATCGATTTCGGTGCCGGTATAATGCCCGAATTTCCGATCGACGAACAAAAGGATGATGCCCCCCAAAATCAAACTCACCGCCACCACCACCGAAGAGCCCAACATCCGGTCGATAAGGTCGTTGAACAAAAGTCCGAACACCACGGCGGGGATAAAAGCCACCAGGAGTTTAAGGTAAAAATCGAGGGATTTGAAAAAACGTTTCCAATACAGGACCACCACCGATAAAATGGCGCCCAATTGAATCACCACGATGTAGAGCTTGGTAAATCCTTCTTCCTGAATATCCAGCCAATCGGCCACGAGAATCATGTGGCCGGTGGACGAAATGGGGAGGAATTCCGTTATTCCTTCCACTATGGCCAGAATCACGGCTTTGAGTACGTCCATGCGGTATTATTTTCGCGGCCCGCGCATGATGGCGTAAATTTCCACCGCAAAACCCAACAAGACCAAAAAAGGTGCCAAACGTATGCGGCGAAAACTGAAGATGTCGGGGTTGAACACTTCGGGGTTTTTACTCCCCCCGCCTGCCATAAGAATGAATCCCAAGGCTATCAGCGCCAAGCCGATCAGCATCCATTTGTAGTTTTCCTTACCGAAGAGGAGACTGGCTTGAGGTGCGGAAGAGCGTTTGGCGGCGGGCCGCTTTTTGGCGGGTTGGCGTTTCATGCTTTTTTTGGTCAAAAATACGCTTTTTTCGCGCATCCCCCTTTTTGCTCGGATTCGTAAACGCGGAATTGCTTAACTTTAACCCCGGCATGAAGAATTTCGTACGTTTCTTTTTGGCCTGGTATTTTCCCGTATTGGGAAGCATGTATTTGATTTACCTCCTCACGGGTTCCGACCGCATCGACGATCCGGCCAATCTGTGGGTGCCCGCATTGGGCGTGGCCATGCTTTATATATACCATTTGTATAAAACAAAATCTCGCACATGAAAATCGACAAAGTGGAATTGGTGGGTTATGCGGCCACCGTAGTGCTCATCGCTTCCTTTGCCATCGATGACTTTCTTCTTTTCCGCATCGTCAATTCCGTGGGTTGTTTTTTGTTTATCCTATACGGAATCCTCAAAAAAGCCACGCCCGTCACCATTACCAACCTCGCCATCGTAAGTTTGAATCTATATTACATTATTAAATATTTATATTTCTCTTCCCCTCACTCCTGACATTATATTCGCCGGGCCCATAAAAAAAGCCCGTCCGGAGACGGGCTGACGGTTAATTATCCAATTTACTACGCCTTTTCTAAATATTCTTCCATGAAGAATTGTCTGTTTTCTTTGTACAAGGGCGACACGGCAATACGCTCCAGCGTGATGCGTCCGTTGGAGGCTTCGCCTTCTTCGAACACCTTCTCGATCAAGTCCGATTCGAGCAATTCCTTCACGCGGATGCGTTCGATGGCTTTGCCCGAAGCGATGCCGTTTACGAGGATGTAATAAGTGCCTCGTTGCTTAAAGGCCGTTTGAATGATTTTTTTGTCGACGGTGAGGACCAACGTGTGTTTTTTACCTACCAGCACCAATACGCCTTTCTTCACATCCACTTTGTATTTGTCATCCACAAAGAGTTTCTTGTTGATCGGTGCAAGTAATTTTACTACATAGAATTCTTTAAATCCGTCTTGGTTTTCATCCAGGGCAATGATCAGATTGTCCTTAACTTCATGAAAGGTTACCTGCACCCTTTTTGCCCAGCCCCACTGCGTAAAGATAAACATCAACGCAGTCATTACCAGCAATTTCGGAAATTTACGCTTACTCTTTTTCATAATATGCCTTTTTTGGTTTGGGTCAAATTTAATAAGAAAATTTTAAATACAAAAATACATCAAACATAAAATCCAAAATCATGCCAGAGTGGTAAAGTTGTTGGAAAATAAGGTTATAGTATATAATAACCTATTTATATATATAAAACAGGCTTCTTTATCCCTAAAAATATTAACAATTTTTAAATAAACAGGTAACATCAGGTACAATTTTCTTAAACCCCCATAACTTTTTAAAAACTAATCCGATCCCAGGTTGATTTGGAAATAAATTCTTAGTTTTAGCTTTCAAAATGCGGATGTATGCAAAAGAAATTCCATTTTAAATGTTTGTCGTGCGGACATGAAATCGACGGATTCGAAGAATGGTTCGGTAACCATCAGAAATGTCCCAAATGCGGTGGCGATCAGGTTTATACCGAATATTCCACTTTAAAAGAAAATCTAATCGACCTTATTCATACCGACAAGCCTGTCAAAAGCCTTTGGCATTATTTCGACTTTCTTCCTTTAAACGATCCGAATAATATCGTTTCGGACGGCGAGGGCGTATCGCCCATTCAGCGGTGGAAATTCATGGAAGATTTTGCCGACAAATATTACGGGCTCAATATCGAGGTTTACGTAAATCGCAATGATTACAGCCCTGCCACGGGTACGTTTAAGGACAAAGGTGCCTCTTTGGCAGCCAGCGTGCTCAAAGAACACGGCATCAAGGAATACGTGGTGGCCAGCACGGGCAATACGGCCAATGCCTTCGCCCAATATTTGGCCAAGGCGGGTATTTCGGCTTCCATATTCGTGCCCCAGGATTCGTTGCGTGAAAACTTTGTTCATATCGGTTCTTTGGGTCAGAAGGTTTATGTGGTCAAAGGAGATTATGCGTATGCCAAAAAATTGGCCAAAGAGTATGCGGAAAAATTCGGCATCCTGATTTCCATCGGCAATATGGATCCTTTGCGTTTGGAAGCCAAAAAGACCACGGCCTTCGAAATCATTCGCCAATTGGGCAAAATGCCCGACGTGTATATCCAGGCCATCAGCGGCGGCACCTCGCCCCTGGCCATGGAAAAAGCTTTTCACGATTTCGAGAGCTTGGGAATTTTGGGAGAAATGCCCCGCATGGTGTTTATTCAGGGCGACCGGTGCGACCCCCAAGTCCGGGCCTGGAAGAAGGCCAAAGCGGCGGGCTTTCCCGAAGGTTGGGAATATGATTATCCCGTAATCGAAAACCCCGTCACCCTGGTACCCACCCTTGCCACCGGCAATCCCGTGCTCTATCCCCGATTGGCGCGATTGGTCAAACGTACGGGAGGCGAATATTTTTCGGTCAAGGAAGAAATGGCGGTGGACATGAGCCGCCTGGTGGCCTATGAAGTGGCCGTGAAGGTGGGACCCGCATCGGCCGTGGGATTATTGGGCTTTTTCGAAGCGCTCAAAAACGGCGTGATCCGCGACAACGAATCGGTGTTTATCAATATGGGTGAAGGTGTGCGACGGGCCATCTCTTTCCTCGAAGAAGTGTCGTACACCACCGAACAAGTTACCGACATTCGCGACCTCAAGCGGTTCGATCGCAATAAGTACCGGGATTTTGTGTGGAAACCCTTCCTAGAACATTATACTCCGTGAGATGAAGCGTAAATATTGGATTTTCGTACTACTTGTTTTCGCTTTTGTGCTTCAGGCTCCCGCGCAAGAGCGGGTACGCAAGCGTGCAAAAAAGAAAGGCCGAACCGAATGGAAAGACCGCAAATGGCGGTTTTACGGCGGTTTCGGATTGGGATTGTCCAATTCGACTTTTACCGTACAACTATATCCGGGCGTGATGTATCGAATTCGTCCCGATTGGTATGCCGGGGGAGGTTTGTATTACGCCTATTATTCCTCTTGGGCCTTCGGCACTTCGTCCAAAGCCCATGTGTACGGCGGAAGCCTCCTCACCGCCTGGAGCCCGTGGCGATATATGGAAACATCGTTGGAATATCAATATTTGTTTATGACCCGGTATTACGGTGACGAAGTGTACCGGAGAGAATCGCCGGCCCTTTACCTGGGGGTGGGGTACCGCATGCCCCATGTGGTGATCGGCATACGTTACGATTTATTGTATAAAGAGGGACGAAGTTTCCATTACGAGCCGTTCAGCCCCTTCGTGCGCATTTATTTCTAGCGGAATTCGATTACGGCCTTTTTGGAAGTAACCGTGATTTTGCCCGTCTTGCCGATGGGTACCGTATAATTTTTGACCACGTGGCCGGCGGGGAAGTCGAAAATGACGGGATAGCCTTTGCCTTTCACGTGCTTGAGAATCATCTCTTTGACCGATTCGCCGAAAGGCTCGTTGTCTTTGCGGGTATGCATATTGCCCACGATGAGGCCGGCCAGGTTGTCGAAATAGCCGGCTCGTGCCAGGGCGTACAGCATGCGGTCGTAGCGGTAGGGATATTCGCCCACGTCTTCCAAGAAGAGGATTTTTCCGTCGGTGTTGAGCTGAAGGTCCGATCCCAGGAGGCTGACCAGAATGGACAGGTTGCCTCCCACCACGATGCCTTCGCCCGTTCCCGGAATGTTCAAGCTGTCGGAAGGAATGGCGAATTTAAGTTTGCGCCCGAAAATCACGTTTTTGAGGGTCACCAGGGCGGGGCGCCGCTCTTTGCGGGGATGGGTGAGGCTGATGGGCATCAGTCCGTGAATGGAGGCCACCCCCAGGGCGTAGGCTTGCATCTCGAGCACGGTGATATCCGAGTATCCGATGATCCATTTGGGCCGGCGGCGGAAGGTACTCCAATCGATGCGGTCGAGAAGACGTACGGACCCGTAACCGCCCCGGGCCGCCCATATGGCTTTGACGGACGGATCGTCCAACGCCCATTGGAGATCGGCCGCCCGTTCGGCATCGGTGCCGGCAAATTGGAAATGGCGCTTGAACAAGTGGCGCCCGTGGACGGGCACCAACCCCCAGGCGCGCAAGAGGGAATCGGCGCGGTCGATATATCCGTTTTTGTTGGTGACATATCCCGCCGGGGCGATGATGGCTACGGTGTCGCCTTTGCGGAGGTAGGGCGGGATGCGGATGGTGTCGGGCCGG
>JAADED010000015.1 GCA_013153605.1 Chlorobiota bacterium | reverse complement strand
ACGTCCCACAGGCTTCACGCGAACTTCCGGCTTGGTATTGGGGAGATTGCCACGCTCCACTTCGTTCCGCTCGCAATGACGGCTTAACGCAAACTTTCTCTGTCTAAATCAAATTTTTTAGCCCCATGCCCAATTCCACGCCGTCATTACGAGGAGCGACGACGCAAGGAGGAGCGACGTGGTAATCTCCCTGGGTTAGTGAGGCTGTGCAATTCCCGCCCGGACGAAACAGCAAACTACAGGTGTCTTCGCGGGGAGATTGCCATCCCGACATTCCATCGCCTTATGCCATCTCGAGATGTTGGGACTTCGCACCCAACGCAAAACCTTCGCAATGACCGCTTAACGCAAACTTTCTTTGTCTAAATCAATTTTTTTAGCCCAAAGCCCAATTCCACGCCGTCATTACGAGGAGCGACAGCGAATAAAATATTCGAAGGATAAGGAGCAAAATATGGGGGCGAAGTCCCGACCACGAAATCCAATGGAGTGGTCGGGATAATCTCCTCGCGTTAGTGAGGTTGTCCAATGTACGCCCGGACGAAACAGCGGCTTGCGGGCGTCTTCGTGGGGAAATTGCCATCCCGACATTTCATCGCCTTATGCCATCTCGAGATGTCGGGACTTCCTGCCTTTTTCTACTTTACCTTTCCTAAACACCTTTTCCGAAGTGAAACCTCCCAACACCGCTTGGAGGCGAAATTATTACCCAAATGCCGAAAGGCGTCCCCCGTAACACATGCGAAACAAGCTAAAAGCCAAGAGCTAATGGTTAAAAGCTTAAAAAGTTAAGGTTAAGGTTAAAGTTAATGTTAAAACTAATCCCCCCTCATCCTACTTGCCTCGACACCTGTTCAAAACTCGATATCCGATTTTTACCCCCGTCGAATGGTTATATTTGCATTCTAAAATAGGATAAAATGGAAACCCGGGCGGCGGTTTTTGATTTGGAGTTGGCCAGACCCTTCGGTATTGCGCGTGAAACCCGAAGCGTTCAACGAACTTTTATCGTTTCCCTTTCGCAAGACGGCTTTACGGGATACGGCGAAGCGACGGAAAATGCCTATTACGATGTAACCGTCGAAAAATTGAAAGCCGGCTGGGAAGCTTTGCGCCCTTATTTGAAACGAACCCATCTGACCCGTCCGGAGGAGCTGTGGGAAGAATTGAAAAAACGCACGGAAAACTTCCGCTTCCTGATGGCCGCTGTTGACGAGGCCGCCTGGGACCTTTACGGAAAAATGCATGGCTTTCGCCATATCGACCGCCTTTTTCCCGGTTGGAACCAAGTACCCGTGTCCAGCTACACCATCGGATTGGACGATATCGAGGTGATGAAAGCCAAAATATTGGAAAAGCCGTGGCCCATATACAAAATCAAATTGGGCACTCCCCATGACGAAGAAATCGTGCGGGAATTGCGCTCCGTGACGGACCGCCCTTTCCGGGTGGATGCCAATGCCGCGTGGACTTACGAAAAAGCCAAAGATTTGATTCCCAAACTGGCCGAGCTGAACGTGGAACTGGTGGAGCAACCCCTTGCGGCCGACAATTACCGCGATACCGCCCGCCTGAAAGAAATAAGTCCTCTTCCATTGATTGCCGACGAAGCCTGCCGTACCGAAGAGGATTTGCCTCGTGCTTTTGAAGCTTATCACGGCATCAACGTCAAGCTCACCAAAGCCGGGGGAATGACACCCGCCAAGGAAATGTGGGCCCGCGCCGCTCGGGCTGGACGCCTCCGCATGGTGGGGTGCATGACCGAATCGTCGGTGGGGATTTCGGCGGCCGCCCAATTTTTGCCCGCGGTCCAATACGCCGATTTGGACGGAGCGCTCCTTCTCAAACGCGACATCGCCCGCGGAGTGGAAATCACGCCCCGGGGTGCCCGCTTTCCCGACCGGCCCGGAAACGGGGTGGAGCTCCTTGTCAATTTATAACCACCGATGCCACGGAATGCGGCTGGCAATCAGCAAAAGGGCCAATCCGTAAAAAATCACCACCGACAAAAACCTTTTGCGGCTGAAAGGTTGGTAATACATGCGCCTGAAACCGTAAAGCATAACCAGAAAACCCAAAAGGCTCATGGTGGGATGTTCCACCACCATCAAACGGATTTCATCGTTCTTCATGGCCCGGCCCATTCCCAGCTGACGAAATTGTTTCCAATGTTCGGAAGCCAGCAACGTAATGAGGCCCAATATTATTTGGATGCCCGTCACCACCAGGGTAAACAAGGCCAACCGCAAGTGAAGACCGAAATCATGATGGCGCTTGCCGAACAAGCCCGGTATATGATAGCCAATGGTAAACACGATCATGGCCAACGTAAAAAAAGCCCATACTCCGTGTAAATAAGCCGTCATTTGCAAACAATTTTCACAAATATACACATTCGGGCGGGTATGGGAAGGAAAAACCGCCGGAAGTCGGCACGATAAAGAATAAACATTTTAGGTTGACTTTAAGTCTGTTACAATCTTCTTGAAAAAGTTTTCAACAATTTAATGGGACAAAATGGGAAAAAATGGGAATTTGTCCTATTTTTGGATATCGGAAACGCGCGGGGGAATTTTATGAAAATTTTAATCGGAACATACGATGCCAAGCTGGATGCGCACGGGCGGCTGATGTTGCCCAAAGGTTTGCGTGACCAGTTGAAAGATATTGAAGACGAGGGGTTTGTATTGACCCGCGCCGTATTTTTCGACAATTTGGAATTGTATCCCCGCCGGGAATGGGAAAAGTGGATGAAACGCATTTTGAGGCTCAAAAAAACCTCGCCCAAAAAAGTGCGTTTGATTTCGGCGATGAATGCGGGTGCCAGGTTGTTGTATCTCGACGGCCACGGCCGGTTGCAATTGCCCAAGGATTTGATTCGTAAAATGAATTTGGGCAAAGAAGTGGTGATTGCCTCCGAAGGCAATATCCTTCAGATTTGGGATAAGGACGCTTACGAGCGGTTCCTCGAAGAAAGCCGTGAGGTGTTCCCTCAATTGGTGGAAGAATTATTGGACGAAGATGACGAAGAAGCCTGACGCCTATCACATACCCGTGTTGTTGAAAGAGAGCGTGGATGCCTTGAACATCCGCCCCGACGGCGTGTATGTGGATGCCACTTTCGGCGGCGGAGGTCACAGCCGGGAGATCCTCAAGCGTTTGGGACCGGAGGGCAAATTGTTTGCTTTCGACAAAGATCCCGATGCGGCGGCCAATGTCCCGGACGATCCGCGATTGGTGTTTATCCCTTCGGACTTTCGCTTTTTGAAAAACCATTTGCGTTTTCACGGCGTCCGCCGAATCGACGGGTTGTTGGCCGATTTGGGTATTTCTTCCCACCAGATCGACACGCCCGAGCGAGGATTCAGTTACCGGTTCGAAGGGCGGTTGGACATGCGCATGGATGCCGGCGGAGAATTGGAAGCCGCCAAAATCGTGAACGAATACGACGAAGAGGAATTGGCCCGTATTTTCAGCCAATACGGAGAGCTCAAAAACGCGCGCAATTTGGCCAAAGCCATCGTCCGTTACCGGAAGGAAAAACCCATCCGCACCACCACCGAGTTGGTGGAGGCCGTAAGTCCCCATTTGCCCAAAAAACAGGCAAACAAAATGTTGTCCAAATTGTTTCAGGCTTTGCGTATCGAGGTGAACGGCGAATTGGAGGCCCTTAAGGATATGTTGCGCCAATCGGCCGAATTGATACGTCCCGGCGGAAGGCTGGCGGTGATTACCTATCATTCGCTGGAAGATCGCTTGGTAAAGCGCTTCATTCAATCGGGCAATTTCGAGGGAAAGGTGGAGAAGGATTTTTACGGCAACTACTCGGTTCCCTTTAAGAAAATGGGAAAATTCATTACTCCTTCCCCCGCCGAGGTGGAAGCCAATCCGCGGGCCAGGAGTGCCAAATTGCGGGTGGCCGAACGGACGGAGCAAAACGACGAAAAATGAGCTTGCAGGACATTATCAAATTTTCCGGCTTCCGCGGTCCGCGGGCCCGAAGGAACTGGTTGTACCTGGGATTGATCCTGGCTTATGTGTTGGTTAGCATTTGGCTGAGCCATTTTTCCGAAATCAAAGCGCGCCGTCTGTCGGAGCTTAATCGCGAAAACCGCCGCTTGCGGTCGGAATATGTGAGCATGCAAAGTCGGTTGGCTACCAAGCAATTGCGCTCGCAAGTGTATCGACGACTGAAAGACAAAGGGTTTGTAATTCCCAAACGGGCGCCCGTATATATCGTAAAGGATGAAAACTAAACCGGAGGAATATATCAATCGCCGCAATTGGATTATCGTAGGGTCGGTATTCGTGCTGTCCCTGGTGTTGATTTATCGCCTGGCGATGATCCAATTTGTGGAGGGCAATCGCTATCGCGAATTGGCCAATCGATATACCATACGCACCTTTAAAGTGCCGGCATCGCGGGGCAATATTTATTCCTCCGACGGCAAGCTGTTGGCCGTGAGTGCACCTCTTTATACCGTCCATTTCGATCCGGTGACGGTATCCAAAGCCGAATTCGACAAAAACCTCCGGCCCTTGGCCAAGGGGCTGGCTTCCATCACGGGTAAGCCCGCTTCTTACTGGGTACGTAAATTTCGCGAAGCCCGACGTAAAGGCAATCGCTACGTGCTGGTGGCCCGCGATCTGACCTACGAACAATTCGACCGCATGCGCAAGCTTCCCGTTTTCCGCAAAGGAAGGTATAAGGGAGGGTTTTTGTTCGAATACGAATCCGAACGCCGCTATCCTTACGGCGAAATGCTCAAACGCACCATCGGCCGGTCCACCGGCTCGCTCAAATACGGGCTCGAAGGTACCCATGATAAGGAATTGCGCGGCATCGACGGCGAACGGCTCAAACAACGCCTCAATTCCACCCAATGGAAACCGGTCAACGACTTTAACGAGCGCGAACCCGAAGACGGATCCGACCTGGTGACCACCATCGACATTCAAATGCAGGAAATCGCCCATAACGCCCTGTTGGATCAACTCAAAAAATATAAAGCCGACCACGGCACTCTGGTATTGATGGACGTGCAAACCGGGGCGGTGAAGGCTTTAGTCAATCTCCAACGTACCAAAGGGGGAACCTATCGTGAAACGCGCAATTTTGCGGTGTTCGAACGCTTTGAACCCGGATCGCTCTTCAAAACCTTTACTTATCTCACCTGGTTCTCGGCCGGCAAAACCGACACTTCCGACGTATATCCGCTCGAAGGCAACCGCTGGAAATATTACGACCGTTATATCCGCGATGCCCATCGCCATAAGGCGGATCGCATGAAAGTATCCACGGCTTTTGCGGTAAGCTCCAACGTGATGACGGCCAAATTGACCGACCGCTTCTTTCGCGACCGACCTTCCGAATTTACCGACCGACTTACCGGCGATTTGGGCCTTTCGCGCAAAACGGGAATCGACATTACGGGCGAACGCGAGCCGCTCATTCCCCGCCCGGGCGATAAAAATTGGAAACCCTATAAATTGGGTATGATGTCCTTCGGATACGGGGTGGAGATGACGCCCCTTCAAATTCTTGCCTTGTATAACGGCATTGCCAACGGAGGCAAGGTGATGCGCCCTTATCTGGTGGAAGAAATCCGCCGCAAAGACCGCACGGTGAAGAAAATCAAGCCCCGGGTGTTGACCAAAGCCATGGCTTCGCCCCAAGACATCGGAAAAATCAAAGCCTTGATGCGCAAGGTGGTTACCGAAGGAACCGCGCGCAATGTGAATTCGCCTTATGTGGAAATTGCGGGAAAGACCGGGACCACTCAAACCGAATATTGGACCGACGATATTCAATACATTGCCTCCTTCGCGGGTTTTTTTCCTTACTCCTCGCCCCGGTATTCGATGATTGTGGTGGTACACAAACCCGACAAGCGGATCGGATACTACGGAAACGAAGTGGCGGGAACCGTCTTTCGCGAAGTGGCCGAACAAATCAACGGGCTCACTCCGGTGCGGGTAGCCTTAAAAGTGACACAAAAGCAATGAAAATTTTCGATACCTATATTACCGATTATTTGAAACCCCGCTTGCGGGCGGGTTCGTGGCCCCAAGGAGCGACAGCCGTCACCGACCATTCGGCCCGGGTGGAACCCGGCGGCATTTTCGTGGCGGTGAGAGGTCCCGTTCGTGACGGGCATACCTATATATCGGACGCTTTGGCCAAAGGGCCCGCCCTCGTGGTGGCCGAAGAGCCGGTGGAAGTGCCGGAAGGAACGGCTTTGGCGGTGGTGGACGATTCCCGGGAAGCTTTGGCCCGCTTGGCGGCATGGTATTACGATTACCCCTCCGAGCGCCTCAAAGTAACGGGAGTAACGGGCACCAACGGAAAAACCAGCGTGGCTACTCTCCTGTACCGCGTGTTCAAAGGCGCGGGATATGCGGCCGGTTTAATCTCCACCATCGAAAATCGAATAGGAGATTCGGTGGAACCGGCACGCAACACCACGCCCGGCGTATTGGAACTCCAACGCTTGCTGGCACGTATGGTCGAAGCGGGGGTGGAATATGTGTTTATGGAAGTAAGCTCCCACGGCATCGATCAGGGGAGAGTGGAGGGGATCCGCTTTGCGGGGGGAATTTTTACCAACCTCACACCCGAACATTTGGATTATCACCGCACCTTCATCGAATATCGGGATGTGAAAAAGCGCTTTTTCGACCGGTTGCCGCCCGAGGCTTTCGCCCTCACCAATGCCGATGACAAAAACGGACTGTTCATGCTCCAAAATACCGCCGCCCGGCGCTACACTTATGCCTTAAAACGTCCGGCCGATTTCAAGGCGGATATTTTGGAAAAAAGTTTCGAAGGCATGCTTCTTCGCATCAACGGAGTGGAATTTTGGACCCCTTTGGTGGGCACGTTTAATGCCTACAATTTGGCGGCCGTATTCGGCGCTTCGGTTCTTTTGGGGATGGAACCCGAAGAAGCGGCTTTGCAATTGAGCAAGGTGCGTCCCCCGCGGGGCCGGTTCGAGACCGTACGTTCGCCGCGAGGAAAAATTGCCGTCATCGATTACGCCCATACCGCCGACGCGTTGGAAAAGGTGTTGCAAACCATACGCGAATTGCGGCGTCCGGGTCAGCAAATCATTACCGTAATGGGCGCCGGCGGCGACCGCGATCGAACCAAGCGTCCCGAAATGGGCCGGGTAGCCTCTCGCCTGAGCGATTGGCTCATCGTAACCTCGGACAATCCCAGGAGCGAAGATCCCGCTCAAATAGCGGCCCATATCCTGGAAGGAGTGGACGAAGGCGATGCCTACAAAACGCTGGTGATCCTGGACCGTAGCCAGGCCATCAAGGCGGCCGAACGGTATGCCCGCCCCGGCGATATTATCCTCATTGCCGGCAAAGGACACGAAACCTATCAAATCACCCGCGAAGGAACGCGACCTTTCGACGACAGAGCCGAAATTCTCAAATATTTCGAAAACTGACGCTTATGTTGTACCACCTGTTCGACTATTTGCAAGCGCATGTAGATTTTCCCGGCATCGGGCTGTTTCGATACATCTCGTTTCGGTCGGCCCTGGCCTTTACCATTGCTTTTTTCTTGAGTTTGTTTGTAGGCAAGCGCCTCATCGCCTATTTGCGCCGCAAACAGATCGGGGAAACCGTGCGCGACCTGGGGCTCGAAGGACAAAAGAAGAAAGAAGGAACCCCCACCATGGGAGGATTGATGATCATCGCCGCCACGTTGATTGCCGTCCTTTTGGTGAACGATTTGACCAATATTTACATCATTCTTTTGATTTTTACCATCCTCTGGATGGGGACCGTGGGTTTTATCGACGATTACATCAAGGTGGTGAAAAAGAACAAGGAAGGATTGCCCGGCAAATACAAATTGCTGGCCCAAGCCGTATTGGGTGTGGTAATCGCCCTGACCTTTTATTACCACCCCGATATCAAGATTCGAACGAAAAACTATGCGGTAACTCCGGCCGAACGGGCCGAAAATATTTCCAAAGCTTTTCATCCGCCCGAAAAAAGCCTCAAAACCACGGTGCCTCTTATTTTGGTCCATAACGAATTCGACTATACATGGCTGTTGCCCAAGGCATGGAGAAACGTGGGATGGTTGCGCCTCTTGGTGTTTGTGGCCGTCATTACCTTTATCATTACCGCCGTGTCCAACGGGGCCAACCTGACGGACGGATTGGACGGATTGGCGGCAGGCACTTCGGCCATTACCACGGGAACCTTGGCTATTTTGGCTTGGCTTTCGGGCAATATGATTTTTGCCGCTTACCTGAACATTATGTATATCCCCGGCGTGGGAGAAATATCGGTTTTTCTGGCCGCTTTCGTGGGAGCGTTGCTCGGGTTTTTGTGGTTTAATACCTATCCCGCATCCATTTTTATGGGAGATACCGGAAGCCTCACCATCGGAGCGGTCATCGGCGTTATCTCGGTGTTTATCCGAAAGGAAATTTTGCTGGTTCTGGCCGCGGGTATTTTCCTGGTGGAAACCCTGTCGGTATTGATTCAGCGGTATTATTACAAATTCACCCGCAAATT
Organism: Chlorobiota bacterium; assembly: GCA_013153605.1. Taxonomy (GTDB): domain Bacteria; phylum Bacteroidota; class Bacteroidia; order Flavobacteriales; family Flavobacteriaceae; genus JAADED01. The sequence continues at coordinate 10,011 of JAADED010000015.1, read as the reverse complement.
TTTCGGCGAGCCGCGTCGGGTGTTTGCCATGGCTCCGTTGCACCATCATTTTCAAAAGAAAGGCATACCCGAACCCAAGATCGTGGTTCGCTTCTGGATTGTGGGCATGTTGTTGGCCGTCATGGCCATCGCCTCGTTAAAATTGCGATAAGGAATGAACGACGTACCTTACATATCCGCTTCATTGGCCCGGAAAATCGGGGATAAAATCCACCGGCTCCGTCCGGGGTATGCGGCTTTTTTCTCCCGCGATTTGCCTCCGTGGCGGTTGCACATGCACCGAACGGCAAAAGGAGTTCGCATTTGGAACGACAGCGGCGCCGCCGATCCCGAGGCGGTATGGTATGCCATGATGCATGCCGGTCGCCCCTTGGTATGGGTGGTGTGGACCGATCGGGGCGAAGTATTCGATTCCTTGGCCGCTCACATGATGCCTCTACTGAAGGGAGTGGTGGTGTTGGGAGAAGGATTCCGGGCTGTAGCCCGGAGATTCGGCGGAGCGGTGCCCGTACGCCATGCGGTTTCGCCTTTTCAAGCCTTGAGGATGGCCGCCGCCTTGGCCGAAGGAGAAGGAGGGATCCTCATATCTCCCGGGACTCGGAGAGCAAGCGGGCGCGACAATGCCGAAATGTACGCTTTGTTCGAACGGGCGATTAAAAAAATGAAAGAATGAGCGTCCAAAAATTGCTTCCCCGCTTCAAGGGGGATATCACCTTGCTGATCATCACCGGGTTTTTGGTGCTGATTTCTTTTGCCGTGGTTTTCAGTACCAGCAGTAACCTGGTGAATGTGTATCATACCCACAGCCATTGGTTTTATTTTGCCAAACACCTTTTCCTGATTGCCATAGCGGCTTTCCTTTTTTTGGCGGGGATGTATGTGCCGGTGGAATTGCTCAAAAAATGGGCGCCTCTGGTGCTGGCGGCTTCGGCCGTATTATTGCTTTACACCCTTTTGTTCGGCGTATCGCCTAACGGCGATCATGCCCGCCGCTGGATCCGTTTGCCCTTTGCCACCATTCAGCCATCCTTTATCGCCCTGTATGCGGTCATGCTTTATACCGCGGTGTTTGCCGATAAAATCAAAAACAAGCGAACGAGCCTGTGGTACGACTTCAAAGTCTTTTGGTTGTTTGTCCTCCTGACGGTGGGATTGATTTTGCCCGCCAATAATTCCACGGCTCTCATGATTGTGGGATTGGTGATGATCGTTCTTTTTTTGGGAGGTTATCCCCTTCGCAAATTGGTAGCCGTCACCCTCATTCTGGCCGGCGCTTTGGGAATTTATTATCTGGCGGCCAAGGCCTTTCCGCAAGCGGTGCCCAACCGGTTCGAAACCCTCGAACGCCGGATCGTCCGGTTTATCAAGGGGGAAGACGAAAAGACGGGCGAAATCACCCAACCCATGCGGGCCAAAATGGCCATTGCTTCGGGCGGCGTCTTCCGGTGGGCGCCGGGCAAGAGCGTGCAAAAAAACATGCTTTCCCAATCCTCGTCCGACTTCGTATATGCGGTGATCATCGAAGAATACGGCCTGTTCGGGGGATTGGTGATTTTATTCCTCTACTTTATGTTGTTGGTGCGGTTTTTCATTATATCCCAAAATCTGAAAAATTATTTTGAAAAATTGTTGGTCATGGCGTTGGGATTGCCCGTAATTGCCCAGGCGTTTATCAACATGAGCGTAGCTACGGGATTGATTCCCGTGACGGGCCAGCCCTTGCCCCTGATCAGTACGGGGGGGACTACCATTATGATGACGGGGTTGATTTTGGGGATTATTGTCAAAATCAGCGAAGCCATTTATGACGAAAAATAACACATATCGTTTTCTCTTGAGCGGCGGAGGTACGGGAGGCCATATTTTTCCGGCGGTAAGCATTGCACGGGAAATCCGCCGGCGGTTGCCGGAAGCGGAGATTTTGTTTGCCGGTGCCGAAGGCAAAATGGAAATGCAACGGGTGCCCGAGGCGGGGTTTCCCATCGAGGGGTTGCCCATTGCGGGCTTGCAACGCCGGTTGACGTGGAAAAATCTGTTGTTACCCTGGAAAATCGGCAAAAGCATGAAGCGGGCTTTTGAGATCATCGACCGGTTCCGTCCTCATGCCGTTATCGGCACGGGCGGCTATGCTTCGGCGCCGGTGGCTTGGGCGGCCCAGTTTAAGGGAATACCCGTTTTTTTACAGGAACAAAATGCCTATCCCGGACTTACCAATCGCTTTTTGGCCCGTAAAGCCCGCAAGGTATTTACGGCCTATCCCGCCGCGGCCCGTTATTTTCCGGCTTCCAAAGTGGTGCTTACGGGCAATCCCGTGCGTCCCGAGCTGAGCGAGCCTTTACCGCCTCGCCGCGAGTCGCTCGCCGCCTTCGGGTGGGAAGACGATTCCTTACCCGTGGTATTGATATTGGGCGGAAGTTTGGGGTCGGCGGCCATTAACCGCTTTACGGCCGATATGGTGCGCGCCTACGGCGAGCGGTTGCCTTTCCGCCTGTTGTGGCAAACGGGCAAATTGTATTACGAGCGTTACAAAGACTTGGAAAACGACCGGGTGCGTATAGTCCCCTTTATCGGGGAAATGGACAAAGCTTACGGTGCCGCTTCGGTGATCGTGTCGCGGGCGGGAGCGGGAACTTTATCGGAATTGGCATTGGCGGGCAAGCCCGTAATATTGATTCCCTCCGTCAATGTGGCGGAGGATCACCAGACCAAAAATGCGCGGGCGCTGGCCGAAGAAGGGGCGGCCGTATTGTTGCCCGAAAAGGAAGGGGAACGCCTCTTTGACGAATTGCAATCCCTCCTGGGCGACCCCGCGCGCATGGAGCGTTTGGGCGCCCGCATTCGCCGCCATGCCCGTCCCTCCGCCACCAAAGCCATTGTGGACGCCATTTTTCGAGAATTGGGGATAGACGCATGAAAGCACGTGGGCGACATATCATGTGGTTTTTTTTGATCCTTCTCATCGGGGGAAGCCTCCTCTGGTGGGCGGCGGCAGGCTATAAGCGCTTTGCGGAGCGGGCCGGAGAGGAAGTGGTGGTGGAATTTACGGGTATGCCGGCTCGCTATGTGAGCGAAGACGAGGTGCGCCGCACGGTGGCCCGTGCCGTGGCCGGTCGGTCCGGGCTCGAAGGCATCCGGGAGGCCGAAGAGGCTTTGCGCCGCAATCCCTTTATCGACGATGTGCAAGTATATTGGGGAGCCGCCGGACGTATGCATGTCCGCATTCGCCAATTTACGCCCGTGGCCGTCGTGGAATGGCAACGTCAAACCATGGTCATGGACAGTCGCGGCCGCATCAAGCCCGTACCGCCCGGATTGGAAAACGGCTTGCCCCGGATCAAAGGTTTCCGCCCCGGACGAACTACCGACGCCTTGTATCCGCTGGTGATGTATTTGCGCGACACTTCCCGCATACCCTACAGGCTGGCGGGAGTGGTGCGTGAGGGCAAAGATGCGGTGGTGAGATTTCGGGGAGCTCCGCCCGTGCGCCTGGGCGACACCACGGCTTACAAATATAAAATTGCCAAAACAATGGATATGTACGATTACCTTCGCCGCCACGGCAAATGGCATACCTACCGCGAAATCGACGTGCGGTTTGCCGGACAAGTAGTTTGTAAAAAATAATTTCCTATCGAAAAAACACATGCACTATGAATAAAGACCAACCGACCCGTCCTCTGAAAGTCGCTCTTGACATCGGCACCACCAAAGTGGTGGCCGTAGCCGGACGCCTCAACAAATTCGGCAAAATCGAAGTGGAAGGATATACCAAGCTGATCAATACCGGCGTGGTGCAAGGCGAAATTTTCAACATGCTGGATACCACCGCCACCATCAAACACGTGATGGAAGATTTGAAACTCCGGTTTGACATCAACGAACCCAAAGTGTCGGTAGGCCTCTCGGGCGGCCACATCCGCATGCATACCTTGACCGAATACATCACCCACCCGGATTTTCACACCGTGTTTACGGAAGAAGATTTGAAAAAATTGATGGAAAAGGTCAAAAACAACGCCCTGGGAGACGATCAAATGGAAGTCTTGGAAATCATTCCCCAATATTTCCTTCTGGACGGCATGCGGACGGTTTCCAATCCCGTGGGCGTGGCGGGCAAGCGACTGGAAGGAACCTTTGTGGTGGTGACGGGCAACCGGTCCAAAATCGACAAGATTCGCGAAAGCGTTAAAAAAGCGGGGTACGAAGTGGAGAATTTTTACCTCCAATCCATCGCCTCGGCCGAAGCCATTCTCACTCCTTTGCACAAGCAAGCGGGCGCCATCGTGATCGACATGGGCGGAGGAACGTCGGACATCGTGGTGGTGCGCGACGGTATTTACCGCTATGCGGGAGTGGTGAACATGGGGGGCGATTTGATTACCGAAGAAATCGCCGCCACCCTTCAGCTGGTACCTCACGTGGCCGAGCGATTCAAATTGCAGAACGGAAGTGCATTGGGACAATACATCAACCGGGAAATCAAAACCTACCGGTTGAATTTGGACAACGACATGGAAACCCTCGAAGTGGATGCCGAACTTTTCAATCGAAGCATAGACGAAGCTTTGGAATTTATCGTCACGGGCATCAAACAACATTTGCGGTATTTCCGACGCAATAATCCCGGGGAAAGCCAGGTGACGGGCCTGTTTCTTACCGGGGGGGGCGCCCAATTGCGCAATTTGCCCCAATATTTTGCCGGCAAGTTGGGATTGAACAACGTCAAAATCGGGCAACCCGCCACCCATTTGGCCCCCGGACCGTTTACTTCGCACCTGTCGGCGCCCATGTACGCCACCGTGGTGGGGATGTTGAAATTGAGCCTCGAAGAGGCCGAAAACCCGTCCGGCCCCGGCTCGGAAGAAAAACCCGAAAAATCCGCGTCCGAAAATAAAGACACTCCCTTGCGCGTGGAAGAAGTGAGGAAGCAACCCTCCGCAACGGAAGAAAAGGTAAAAAAATCCCTGCTCGAAGGGGGGAGTTTCGACCCCGCCGAAACGCGGGAAGAAGGGGGGCTGTGGTATTCGTTCAAAGCCCGCCTCAACCGGTTGAAAGATACCATAGTCAGCTCCAAATAATCCGAAAAACACACGCACCATGCATACGTCCGGAAACGACATCGAATATTTGTATCAAAAACGCATTTCCCACATGATCAAAGTAATTGGCGTGGGAGGTGCGGGCACCAATGCGGTGAATTACATGTATGAACACCGTCCGGTGGAAAACGTGGACTATGTGGTTTGCAATACCGACCTTCAGGCACTGAAGGAAAGCCCGGTGCCTATTAAAGTGCAAATCGGCAAGCGGCTCACCGGCGGGATGGGTGCCGGCAACAAGCCCGAAACGGGGCGGAAGGCGGCCCTGGAAGATATGGAAGAAATCCAACGCATCTTCGACGAAAATACCCGTATGGTGTTCATTACCGCCGGAATGGGCGGCGGAACGGGGACGGGGGCGGCTCCCGAAATTGCCAAAGCGGCTCGCGAAAAAGGCATTCTCACCGTGGCGGTGGTCACCAGCCCTTTCCATTACGAAGGGCCAGCCCGCATGAAGGCCGCCCGCGAGGGAATCGAAAAATTGCGTCGCCATACGGATGCGCTGTTGGTGGTCAATAACGAAAACCTGATCGACACTTACGGCGACCTCCCTTATTTGGAAGCCTTCCACAAATCCGACGAAGTGTTGGCTACCGCCGTCGAGAGCGTGAGCCGCGTCATTATGAGCAATTATCACATCAATGTGGACTTTAACGACGTGGAAACCATCCTTCGCGACAGCGGCACTGCCCTGTTGGGAACCGCCGTATGCGACGACCCGCATGACCGCGCCACCAAGGTGATTGAAAAAGCGCTGGATTCGCCTTTGCTGAACAATAACAAAATCACCGGCGCCAAAAACGTATTGCTACTCATTGTGTCGGGTACCCATCCGGCCACGGTGCGGGAAATCTCGCGCATAAACGAAATCATACATGCCAAAGCGGGCAAACAGGTGGATATCATCATGGGATTGGGCCAGGACCCGTCCTTGGAAAAGAGCCTGGCCGTGACGGTGATTGCCACCGGCTTCGAACCCGCGCGCCAGGAAGAAATGCATCGCGAACAACCGGGATTGGTCATCAACGTCCCCATTGACGCTTCGGAACCGCCGGCGGTCTCCGAGCCGCCCGTGCCCAAACGGGGGGTGCGCAAACAAAAAATCCCCGGCGAGCTCAGCCTCTTCGATCAATTGGAAGAACCCGCTCCTCCGTCCGCTCGGCAAACATCCGCTCCCGAGGTTGAGCCGGCCGATATAGCCCGAATCCCGGAATCCGAGTCTGCCGAACAGCCCGAAACTCCCACTGAAACCATTCCTCCCGCGGAAGAAAATCCTCCCGCCGAAACCCCGGTCGAACCGGAGACATCCCAAGAAAAATCGCCGCAAGACGATACGGCCTTTTTCGTGGAACGCTTCAAAACCATTACCGCACGCCGCAAGGTGGTTCGGGGCGGCCGTTTTCCCGCATTAACCGTGGACATGCTCTACGAACGGGAGACCAAACCCGGTACCGCGGAACTGGTGGAACGCTTGCAACGCTACGTATACCGGTTCGGAGAAGGGGAGGAGTGAGCGGAATCGGCGATTTTGTGTTAACTTTGAACCAAAACACCGTGCCATGAGCCTGGAACAACAAGTCATGCAAGCCCTCAAGAAGGCCATGAAAGAAAAGAACAAAGTAAAATTGGATGCTTTGCGGGCTATCAAATCGGCCATTTTGCTTGAGAAAACCAAGGACGGCAAGCAAGAACTGGAACCCGAGGCCGAAATGCGCCTCCTACAGAAATTGGTGAAGCAACGTAAAGAGAGTGCCGAGATTTACGAAGCCCAAAACCGCCCCGACCTGGCGGCCGAAGAGCGGGCCCAAATGGAGGTGATTGCTTCCTTCTTGCCCGAGCCGTTGAGCGAAGCCGAAATCGAAGCTCGGGTGCGGAAGATCATCGAAGAAACGGGCGCTTCGGGCATGCGCGACATGGGCAAAGTGATGGGCGTGGCCGTAAAGGCCATGGCCGGCCGGGCCGACGGAAAAACCGTATCCCAAGTGGTCAAACGCCTGCTGTCGGGAAGCTGAGGGCGTTTTTTCATTTATCTTTGCAAAAAAATTCCCATGATCGATTTTTCCTATACCGAACTGAAAGATACCCGCTCGGGTTTCGGCGATGCGTTGGTGGAGCTGGGCCGCCGCGACGAGCGGATCGTGGCCCTTACCGCCGATTTGGCGGGCTCGGTGAAGATGAGCGCCTTCGCCCGAGAATTTCCCGAACGTTTTTTTGAAATGGGCATCCAGGAAGCCAACATGATGGGGGTGGCAGCCGGACTCACGTTCGAAGGGAAAATTCCCTTTGCCGGCACTTTTGCCGAATTCGCCACCGGCCGCGTGTACGACCAGGTGCGGCAATCCGTCGCCTACTCGGAAAAAAACGTCAAAATTGCGGCTTCCCACGCCGGATTGACGGTAGGAGAAGACGGAGCCACCCACCAGGCACTCGAAGATTTGGGGATGATGAAAATGTTGCCCGGCATGACGGTGCTCAACCCGTGCGATTATAACCAAACGTATAACGCCACCTTTGCCGCCGCCGCCCTCAAAGGGCCCGTATATTTGCGGTTCGGCCGTCCCAAGGTGCCCAATTTTACGCCCAAAGACATGCCGTTTGAAATCGGAAAAGCATGGGTGATGCATGAAGGCAAGGACGTGACCCTCATCGCCACCGGTCATGAAGTATGGGAAGCGGTGGAAGCCGCCCGCCGTCTGGAGAAAGAGGGTATTTCGGTGGAGTTGATCGATTTGCATACCATCAAACCTTTGGATGAAGAAGCCGTCCTTCGTTCGGCACGCAAAACGGGGGCGGTGGTTACCGCCGAGGAGCATAATCGATTGGGCGGCATGGGCGAAACCATCGCGGCCCTGTTGGCTCGCGAATATCCGGTGCCGGTGGAGATCGTGGCCGTCAACGACAAGTTCGGCCAGTCGGGCAAAGCGTGGGAACTCCTCAAAGCTTACGGCCTCGATCGCGATGCCATTTACGAAGCGGTCAAGCGGGTGCTGGCGCGGAAATAACGGCGGCACGGTTTTGGTTTGCATCATCGCAAAACCTCCTCTATGGAAATAGCGATTGCCCTACTGGGGCTGATCATGGTGATTTTGGGCATTGCGGGGTGCATTTTGCCCGTATTGCCCGGACCCCATTTGGCATGGGCGGCCCTGTTGTTGCTCCAACTCACGGGCGTGGCTCCGCCGGGGTGGAATACCGTATGGCTCACTTTCTTTATCGCCACGGCCGTGCAAGTGCTCGATTACGTCGTGCCCGCATTGGGTACCAAGAAATTCGGCGGATCCAAATACGGCGTGTACGGCGCCACCATCGGACTGTTGGTGGGATTGTTCACCCCCATTCCTTTCGGAGTGGTATTGGGTCCCTTTTTGGGGGCGTTTATCGGAGAAATGTTGCGCCGGGAAGATGCTTCCCAAGCCCTGAAAGCCGCATTGGGTTCATTGGTGGGATTTTTGTTCTCCGTCGGATTGAAATTGGGCGTTACCCTTTATTTCGGATGGATTTATCTTAAACAAATCATGCAAATATGGCAAGGCTGATTTTGGTGCCGGTGTTTTGGGTTGTTCTTTGGCCCCTCCGGGCCCAGCTTTCGCAGGTATATATGCCTCCGCCTTCCCATATCCGTACGGCGGTGTGTACGGTGAATGACTTTCCTTATAAATACCCTATCGCCGCCTTGGACGAATACCTTTTTATTTCTTTCGACGATTTGGATGCCGACGAAAAAAATTATTACTACCGGATCCGCAGGTACGATCATCATTGGCAACCGTCCGACCTTCTTCCTTCCGAATATATCGACGGATACGATACGGATTATATTCCCGAAGTGGAAAACAGCCGTGCCACCCTGGTGGATTATACCCATTATGCGTTCAAATTGCCCAACGAAAATACCCGTATTACCAAGAGCGGCAATTACATCATCGAAATTTTGGATGAAGACGAAGAACCCGTTTTCAATTTTCCCGTGATTATTTACGAACGTTCGGCCGTGGTGAGCGTGGCCGTCAAGCGGCCAACCGAGCCCCGCCTTATGCCCACCCATCAATTCGTTCACTTTAAGGTCCGTCCTTCCGGCATGCGCATTTCCGACCCTTCCACCGACTTGACCGTGCGGGTGATGAAGAACGAGAATATTTTCGAATGGAAAGAATTTCATGCCCCAGCCTACCGGGCCGGAGAGGAGTTGGATTATTATTTTCCGCAACAGGCGGTGTTTCCGGGAGGAGACGAATTTCTTCATTTCGAACTCAAAGATGTCCGCGGCTATAATCCGGGGATCGACAGTTTGCGATTGCGCGATATCTACCATGCCTGGCTTTTGCCTTACCGCCCCGCGCCTTATTACCGGCAAATGCATGATATCGACGGCTCTTTTGTCATTCGGGCGATCGGAGTATCCGAACCCGAAGTGGAGGCCGATTACGTACGGGTGTATTTCCGGTTGCCGGCCGATGTGGTGCCTCCCGATAAGGATGTATATGTAATTGGCCGATTCAACCGGTGGCAACCGCGCGAGGCCGACCGCTTGAAGAAAAATCCGGAGACCGGGCTGTATGAAACTTCGCGCCTGCTCAAACAAGGGTATTACGATTATTATTTTGTGGGCCTCACTCCTTCCGGCCGGATCGATTGGACGGCGGTATGGCCTTCGTTTTCCCAAACCGAAAACCGGTACACGGTGGTGGTATATTACCACCCGCCGGGGGCGCGCTACGTCCGCGTGATCGGGATGGGGCAAGGCGTGTCCAGGCCGTTGAAATAAAGAATCTTTTTCGCTTCGGGCTTTTTCGGTTGAAAACAAACAACTAACCATGATCGTCGAATAGTGAAAGAATGAAAGAGTGAAATAGTGAAGGAGTGAGAGAGTGAAATAGTGTTTTAGTGAATGGTCGCGCCGCAATGCTTTGCG
>JAADED010000011.1 GCA_013153605.1 Chlorobiota bacterium | reverse complement strand
TGAGCGACATCTTTTTGAGCAAAAAACAACTTTTAAGTCTAATCGCCCAATCTTAAAAAAGAAAAAGGGGCTGACTTGAAAGACAGCCCCTACCATTCACCAAAACACTCCTTCACTAATTCACTCCTTCACTAATCATAATCATTAATTCCTTGCAAAAACGCCATGGTATCCACTCCGTCGGCATAGTCCCATAATTCGGGTTGTTGGGTGGTGCCGAACGGAATGGCGCCCGGAACGTCGGCTTTGGAGACGATGACTTGGATTTTGTCTTTGTCGTGTTCGAGGATTTTTTTGACGTCTTCCAAATCGTCGTAATATTCATAAAACACGGTGCCCACCGGAGAGGCATAGCCCGGGTCTTTTTTAAAGAGGATCAATCCGTTGTCGCGCAAACTTCGGCGGCTTTCCTCGTCCGTGCCCATGACAAAAAGGGCTTTGTTGTAGCGGTAATTATTCATGTATTTTTGGTCGTTCACGTAGTCGCTGTAGCGGAGGGAGGCTTGAAAAATATTGTTTAAATCGTATCCGCGGGGCACGTAAATTTTGGACACGTTTCGACAACCCAATCCGTAATAGTCCAACATGTCGGCCGCCAATCCTTCGAGTTCTTCGGGTGTTTCTTCCCCCGTGAGGACGGCCACTCCGTTTCGGTTTTTGCGGATGATGTGGGGATATTTGTCGAAATAATATTCGAAATACCTTGCCGAATTATCACTTCCGGTGGCGATGACGGCATCCATGTCTTTCATCAATCCTTCGCGGAATTCCGTGCGCCCTTTCCATTCCGGATTCACATGCTCCAGGTATTTAACAATCATGGGAATCAGCATATTGTCTTGGGACGACATTTTGACCAGCGGCTTATGTCCCGATGCCAGTACGCTCAGCAAATCGTGGAGGCCCACCAGGGGAATGTTGCCCGCCATGATAATGCCCACCTTTTTGGGTCGGGCGGGCGGATCGAGGGGGTATTTTTCGAGCCATTTCTCCACCTTTTCGGGCGTGAGGGCGCGGGCCCAGTTTTGCATGGCCAATCCGATTTGGCGGGGGGTAAACCACGGATTTTTTTCACCCGCCCGTTCGATCACCATTTTCATGGGTTCGAAGAAGAGGTCGTTTCCCCGGATTCCTTCTTTTTTTTCGATAGTAGAGGGTCCGAATTGAGAGAGGAATTTTCCCAGTTCGATCAGCGCGTTTTTCACCCGCTCTTTGTAGGTATGTGCGGTCATAAAAAAATAATATATATTTGTAGCACAAAATTACTAAACTTTACTACTATGGCACTCATGATCACCGACGATTGCATCAATTGTGGTGCATGTATCTCCGAATGCCCCAACCATGCCATTTACGAACCGGGTGAACCGTGGCGTATGTCCGACGGCACTTGCATCGAGGACGATACCGAACACGAACCGCTGTCGGATGATTACTACTATATCGTTCCCGACAAGTGTACGGAGTGTGTGGGCTTTTATGACGAACCGCAATGTGTGGCCGTTTGTCCGGTAGATTGTATCGTTCCCGATCCTCAACACGAGGAAACCGAAGAAGAACTGCTGGCCAAAAAGAAACGGTTGCACTGCGAAGAGTAGTCCTTCGAAAACCCGAACTCAAGCCCTTGCCCTCAGCGGCGGGGCTTTTTTTATGGCAACGCCCATAATTTGTTGATAAAAAGTTTGGTTTGTTTGAAGCAAGTTGATTATTTTTGTGTCAATTTTGAAAAAAATTAGCTTATGATACTGACCAAAAAACACTTGGAGATTCTGGAAGCCGTCTTTGACAAAAAAATGGACAACATCGATTCGCTGGAAATTCTGGAATCTGACAAGGATTATTTGTATTATGTGCAACTGGTGCAAATGGGCCTGTTGCGCGAAGACGACGATCATTTCTACCTCACTTATCCCGGCATTATGCTCATGGAAGGTTACCGCATCTCCCAACTCAACGGGGTGATGCCCGACCTGAGCCAATATTCCGATGATTTCCGCTTTGTGGGTAGCGAAATCATCAATATGCTGTACACGGCCGAAATGGCCAAAGACCGGGTGAACGACATCATCAAACCCGAACTCGAAAAACGGGGAATGGTGGTGAACGACCTCCTCAGCGAATTCGGAAAAAAGGTATTGGAGGTTTACGAAGCCGTTACGCCTTATTTTTACGTAAACTCCAAATTGCAGGAATTTCTCAAGAAAACCCTGCCCGGCCCTTCGCCCAAGCGTGAATTGCTCGAAGCCGACAAATTCCAAATCCTCGAATCCGAGGCCTTGCGCCTGATGGCCTTTTCGGCCCCTTTGGGCAGCTATTACAACCTGACGGGTACGGGTCAGCAAATGCGGGCCGCCCTCCTCAAAGGAGCATTCTTCAAACCCATCAAAGACGAACATTTGCAAGCCATCATGGATTATGCCGAAGGGCGACCCATCAACGACGATATCAAACAAGATTTTATCGCTCAAGCTGTGATCAGCGAAGACGGGGAAATCCTTCCCGCCGGCATGCACCTGTTGCGCGCCGCCGATTTGTATTACGACGAATTCCACATCGAACCTTTGAGTATCGACATCGACGAGTTGGAATACGGGATTTTGGAAACCATCAAGGAAATCGAAGACAAATCCCAAGAGAACCCCGAATATTTGCCTTATAAGAAGAACATCAAATCGGCCTTTGTGGACAAGCGCTACAAGGAAGCGCTGGAATTGCGCGAAAAATACGGGCGTAAATTGAAAGAATTGCCCAAGCTCAAGCAACGTTATGTGGAAGAATTGGAACTGACGAAAACGGCCGAGGAATGGTTCAACAAAATTTACGATTTCGACGCCGCCCTCTTCGGATTGCAAGGGTTCCAGTTGATCGAGCCCGAGCTGGACAAAGCCGGACGCATGTATTACAAAACCACCGCCGACGGCTTGCAGGTATTGGAAACGTTGAAAAACAATCCGCGTGAAATTCCCGCCGAAGGGGTGAAAGCGGTAACCATCGCCCGTCATGCGTTCCTCTCGCCCGACCGCCGGGCCATCGACAAGGCCAACGAAGCGGGATTGATCAAAAACGCACCCACGCCCACCGGCCGCTTCTTTGCCATCTTGGCTTATAACAACAAAACGCCCAACATCACCAAATACGGACTCGAAATCATCAAACGCATTCCGTACACTACGGGCGTGTATTTGGAAGACCTCAAACAATTCTTCCCCGAATACGACGAAGAGCGCCTCATTCAGCTGGTGGAAAAACTGGATGCCCGTGCCATCGTCCACTTTTATCCCAACAACCTGATTTTCCTCACCGAACCGGGTAAAAAGATCAAACAGGCCACTTCGGGACTGGCCGGCGACTTCAAATATCCGGTCACGCCCGACATGATCAACATGTTGCGCGCCCTCAAAGAAGTGGGAAGCCTCTACGTGAAGGAGCGTAAGGTGCGCATCTTACCCGATAATTGGAAGAAGGCTCTCAAGCTCCTGAAAATGGACTTGGAAACTTTCGAAAACACGCTCACCTTGCTTCGCCGTGCGCGATACGTGAGTGCCAACGGCATTACGGAAAACGGTCTTCTCCTGATCGAAGCCGCCGAGGAATTGGAAAACCTCGAAAGCTTCTGGACCGAAATCGAAGTCTGACTTCGGGAAAGATCCCCCGGTCAAGCCGTCCTTCGGGGCGGCTTTTTTATTATTTTAAAATGTCTAACGGATTTTCCCTTAATTTGAGATACAGGCGTTCTTCCGTGCGCATGCGGCTTTCTCCGTTTCCGAAGGCTTGGAGTTTGTTTACTTCCACTTCCGTGGGAATGCCCCGGTTGAGGTCCATCAGGTAGGTTTCTTTCGTATCTATGCGGTATTCGTATTCGTCGGCCGTCGCTCCTATTTCTTCTTCCGTATGTCCCATGCGCTTCAGGTATTCGTGCAACACTTTTTTGATTTGTTCGGGATCGGCCGAGCTGGTATGGCGGATGCGGGCGATACCTTTTTTCCTGTCGAGCGAATCCAAAACGATGGTGTCGAGCAATACAACGGGATGGGTGCTGAGGGGCGTAACGGTTTCGCTACGGGCCGTAAGCGGTTTGCCGGGAACAAAATCGATGCCCGCCGGGCCATGGATAAGGACCAAGGGCTGGAGGATTACTTTTTCCATGGCTTGACGCATGGTTAAGTAGGGGATGTTTTTCTCCACCAGGTCGGCATCGGACCTCCCTTCGGGTACGGTGCGGAGGTAGGCGGCAAAGTCCGTGAGAAAAGTTCGAATTTCGCGGGCGAGCGAATCGGGATCGGTCAAACCGGCGAACCGCCCTTCGGGGGTCACTTTGTATCGAACGTCCAAATCCATGCGTCCGCGGCCGGAAGCCACTTCGGGGCTGATGGTAAAAATGTAGGCGAAATCGAATGCGCCTTGCCAATGCATGAGGCTTCCCGAATCCGTCATCCGTTCCACCGACAAAAGGGCGTCGTAATCGTATTGAATCGGTAATACCGATTTGTCGTCGAGGTAAATCATTTTGTATTGGCCGGCGGAATAGCGGAAAGTATCGCCTTCGTGCCATCCGGGCCGCACTCTTATCGCCACATTTTGACCCAATGATTGGCATCCTCCCGTAAGTAGGGGAAGGAGAAAAAGAAGAAAACCGAGAGCCGGAATAAATAGCTTTTGCCTCTTGAGGCGAAGCAAGGAAGGCGATTTTCGAATAAAAAAAGAGCGATAGAAGGGAATAAACATAAGTGAATTTTTTTCAAAAATAACCTAATTGCCGAAAGAACAAAATGACCGATTTTTCCTATATTGACTCCCCGTATCCCCAAAAGCCGCCGACCATGAAGCATTTGCCGTCTGTTTTTTTCTTTCTTCTGGGTTTGTTCCTTCGGGCGCAAACTATCGATATCAAACATGCGGAATACCATCTGAGCTTTTTTCCCGAAGCCGACAGCGTTAGGGGCACCGCCGCTTACAAAGTGAAAATCCGGGATGCCGGAAAGCCGGTATTTTTCGATGCCCATCGCAAGGTCCGTATCTCCGGTGTGCGCGTAAACGGCCGAAAAGCCAAGTGGCACAGAGAGGGAGATTCGGTGCGGATCGATTTTCCGTTTAAAGCCAAAACCTATCAAATCGTTTTCGATTTCGGCGTGCACAAGCCGGTGCAAGCCTTGTATTTCGTGGGGTGGCATAACGGAAACCGGAATCAGGTATGGACCCAAGGTCAAGGAAAGCGCCACAGCCGGTGGATGCCCGTCATCGATGACGTGAACGAGCGATTTACATGGGAAGTGCATATCGATTTTCCATCGGGTTATGAAGTGGCTTCAAACGGAAAATTAACGGAGAAGAAAGAGGACGCAAATCGCGGCCGCACATTGTGGACTTACCGGTTGGACAAACCGGCCCCTTCTTATTTGTTGTTTATAGGCGCGGGAAAATATGCCGTGCGCTCCGAATCCGACATGCCGGTGCCTTACGAGGCCTGGGATTATCCCGACGCTCCGCAACCGCCGATGACGTTCAGCCGTTCGAAGGACATATTCCGGGCCGTGTCGGACCTGATCGGATATCCTTATCCGTGGGACTTGTATAGGGAAATTCCTTTGCGCGATTTTATATACGGCGGCATGGAAAACGTGACGGCTTCGGTGTTTACGGATTATTACGTGGTGAACGATACCATGTGGCCCGACGCCAATCCGGTGAATGTGTTGGCCCATGAATTGGCCCATCAGTGGTTCGGCAATTATGTAACCGAAACCTCGCCCACGCATCATTGGTTGCACGAAAGTTTCGCCACCTATTTTGCTTGGGAAGCCGGCGGCCGCCTTTTCGGACCCGATTATACCGATTACGCCTATTACCGGTATTTGGACGATTTGTTGGAAGCCGCCCGGAAGGATACCGTGCCCTTGCTCAACGGCAAGGCCTCGTCGCTTACCTTTTATCAAAAAGGGGCATGGATCGTGCGCATGTTGCACGACTCGCTGGGAGAAGAGCGTTTTCGCCGAGTGTTGCACCGCTTTTTGGATTCGCATGCTTACGGCAATGCCGATACCAGGGATTTTCAAAAGGCGTTGTTCGAAGTGACGGGCGACAGCATGCCCCGTTTTTTCGATCGCTGGTTCCGAACCGCCCGCATTCCCACTTTTCGCTTGTTGAGGAGGGGCGACAGCCTCATCGTTCGAGGTCCGGGAGATTTGCATTTGCCCGTTCGCTTTTTTTACCGCAACGGGTCTTTTGCGGATACGTTGATCCTTTCATCCGTCGCCATTCCCCGGGCTTCCGAAGTGGTGGCCTGGCTTCCCGATCCGGGTCGTAGGATGTTGGCGGAATTGGATTGGAGCCCTTCACCTTCGGAACTGGAATACCTCTTGCGCATGCCCCTGCGCGATGTGGACGTGTTACGGCTGGTTCCCCGGTTGCATATTCTTCCGGCCGAACGGCGCCGTGCCATTTTATTGGATTTGGCCGCTTGGGATTATTACTATCCCGTACACGCCGCTCTATTGAAAACATTGAAGAAGGAACCCGATAGCATCTTGATTCCCGCCGTGAAAAAAATATTGGGCCACGGCCTTAAAAACCGCCAAGCGGTGGCCATGCATATTCCCCGCATTCCGCGAGCCCTTCGTACGGACACGGAATCTCTTTTGAATGACAAATCCTATGTGACCATCACCCATGCCGTATGGAAATTATGGAATACCTTTCCCTCGCGTCGCCGCTTTTATTTGGACAAAACCAAGCACATGCGGGGCCTCCATGACCGCGAATTGCGCATGTTGTGGATCGTGATGGCAATATCGCACAGGGGATACGTGTCGCGGGCTGAAAAAATGCGTCTTCTGGAGGAATTGACCGATTATGCCTCTCCCGATTTCAATGTGGAGACGCGCATCACGGCATTGGAATATATCGATATGCTGAAACTAATCAACGACAAAACCAAACGTTACATCCGCGAGGCCGCCGATTATTTCCATCCCGCTTTGAGGCGAAAGGCAAGGGAATTGCTCAAGAAATACGCGATCGAATAAACGGAAGCCGCATGGCCTTCACTTCCTCCCAAACCCGGTAAGCGGGCAAGCCCATTACGTTGTAGTAATCACCCTCCACCGCCGAAATACCCGTCAGGCCGATCCATTCCTGAATGCCGTATGCCCCCGCTTTGTCCAAAGGTTGGTAGCGGCTCACGTAAAAATCGATTTCGGCCGGATCCAAATGGCGAAAGCGGATACGGGTGATTTCTTTGAAGCACCGGATTTGACGGCTGTCGCGGAGGCAAACTCCCGTTTCGACGGCATGCATCCGTCCCGAGAGCAACCGGATCATGCGGCGGGCTTCTTCTTCATCCCCCGGTTTGCCCAGCACCTTGTCTTCTATTTTTACCAGCGTGTCGGCGGTGAGGAGGATTTCTCCTTCCGCCAAGGGGTGGGGGTAGGCTTCGTTTTTCAATCGCGCCAAGAGGAGGGCGTCTTTTTCTTTGACCCGGGATTCGTCGAAGGGAATTTCCGCCTGACGATAGCGGAAGCCGATTTTTTCGATGATTTCTCTCCGCCTGGGTGATTTGCTTCCCAGTACAATCAGGGTGGATTCCAACAGCTTCAGCACCCAGTCAGTCCCAGTATGCCGGCCAACATGCTCCATTTGTAATAATTTTTGAGTTGCGCGTAGGATTTGCGTTTTGCCGTCAAAGGGCGAAGCAAATATGCAAAAAAGACGGCCAAAGCCGCATACCACAGCCGGCAAAACGTGCCGGGGGCGGCGGTTGCCAACATGAGCACGGCGGCTATTAAAAAAAGATGAACGAAAAAAAGCGTGCGGGCCGCCGTATGTACCGACAATACCCCCAGGGTGCGAAACCCCGCCAGGCGGTCTCCCTTGCGGTCCAAAATGTCTTTAACGATTTCGCGAGCCAAATTGGCCAGAAACATCACCATGGCGAGCCAAAAGAGAAAGCGTGCTTTTCGATGGTCGGCGGGAAAGAAAAAAAGAGGTTGAACCACCGCCAGGGCTGTGAGAAGCGAGACCGTAAAATTGCCGATCAAAGGCGTTTTTTTGAGAGCCTTGTTGTAGAAGAAAAGAAGTGCCGCCACGGCCACAAAATAAAAGAAGCGCCCGGGCTCTCCGCTTATCAGGGCAAACGCCCCTCCCGAAGCCAAGCCGGCGGCATACAGCCAATAGGGGAGGAGGCGAATAAATTTCGTACGCTCTCGGACATATAAATTGGCCTTTCTGTTGATTATATCGTTGGGAATGTCTTCCAAATCGTTATGAAGGTTACCGGCGGCCGCCAGGAAAAGGACCGTCAGCATTAAAAGAACATAAGAGGGAAGGGGGACATCCGAAAAAAATTTTATGTACAGCACCCCGTAGTACAACGCCATTAAGGCGAGGTTGGCCGGCCGGGCCGCTTGGACCACCCTTCGGACGGAAGGGTTCAGAACCATTTGCCGTGGATTTTGAGCACTTTTTCGATCAAATCGCGCACGCATCCCGTTCCTCCCGGAAAAGGGGAGACATAATCGGCTATGCGCCGCACTTCGGCCGCCGCATCCGCCGGGCATGCCGCCAGTCCCGCCAATTCCATGGGACCGATATCTGGGATGTCGTCGCCCATGTAGGCGATTTCTTCACGCGAAAGGCCGTAATGTTGGATAAAATCGCAAAAAAATTCTTCTTTTTGTTCGGCGTTGAGGTAAATGTCTTTTACCCCCAGGTATTCGAAGCGTTTGGCCAGGTACGTTTCGCGGGCTCCGCTGATGATGGCCACCGGAAAGCCCGTATCCACGGCCCGCTTGACAGCCAGTCCGTCTTTGGTGTGCATGCTTCTGACAAGCTCCGCATCGGGCAATACCCAAATTTTTCCGTCCGTAAACACCCCGTCGATGTCGAACACGAAAGCCTTGATTTGCTTGAGCTTTTTCAGGTAAGACTCCATCGGCCCCTTTTTGGGGTGAAGTTACGAAATAATTCCCGCCCCGTAAAAAAAGGCCGGTCACTCGAGAGTGCCGGCCCCCAAAAATTTGTGCGACCGACCTTATTTGGCCAACAAGCACATGCGCTTGAGGATGTTTTCTTTGGTTTTCAATATATAGGAAATCACGCCGGCCACGTGAGCCGCTACCAAAGCGAAGAGAAGTTTGACCAAAGTTTCGTGAATTTCCGTCAAGGACTCGCTCAGATAAACTTCTTCCGGGAAAGGCTTGCCGAAGCATACGCCGAATACTCCCGCTTGATACATATTAATGATTCCGGTGAGGGGTACGAGGATGAGGAGTAGGTAAATTAAGGCATGGATGCCGTTTACCAATTTTTTATGCCAATCGCCGTAATATTCCAACTCGGGCAAACGGTCGCGGTTTTTGAATTTTACGAACCAACGGATGAGGGTAATCACCAAAATGGCCGCCCCGATGAGGGCGTGGGTGCGGAAATAACCGAAGGTCTCGGGGGTGATCCCTTCGTGTTCGGCCACTTCTTCCAATTGGAAGCCCAACAAAGCGTTAATCACCAGCAAAACGGCGGTGAGCCAATGGGCAATGATGATAAAGGCGGGATACTTTTTCATAACCGGCAAGTTTTTATTGCAACAAAGATAACAATTCTCCTAATAATTAAAAGGATATTTGCAATCCCGCGGTAAGGGCTTGCCCTCGGCGGGTTTCGGTCCAGCCTATGACGGGGCTGTATTTAAAGCGGATGCGGGTTTGTTTGCGTTGGAGCAATACGCGTCCGTGCACCCAATCGTATATGAAGGAGCCGCCGA
This sequence comes from Chlorobiota bacterium, assembly GCA_013153605.1. GTDB lineage: Bacteria > Bacteroidota > Bacteroidia > Flavobacteriales > Flavobacteriaceae > JAADED01. The sequence goes on along the minus strand of JAADED010000011.1, from coordinate 8,820 downwards.
TGAGGGCGGCCGAAAGGTATGCCACCGCCGCATTGCGGGCGTGGTCTTTGTCGGTATATTTGGCGGTGGGGTCGAAGAGTACGCGCCACAGCGATTTGTCGTTGGCCGCCAGATACACTGCTCCCGCATATCCGAGGGTGCGAATGCCCACCAGATACCATCCTTTTTTCTTTTCGTGAATGCGAAAGTGCACGTATCCCGGTACGATGGCCGCCGCCATCATGTCTTGCATGCGAAGATCGGTTTCCAATAATTCGAACTCCTCGAAAGTCATGCCGGAGGGCTTGGCGGGAAATTCGAACCGGTCGCCCGGCCGGCGCTGATAGATGTCGGCATCTTGGGCAAAAGCGGGAACCGCGGTCCCCAATAACCAGATCAGGACGAGCATGCGCCTCATTCCATCACCGACAGGAGATATTCGCGTTTTTGTTTCCACTGCTCCAATTGCTTTTTCTTGTCTTCGATTTTTTGGTGGAGCTGCTCCAGGAAGTCCTTATTGTCTTCGCTCACTTTAAAGAGGCGAAGGTTGGCTTCCGACTGACGGATTTCGTCCTCGATTTCGGCGATGCGGTTGGTCACGAACTTCAGCTCGCGTTTGAGCTTGCGCGTATCGCCCGAGGCCGCCATTTCGTCCACCAGGCCTTTGAATTGCATCAGGCGCAATTCGTTCTCGTCCAGGTTGTATTTGTAAATCAGCGATGAGATGAATTTATGAAATTTGGAATTGATGTATCGCACGTTTTCGGGTACACGACCCATTTCGCGCCAGTTGTCCAGAATTTCCTTGACTTTCTCCAGCGTTACTTCCCCCAATTGATCTTCGCGCAAAGCGGTTTTGAGTTCTTTAAGGTATTCTTTTTTGCGGAGGTAGTTATGATATTCTTCGTCGCGTTCGGATTTGAGCTGGGTATGGTATTTCTTCATGATTTCGTTGCATACCTCCCGGAATTCCGCTTTAAGCTCTTCCGAGACATTGCGCGGCACATGGCCCACGGCATACCACCGCTCGCGAATGTCCTTGCATTTCTCTTCGGCATCGGGCACGTCTTCCGCTTCCAAAAGGGCTTTGGCTTCGGCCAAGATTTGCCGTTTCAGTTCCAGGTTTTGGCGTTGCTTGGCTTTGAGCTCTTTGTAAAATTTGTTCTTCTTGCGGTTGAATTCCCGCACCTTGTCGTAAAATTCCTTCCGGATTTCGTCCTTATAGCGTTGCGGCACGAAGCCGATGTTTTGGAATTCTTCGCGGAGGGCGTCCACTTCTTTGATCAATTCCTGCCACTCGCGATGGGTTTGAGGTTCGCGGGCCAGGATTTCGTCCATTTTTTGGATGAGCTCCCGTTTTTTCTCGAGGTTTTGTTGGTATTCCTCTTTGAGCTGCTGGAGGTAGCGGCGCCGTTTTTCGTGCAATTGCTGGGTCACCGATTTAAATTCCTGCCACACCTCCTCCTTGTGTTCGGGCGCCACGGGGCCGGTGCGTTCCTTCCACAGGCGGTGAAGCACTTGCAATTCGCGGAAGGCTTTGACCGGATCTTCCCATTCGAGCAATTCTTTGGCCCGTTGGATCAGTTTTTGTTTTTCCGCGAGGTTTTCTTCGTATAATTTTTTCAGGTAATCTTCACGAAACTTGAGTGATTCGTAAAATTGTTCCACCCAATACTTGAAATTTTGATATAATATACCGGACTCGTTCTTGGGCACGGGTTGAATTTCGTACCACTTGTTTTTGAGCTCTCGGAACCGTTGGATGATGTGTTTGGAATCGTCGGAGGTGCCCATAATCAGGCTTTTAATTTCCTCCACGATTTCTTTCTTTTTGCGTTTGTTCTCTTCGAGCAATTCCTTGAAGCGCCGGGCCGCCTCTTTTACCCGCCTTCTGTATTCGCGGTAGAGGACGTCCATTTCTTCTTTTTCGGGCGAGTGGAAATAAAAGGCCTTGTCGTCGCCGTGGGTTTCAATGAATTTTTGTCGTTCCTTTTCTTTGAGATCGTAGAATTTTTCGTCGAAAATATTTTTAATGTCCTGGAGGTATTTTTTGACCCGCTCCACGGGATGGGTGTCGAGGATTTCGCGGAATTCGTCCACCAGTTCGCGAAGGTTGAATTTGCGAATGCGCGAGAGATCGAAAGCCAATTCCTTTTCGGCCTCGTCTTCCTTTTCGGCCAGTTCGCTGAGCTCTTGTTGAATTTCGGCAATGACTTCATCTCCCGTTTTTTCGTGCTCGATGTCGTCGGATTCGAGTAATTGTTGTTCTTTAGCGGTCAGATTGTCGAAACGTCGGTCTCGGGTGTCGCCCGTTTCTTCGGGCTGAGCCGAAGATTGAGATTCGGCTTGAGCGCCGGCTTCGATCACGGATTCCTCGCCGGCCGGTTCCTCCTCGGGTGTAGGGGTGTCGGCCGGTTGCGGAGATTCCGCATTTTCGGGATGCTCTTCGGGAGAGTCGTCCCGTGCCGGTTGCTCGTTTCGGGAATTCAGATTGTCTTGATGGGATTGATGGGTATTTTTCTCGTCACCAGGATTTTGCGGCCCTTTGGTTTGCTCACTCATGAGTTTGAATTTTCCTTTTTTAAGGTTGCCAAATATATGAATTATTTAAATAAAATTGAAATGGCTCTCCTTCGGTAAAAAATAATTGGCGCCCCTTTTTCGTTATGTCAAATTCAGCCCCGGTGGGCCCAAAAAAAGCGGACCCGGAGGTCCGCCTCGATTTATTCGCCCATATAGGGATATCGGTAATCTTTGGGCGGATTGAAGTTCTCTTTGATGGCGCGGGGCGAAATCCAGCGAATCAGGTTCCACATGGAGCCCGCTTTGTCATTGGTTCCCGAGGCCCGGGCTCCTCCGAAAGGTTGCTGGTTCACGATGGCGCCCGTGGGTTTGTCGTTGATATAGAAGTTGCCCGCCGCATTTTCCAACCGCTTGGTGGCGTAATCGATTACGTAGCGGTCTTTGGCGAAAATGGCTCCCGTGAGGCCGTAGGGGCTGGTGTTGTCCACCAAATCCAGGCTTTCTTTCCATTGGTCGTCGTCATAGAGGTAAACCGTCAAAATCGGGCCGAACAATTCTTCCACCATGGTTTCGTAGTAAGGATCGGTGGTCAAAAAGACGGTGGGTTCGATAAAGTAACCTTTGGATTTGTCATACCCTCCGCCCAAAACGATTTCCACTTCGGGATCCCGCTTGGCCTTTTCGATGTATCCGGCCAGTTTGTTGAAGGAGCTTTCGCTGATGACGGCGGTGATGAAATTGGAAAAATCGTCGGGCGCGCCCATTTTCATGCTTTCCACCTGTTCCTTGAGGATGGCGAACACTTCGTCCCACTTGCTTTTGGGAATGTAGGCCCGAGAGGCGGCCGAACATTTTTGCCCTTGATATTCGAATGCGCCGCGTGAGAGGGCGGTGGCCACTTCGCGCGGGTCGGCCGAAGCGTGCATCCACACGAAATCTTTGCCTCCGGTTTCGCCCACGATGCGCGGATAACTTTTGTATTTGTCGATATTCTGACCGATGGTTTTCCATAAATATTGAAACACCGCCGTGGATCCCGTGTAGTGCAATCCGGCGAAATCGGGATGCGCCAATACCACTTCGGTGATTTTTTGGGCGTTGCCCGACACCATGTTGATTACTCCGGGCGGAAGTCCCGCTTCGCGCAATACTTCCATAATCATGTTGGCCGAATACATTTGCGATACCGAAGGTTTCCAAATCACCACGTTGCCCGCCATGGCCGGCGCGGTGGGAAGGTTGCCCGCGATACTGGTGAAGTTAAAGGGCGTTACGGCATATACGAAACCTTCCAAGGGGCGGTATTCCATGCGGTTAAACACCCCTTTGGCCGAATCGGGTTGTTCGGTATAAATGCGTCGGAGATATTCGGCGTTGAATCGCCAGAAGTCGGCCAATTCGGCCACGGCATCGATTTCGGCTTGGTGGATGGTTTTGGACTGGTTGATCATGGTGGCCGCATTCATTTTGGCCCGGTAGGGACCGGAAATCAGATCCGCCGCTTTAAGGAAAATGGAAATCCTTTGTTCCCACGGCAAGTCGGCCCATTGTTGGCGGGCTTTCAGGGCGGCGTCTATGGCTTGGCGCACATGATCTTGCGAGGCCCGGTGATATACGCCCACCACGTGCCGGTGGTCGTGGGGCGGACGTATGGGTTTGGTATCGCCCGTATAAACGGGTTCGCCGTCGATGTAGAGGGGCACCTCCACATGGCTGTTCCACATTTCGCGGTAGGTTTTCAGCACTTCTTCCCGCTCGGGCGTGCCGGGGGCGTAAGAGAGTACCGGTTCGTTGTAGGGTTGGGGTATTTTGACATATGCTTTGTCCATGGTGAAAATTTTAGGGTTTCCACCAAATTTACGAATTCTCCGCCGAACGGGAAATGACCGCGACTTACCGGGCGGGTTTGCGGGCTTCGAACTCTTGCAAGATGCGGATAAATTCGTCGGGAAGGCGGCGGGCGGCTTCTTCAAGCATAAATTCTGGAATGTGTTTGTAGTAGGCCGCGGCCATGCTTCCGGCAATGGCCGCCAGGGTGTCGGCATCGCCTCCCAGGGATATGGCCAGCCGCACGGCATCTTCGAAGTCATGGCTGTCGAGAAAAGCCACAATGGCGGGAGGCACGGTGCGTTGGCACGTTTCGTGGAATCGGTATTGGGGCCGAAGTTCGTCGATCGTAAAATCCAGATTGTAGCGGAACCGGTCGGTGATTTGGCGGCGGATTTCGTCTTTGGACGCCCCGTGTTTGGCCAGCCAAACGGCGGCCGCCGTGGCTTGGGCTCCCCGGATGCCTTCGGGATGGTTGTGGGTGATTTCGGCGCTTCGGCGGGCCAGGTCGAGGGCTTCGTCAAGGGTACGAGCCCATTCGCCGGCCGGACTTACCCGCATGGCCGAGCCGTTGCCGTAACTGCCGTAAGGCATGGGAACGGGTGTGCTCAGCCAAATGGAAAATCGGCTTCCGTAGCCGCGACCCGGATAGCGGCGGCCGTAGTCGCGCAGGGTGTCGGTAAAATCTTTGCCGTTCATGATGGCGTCGGCCACCGCCACCGTCATCACGGTATCGTCCGTAAAGTCGGCGTCCGGATCGAACAGGGGCACGTCTTTGTGCTTGACGGGAAAAAATTCGTAAACCGATCCGGCGATGTCTCCGATGACGGCTCCGGTAAGGGCGTTGACGGGTAATTTCATGGGCACAAAATTTTAGAGATCGCCCGCTTTCAGACGAATTTAATCACGGCCGTAACGATTCCCCAAATGATTAACTCGTTTTCGGGAGTTACCTTGATGGGTTCGTATTCGTCGTTGGCCGGGAGGAGCCATACGGCGTCCTTTTCCATTTTGATGCGCTTGACCGTAAACTCGCCGTCGATAAAGCATACGGCTATTTTTCCATCTCGCGGTTCGAGGCTTCGGTCGATCACCAGGAGGTCGCCGTCCTGGAGACCGGCATCGCGCATGGAGTCGCCTTTCACGCGGGCGAAAAAGGTGGCTTCTTTATTGCGAACCAATTCCTTGTTCAAATCGATGCTGAGGTACGAAAAATCGTCGGCCGGAGAGGGAAATCCCGCCCGGATGCCCGTATCCACGTAGGGAAGGCTGACCGATACCGCGGTTTCGGCCGAATAAATGTCCAATCCCGGTTGCGAATTGATGCGAACGATTTTCATGGATGCGCCCCTCTTTGGCAAAGTTAATCAAAATTCGCGGACGAAGGGATATTCCCGTGACAAAGGGCCGAGGCGTTTTCGTCGAATTTGATTAATATTGCAATGTGTAAAAACGGCTTATGAAGATACGTACGGAAATCAAAGCCGCCGTCTTCGGCATACTGGCATTGGTGTTGTTCGTGTGGGGATTTAATTTTTTAAAAGGCAAGGACATTCTGAAAAATTATCATACGTTTTATTCGGTCTTCGATAATGTGGAGGGCATAGACAACTCCACGCCCGTCAAGCTCAAAGGGCTTACCATCGGGGGAATCAAAGAAATGACCTTTCGCCCCGAAGATCGCAAGATCGTTATGGCATTGCATATCGACCGCAATTATTTTATTCCCAAAGACAGCAAAGTAAAAATCACCGGAAGCGGCTTGCTGGGAAGCAAAAATTTGGAGATCGAATTGGGCTTTTCGCCCGAACCCGCCCGCGACGGCGATACCCTCCAAAGCGCCACCGCCGCGGGACTTACGGAAATCATCGGCAATTCCCAGCAACAGTTCGAAGAATTGGTATATAACACCAATCAATTGATGATTAAACTGAACCAAACTTTCGACGACGCCAATCGCCGGCATTTGGCCGCTTCGTTAAAAAATATCCATGCCCTTACGGCCGATTTGCAAAAGTCGGTGCAACAGCTCAACGCCATGTTGGCCGAAAACCGGGTGCCCTTGCGCAATTCCGTTCGCCAATTGGAACAAACGGGCAAAAACCTCCGGGAAATCACCGATAAGCTTTCCCGCGCCGATTACGAAGAATTAATGCGAAACCTGACCGAAAGCAGCCGGCATCTTCAGGCCCTTTTGTTAGATTTGCAACAAGGCAAGGGGTCGTTGGGCAAGCTGGCCAAAGACGAGGCGCTCTATCGAAACCTCAACCGCACTCTCGAGAGCCTCAACGCCTTGCTCGAAGACCTCAAAGCCCGGCCCGAACGTTACGTCCAATTTTCGGTGTTCGGAAAAAAAGAAAAGAAGAAAAAATAACCCGATATGCATTGGTTGGATAACGTGATTTTCACCCTCATACTTTTTGCCGGCATCGGCTACTTTGCATATCATGTGCGCAAAACGGTACGCAACATCAAATTGGGGCGCCCTTACGACCGGAGCGACCGTAAAAAAGAGCGGTGGCGCAACATGCTCCTCAAAGCTTTCGGCCAACAAAAAATGTTCAAACGTCCTATTCCCGCCCTGTTGCACCTGGCGGTATATTTGGGATTTATCATCATCAATATTGAGGTAATTGAAATCATTATCGACGGCATATTCGGCACGCACCGGGTTTTGCGCTTCATGGGCGGCTTTTACGATTTTCTCATAGCCTCGTTCGAAATCCTGGCCCTTTTGGTGATTATTGCGGTCACCCTGTTTTGGATCAGGCGGAACGTGCTCAAAATATGGCGTTTTCATATGCCCGAAATGGAAGGGTGGCCCAAGAAAGATGCCAACATCATCCTGTATTTCGAATTTATCCTCATGACCGCCTTCCTCACCATGAATGCCGCCGATTTGAAATTGCAACAATTGCACTACGGCCATTATTATTTTAAGGAAGGAATCGTGGGAAGTTTTCCCATCAGTCAATTCTTGCTTCGCATCTTACCGGACGATCCGGAAACCTTGGTCATGATCGAACGCACCATGTGGTGGGTTCATATCGTGGGAATTTTAATCTTTCTTAACTATCTGTATTTTTCCAAGCATTATCATATCCTTTTGGCATTTCCCAATACGTTTTATGCCAAATTGCCGCCTCTGGCCAAATTGGACAACTTGGAAAGCGTCAAGAAACAGGTGGAGCTGATGCTGGACCCCAATGCCGACCCATATGCCGAGCCCCAAGATGAAGAAGAGCCCGAACGCTTCGGCGCCAAAGATATATTCGATTTGAAATGGGTGAATTTGCTCAATGCTTACACTTGTACCGAATGCGGCCGCTGTTCGGATGTGTGCCCGGCCAATGCCACGGGCAAAAAATTATCGCCCCGGAAAATCATGATGGACGTGCGCGACCGTACCGAAGAGGTAGGACGCATCATCGATAAACACGGCAAATTCGTGGATGACGGCAAGTCGTTGCTCGATTATATTTCGCCCGAAGAAATTTGGGCATGCACCACGTGCAATGCCTGTGTGGAAGAATGCCCGGTGGAAAACGACCCGCTGGATGTGATTATCCAATTGCGGCAATACCTGGTGTTGGAAGAAAGCGCTGCCCCGCCGGAATTGAATCTCATGTTTACCAATATCGAAAACAACGGCGCCCCTTGGCAATACAGCCAAGCCGACAGGCTCAATTGGGTGGAGGAATAGTTTTTTAGTGAAAGAGTGAAGGAGGGAAAGAGTGGAGGAGTGAATTAGTGAAGGAGTGAGGGAGTGAAAGAGTGAAGGAGTGAAGGAGTGAAAGAGTGGAGGAGTGTTTTAGTGAATGGTAGCGCCGCGATGCATCGCGGCGCGAAAATATCAACCGGTAATGTAGAAACGCCCGACACGGGCGGGATTAATGAACAATGAATAATGAACAATGAATAATGAATAATGAACAATGATTCATTTTTGGGTAGAAACGCGATGCGTCGCGCTGTTGATATAGGCGTCATATTGACAAATGAATGTAGAGACGCGATTCATCGCGTCTAAAACGATTTGATATTTGGAGATGTCATGCCGAGGCAAGCGAAGCGACGAGGCATCTCGATTTTAAGTGAAAGAGTGAAAGAGTGAAGGAGTGAAATAGTGAAGGAGTGTTTTAGTGAATGGTAGCGCCGGGAGGCATCGCGGCGTGAAAATATCCACCGGGAATGTAGAAACGCTCGATCCGGGCGTGATCAATGAATAATGAGCAATGAATAATGAACAATGAACAATGAACAACGAATTTAGTAGAAGCGCGACGCTCGCGCTGATGTTATACACCAAATTAATAAATGAATGGTAGAGAGGCGATTGATCGCGTCTAAAGATTGGGTGGATAAGATGAATATAAAGACCCGATTCGTAGCATCTAACGGCTCCTATGTTTGTATCAAAAAAAGACAGTAAAAAGAAAATTCATAATTTTTGTAAAAATCGTTCATTTAAAGCAAGGGGGATGAAGAGCC
>JAADED010000093.1 GCA_013153605.1 Chlorobiota bacterium | reverse complement strand
TTTTTCCGCCCGTTATTTCAAATATTTTTCTTCCATACCCGCCCCCGGGGTAAAGGCGTGCTTAAAATTGCATCGAATTCAAAAACCTTTTTGCCATGCAATACGATTATTGGAGCAGTCCCAAGGGGCGGATTTCCCGCGGCACTTATGCCAAACGCATGTTGATTTTGTTGGGAATCCTTATGTTGCTTATTTTACCGGAGGTTTTATTCCCTTATTCGAATTTGGTAGCCTTTCTGGTGACGGTGCCGGTGATATACGTGTGGCTTCTGATGTGCATGCAAATCATTAAGAGGTTACATGATCTGGACGCAAGCGGGTGGTGGTGCTTGCCCGCATTGATTCCTTATTTGGGCTGGATTTATGTGCTGTTTCTGGCTTTCAAAAGGGGAAATCCCGGTCCCAATCGGTTCGGTCCGCCTCCAGCAGCGGGGAAAACCAATCCTTTGCTTCAAGCGCAAGTCGGCTCATCCCTCAGGTCTCCCAAAAGAAGACGTAGATTCAGATATCGCCGAACGGACGATACCGGTGAATTCGAATAATCTTTCGATGTATCTCCGATTTGCCGCAATGCGTTTGGTTTGTTAAAAATTCCAATGAGAGTCATGACCTCCAAGGGTCGTCCTTTATCGTGGAAATCCGTATTTTTAAAACAAAAAACCCATGGCCAAAAAATTATTGGAGTGCGTACCCAATATCAGCGAGGGACGCGACCCCGAAAAAATAAAAGAAATCGCGCGGCAAGTGGAAACGGTGGAAGGCGTCAAATTACTGGACGTGGATCCCGGTAAGGCTACCAACCGCACTGTGATTACTTTTGTAGGTGAACCCGACAAGGTGGTGGAAGCGGCCTTCCGGCTGATCAAAAAAGCCAAAGAGCTCATCGATATGCGCGCACATAAAGGCGAACATCCCCGGTTCGGAGCCACCGACGTATGTCCGCTGGTGCCGGTGTCGGGCATGACCATGGAAGAAGCGGCCGAATATGCCCGTAAGCTGGGCAAGCGGGTGGGAGAAGAGCTGAACATTCCCGTTTATTTGTACGAGTATGCCGCTACGGAAGAGAAACGCCGCAATCTGGCCAACGTGCGGTCGGGCGAGTATGAAGGGCTCAAAGACAAGTTGGCCGATCCCGAGTGGAAACCCGATTTCGGGCCCTCCGAATGGAACGAGGAAGTAGCCCGTTCGGGGGCCGTCGCCATCGGAGCCAGAGATTTCCTGGTGGCTTATAATGTCAACCTCAATACTACCTCCACCCGTCGGGCCAATGCCATTGCTTTCGACATTCGCGAGGCGGGCCGGGTGAAGCGCAAAGGTCATCCGCTCACGGGTGAAATCGTGCGCGACAAAGACGGCAAACCCGTGCGCATTCCCGGTAAATTCAAAGGAGTCAAAGGCATAGGTTGGTATATCGACGAATACGGCATCGCTCAAGTATCTTATAACATTACCGATATCCGTAAAGCTCCCGTCCATTTGGTGTTCGACGAAACGGTCAAAGCCGCCGACAAGCGGGGCGTGCGGGTCACGGGCTCCGAAATCGTGGGCCTGGTACCCAAGAAAGTGCTTTTGGACGCCGCCGATTATTTCTTGCGCAAGCAACAGCGGTCGCTGGGTATCCCCGAAAAGGAGAAAATTAAAATCGCGGTCAAATCGTTGGGTTTGGATGATTTGAAACCTTTCGATCCCAAGGAAAAGGTGATCGAATACAAACTCCAAGAATCGGATGAGAAAAAATTAATCGACCTGTCATTGGAAGAATTTGCCGACTTGACCGCATCCGAACGACCCGCGCCGGGCGGAGGATCCGTAGCCGCATACACGGGCGCGCTGGGAGCGGCCCTGGGCACCATGGTGGCCAATTTGTCCTCTCACAAACGGGGATGGGACGAAAAATGGGAATATTATTCCGATTGGGCCGTCCGGGGCGAAAACCTCAAACGACGGTTACTCGAGTTGGTGGATGCCGATACCCGGGCTTTCGACCGGATTATGGCCGCTTTCCGTCTTCCCAAAAACACGGACGAAGAGCGGGAAGCGCGCCGCAAGGCCATCGAAGAGGCCACCGTCGGGGCCATCGAGGTCCCTTTGGAAGTCATGCGCACGGCTTTGGAAGCCCTGGAAGTTAATGAAGCCATGTTGCGCGAAGGGTTGCCCACCTCTTATTCGGATGCGTTGGTAGGCGTATCGGCACTGGAATCGGCGGCCGAAGGGGCCTATTACAATGTCCTGATTAATGCCGCCGGTTTGGAAGACCGCGAAAAAGCCGCCGCTTTGACCGACGAAGCCACCCGATTGCGTAGCCGCATGCGGGAAAAAGCCGACCGATTACGCGAAGAGGGGGTTCAAAAACTGTACAAACAAGCTATCCAAGGTCAATAAAGCCGACCTGCCGGCCTTCGAGGCCGGTTTTTTATTTTTCATTTTCCCGCGGCAGAATGCGAAACCGGTTATTTTCCCAAACAAAGACCCGATCCGAAATCAAGTCTTGCCGATCACGATGGTGGCGGGCCGCATCGATCAGGTTGCGCATGAATTCTTCGGCTTCGGGATGGTGGAGGTTGGCAAACACGAACAGGTCGCGGGCCGGAATGGCCCACATAAAGGGTCCGGGGACGGCGCCTTCGGCAATCTTCCAACTCATGGGTAAAAACAAAAGGGAAGTTTCCGCCCATCGGGGGAGAAAGAACGCATAAATGCCCGGAGCGGTTTGGTAATAGCCGAATTCTCCTTCGTTTTGTTCTAATAAATTAAAAGATGACAACGTGGCCAACGAGTTTAGTTCGGTACCCTTGCCGTAGCGAGCTTTGGTGGCCAACAAGAAAAGTCCCTTTTCGGTCTCTTTACCGATTACGCCCGTAAAGTAGGTGTCTTGAAAGATTCCGTAAGGGAGGTTGGGGAGGGCGGGATGAAACCGGGAAGGGAAGGGGTAAAACATTTCTTGCGAACGGAGGAGGGGAATCAACTCTTTTAAATCGTCGGGTATTTCGGTATAATAATTTTCGCTTTCGATCGTCGCTTCCAGCGAATGGCTGTCACCGGTCAGGGGAAGCAAATCGAAGGGGTAGCCGTCGCCTTTTTCGTAAGTTTCGATCAGCCAGGGCCAGCGGTCGGGGTCGCGCATGTCGGAAGAAGGGGTGGCGGGTCGAAAATCCGAATCGGCCAGGAGCCGGGCCACCACGGATGCGTTGAGGTGCAAATCTTGATCTTCGGTTTCGAATACGGGCATCAATGCTCCGCCTCTCCAATATACGTCATACACACCCGGCAAGAGGCGAACCTCGTTCAACAGGCCGCGAATGGCTTCGGGCGAGGGCGGTTCCACAAAGAAGTAAGCGCCCACCCGGGTGTCCGACGGCGCGTAAGCACCGGGAAAAATGTGCACCGGAAATCCGTTAAGTTGTCCCGAGAGATAAAAGTCGTCGTCCATGCGGAAACCTTGCTTCAGAAAAGGACGATAAGGTCCGGCCGTAAATGTGTGATAAATTTCTTTGCGGTATTTGTATTCGCCCATGTAAAACACGTACGCATACCAGAGGAGGTAAATCACTGTCGCCAAAACCGCGGCCGTTAGCCCGCCCCTGAGTCCTTTAATCCAAAAACCGAAAAGAAGGAATAATACGACAAAATAAACGATCTTTCGCGGAACGGAAGGACGTATATTCCAAAGTTCTCGAAAGCGCCCCAAGCGGATCGGAGGAAGACCGGGAAGGCGGTACTCGGGCATTTTTAACCCTAAAATTACGCATGAATTCCGTCAAGTGCAAACGGAGCAATTGCCGTGGGAGGTTAAAACCTATTTTTATACATTTGTACCGATACAAAAAGCCGAAGTTTTGAAAACCACTCGGAAAACGTTAATAGACGGGTCCAAACTGGCCACCGAAGCCATGGCCCGAGCGGGAGCCGACGTGTTTGTGGGCTATCCCATCACGCCTTCCAATCTGATGTATGCCTATGCGCGTCGGCGCATGCCTTATTTTTTGGCGGCTCCCGACGAAATCACCACCTTGCAGTGGATGGCCGGTTTGGCCGCGGCGGGTAAGATGCCCGTTACGTCCAGCGCCTTTCCCGGTATCGCATTGATGACCGAAGGGATCAATATGGCCTATGCCATGGAATTGCCCATGGTGATTATGATCACCCAGCGGCTGGGACCCAGTACGGGTTCGGCCACCACGGGTGCCCAGGGCGACCTGCTTTTTCTCAAAGGCATTATTTCGGGCGGTTATCCCGTGCCCGTTTTGTCTCCTTCGTCTTTCGAAGATATGTGGAGCCTGGCGGCCAAGGCGGTGGAAACGGCTCGCCGGTTACGAACGCCCGTGTTTTTGCTTACGTCCAAAGAGATGGTGATGACCCAAAAATCTTTTGACACGTCGAAATTACCCGAGATCACACCATGGAAACCCGCTCGCCGCGTGCGCGAACCTTTCCGTCCCTACGAGCCCGTGGAAGCGCTTACGCCCGCCCACATTTTTTTGGGCGATGACGAATACCTCACCCGCATCACGGCTTCCACCCACGATGCCGACGGCATGATCCGAAAAGCCGAACCCGAAGCTTTGGCCAATACCCGTCGGTTGCGGGATAAAATCTTGCACAATCTTCCCGATTATCTGGAATACGAATGGATACGCGGCGAGGAAAAGGCGCCGGTGTTGATCGTTACATGGGGAGTGACGGCCGAAGCCGCCCGCGATGCCGTCAAAATGCTGGAAAAAGCCGGACGCCCGGCCGATTTGCTTGTGGTCAAAACTTTACTTCCGGTGGCGGAAGAGATCCGGGAAATTATCGATAGCTATACCAAATTGGTTTTTGCCGAAGAAAACCTCACGGGACAATACAAAGAAATCCTATTCGGCGAACAAACGCCCGCCCACGTATTTGCGGTGACCGGAATCGGGGAAATGATCACGCCCCGAGCCATAGCGGAAGCCGTTGAAAAAACGTATCATCATGGCTGAAGTAAAAGAAAAAATCCTAACGGGAAAAAAATTTCCTTTCTGTCCGGGATGCGGTCACGGCGTGGCCGTACGCCAACTGGCCAAAGTATTGGAAGATGCCGGCATCCGGCGTCACGACGTGGTGGTGGTCAGCGACATCGGCTGTAGCGGATTGGTGGACCCCCTGTTCGATACCCATACCATCCACGGGTTGCACGGACGGTCGCCCGCCCTCGGCATGGGAGTGGCTATGGGCTTGGACGAAGTGCCGGGCAAAAAAGTGATCACCTTTATCGGAGACGGGGGAGCCACCATCGGGCTTCAACATGTGCTCGAAGCCGCACGGCGCAATGTGAATATGACCCTGATCCTCCTCAACAACCAGGTGTACGGCATGACCGGCGGACAAATCAGCGGGTTGACCACAACCAAATTCAAGGAAATCATAGACTTCGAAAAAGACGTGCCTCCTTTCGACATCGTGAAGCTGGCTCATATTTCGGGTGCCCGTTACGCCGCCCGCGTCAATTCACCCAAGCAAATGGCCGAATATTTGCGCAAGGCGATAGAAACCGAAGGATTTACCCTTTTGGAAATCGCCAGTTTGTGTACGTCTTATGCCTTTAAAAAATTGCCCGAATTTTTGGAAGTGGTCGAGCCGGAAGAAGCCTACGAGAACGACCGCCCGCCCACAAGGATCCGGAGGCGGGAAACCGCCCCCCTTTTCGAACCGGGCGAGGGATACGAAGCCCGCTATTCTTCGCCGGTGGAAGAGCGTAAAGGCATCCTTCTGGCGGGTTCGGCCGGAGGCGGCGTGCAATCGGTGGGTAAATTTTTGGCAACGGCCGGAATTTTGGCCGGCCTGAATACCACCATGAAAGGTGAATATCCCATTACGGTGGGCACCGGTTTTTCGGTGGCCGAAGTCATCTTGGACCGCGACGACATTCATTACACCGGCTTGGCGGCTCCCGACGTGGCTGTCATCGTCACCCGGGACGGGTTGGAAAAAGTGCGGGGACGTTTGAGCCCGCAAACCAAAGTGTATTTGGACGAATCCTTGGAAAAAGACTTCGATTTGCCCGTCCGCGATGTGGTGGTGCGTCCGTTCGGCAAATTGGTAAGTCCCAAAAGCAAAGCCCTTTTGGCCGCCGCATGGATGCTGAAGCGCGAAAAATTCTTGCCTCTCGAGGCGTTGCGCGACGTATTGGCGGATCACCGCCTTTCGGCTTTGTTTTTACCCGTATTGGATAAAGCCGTCGAATTGGAATAAACCGGGAAGATATGCAAATCTTGGTGCTCAATGCCGGCAGTTCGTCCTTGAAATGGAAATTGTTGGACATGCCCGCGGGCACCGAATTGGCGGGCGGAGCGGCCGAACGCATCGGAGAAGGGGAGGCCGGACGGATGACCTGGCCCGGGGGGTCGTATGAAGGCCCCATTCCCGATCATGCCAAGGCATTGGAGTTGTTAAAAGCTTTTTTCGATCGGCATCCCTACTTTAAGGTGGAAGCCGCCGGCCACCGCGTGGTGCACGGAGGTACGCGTTTGATTCGTCCCGTTCTGATCAACGAAGAAGTCAAATCCGTGATTCGGAGCCTGTTCGATTTGGCCCCCCTGCATAATCCCGCCAATTTGGCCGGCATCGAAGCGGCCGAACGCATTTTTCCGGGCATTCCCCAAGTGGCGGTATTCGACACCGCTTTCCACCGGACCATTCCTCCCCGCGAACACAGATATGCCATACCATCCCGTTTTTATGAGGCGGGGATTCGCCAATACGGGTTTCACGGAATCAACCATCAGTGGATTGCCCGGCGTATGGCCGAAACGGCTCCCCAAGCGCGAAAAATCATCAGTTTGCATTTGGGCAACGGCGCCAGCGCCACCGCTATTCTGGACGGCCGTTCGGTGGCCCACAGCATGGGGTTCGGCCCTCTCCCGGGATTGATCATGGGCACCCGTCCCGGCGATATCGACCCTTCGGTCCTTTTGTATTGGATGCAACACGACGGATTGGACGTATCCGAAGCGGCCCGTATTCTCAATAAAGAAAGCGGACTTAAAGGATTGACAGGCACCAACGACATGCGCGAAATCGAAGAGCGTTACCGACAAGGCGATGCCTCGGCGCGGTTGGCGGTGGAAATGTATGCCTACCGCATCAAAAAATATATCGGTGCTTATGCCGCGGTGCTCAACGGGGTGGACGCACTGGTATTTACCGGAGGCGTGGGCGAACATTCGGCTTTGGTGCGCGAGCTGGCATGTAGCGAAACGGAGTATCTGGGCATCCGTCTCGACAAAGAGCGCAATCGTAACCTTAAGGGCGAGGGCGACATCCATGCGGATGATTCGGCGGTTCGAATTCGGGTGATTCCGGCCGGGGAAGAACGCGAAATCGCGCGTCAAACCTATGAATTGGTCCATGAGCACGTATGACCCCGCTTTTACGGCTTATTTGGAGCAATTCGTCACGCCGCGGCGGCGGGAAATCCTCCGGCAAGTTCTTCAAAACCGCACCCGCCATCTCACCGTGGTGCTCGAAGATTTGTATCAAATGCACAATATAAGCGCCGTTGTGCGCTCGTGTGATATTTTCGGCATCCAGGACGTGCATATCATCCGCAAGCATTACGACGCCCGCATTTCCCACGGCATCGCCAAAGGAGCCGAAAAATGGCTGACCCTTCACGAACATCGCGATACGGCCGACACCATTCGCCGGTTGAGGGAAGCCGGATACCGCATCGTGGCCACCACGCCCCACCGCTCGTCCGTGCTCTTGCCCGATTTCGACGTGACTCGCAAAGCGGCCTTTTTCTTCGGGGTGGAAAAGGACGGACTCTCCCCCGTGGTGATGGAAATGGCGGACGAATACCTCAAAATTCCCATGTACGGGTTTACCGAAAGTTTTAACATCAGCGTGGCCGCGGCCTTGATTCTGTACGAAACGACCCGCAAATTGCGCGCTTCCGACATCGATTGGCGGCTCTCACCCGAGGAACAAGCGGCTCTTTACCAACAATGGTTGGAACGAAGCATCAAAAAATCCGATATGCTTCGCCGAAAATTTTACGGTTCTTCATCCTGAAATCGCCGGTTATTTTCACCGCCGGTTCCATAATTTTCAGAAAATCCTCCGTTTTCTCCCGCATTTGGTTAACTTTGGGTAACGCAACCCCAAAACCTTTTGCCATGAAAAAATTACTCACGGGCTTGGCCCTTTTGAGCGTGTGGACCCTCATGCATGCCCAACGGTACGAGGTGTTCCGGCAAGCCGGACATGAAGCCGAATCTTCCGGTACGTTGGTCCTGGAATTTTCGCCCTATTCTCGGGGAGACGTGGCCATTGAAGTGGAATTTAATCCCCAAAAAATATTCGCTTCGGATTCGGGCGCCATTTTCGGATTGGTTAATAATACTTTCAAATACAGGATGTTTAAGAAAAAAGGGCGCGCCGTTCGTTTGGGCTTTTATGTGGGATTCACCCATCGCGACGACATTATCCAACAGGAAAATTCCGGTGAAGGTCAAAAAGAATTGCACGAACGTTTTACGGGATTCGGTCTGGCCTTTATGCCCGGCTTCGAGCGCCATTATGCGGCCGGTAAGCGGGTATCGCCATATACGGGTTTTGTAATGATGGTGGCCTATTCGCAAAATCAGCTGGAAGTGGAATCCCAGGACGGCGGGTCGGTGAGTTCCGTCATCCTTGTGAACCGGCCCGATTTGCCCTATGCGGGAGCTTTGGCGGTAGGGGCCGGATTCGTTACCGGCGTGGATTATTTTGTGGCCAAACACCTTTATCTCGGCGTGGAGTTGGGATTGGGCGGTCAATACACCCGATATTTGCCCGTGCAAGTGAAGGGAAGCGGCGTCACCGAATCCGTGGAGTTCGATCGTGGTTTTGAAATCACTTTGGCTCCCGCCCTTACCACCGCGGCATTCCGGTTGGGGTGGGTGTTTTAAGGGAGATACGCCCGGAACATTCCCCGCCGAATGGTGCCGTATAAAGTATCACCATACACATTGGCTTCGAAAAAACCGGATATCACGCGGCGCCCGGCCGTGTCGATAGCGATACCCAAAATTTTCAGGAACCCGCTCCCGTCGCGGGAATAGAGCAAGGGGTAATCGGTGTAGTATTCGTTCGGGTCGTAAGAAATCCAGGCCACGTCGTATCGCAAGCCCGCGGAAGGTTGCGGATCGCCAAATTCATATTCTTCGCCTCCGGCGGGAAGTCCCGGGATGAAAATGCGGCCTTTGGTATATCGGAACAACAGCCCGCCGGCCGTGTCCGCCACCGTGAGGGTATCCTTATAAAGAAATTCGTAGTAATTAGTCGAAATTTTCACATCCATTTCCATTTTTCCCGGGTCGGGCCAACCGGGCATGGCCGACAATAATTCGTCGCTAACGATTTCGTATCGTGTACATCCGCTTAGGGCGAAAGCCCAAATCCAAATCAGATAGAGAGTTCGCATGGGTTAAGGTTTATACAGGTGATGCCAATCGAAAAAGCCGTTTTCCAGCTCGAGCCGCTTTCCGCCGCCGCCCCGGGCCCCGAAGGCGAACAGGCCGGTGATGTGGCGGCTCTCGGGATCCGCTTCCAAAATGCGAATATAAGCCGGAGGGATTCCGTCGGAATAATAATGGCCGTCGTGTATGATGCTCAACCGGGCCGACGTGAAGCGCACCAGCGTATCGCCGGGCGGTCGGTCATAGATCGCATAGGTGCCGGGGCCGTGAAAATCTTCAATGCGGATTTCCAAAATGCATCTCGCCTTTTCGGGAGCGTCCAATACGGCGCGAATCTCAAGCACCTCGCCGGCCCATACGATGCGGACGGGAATCCGGTGTCTTTCAAGAGCCCGGTAAAGTTGCCCGTCGATTTCCACATAAAATTGATTGTCCCCCGTTTCGTCGGCCACATAGTATAAAGGGAACTGAAAACACCCCGCCGTTAAAAGCATTCCTGCCGATAAGAGAACAAAAATCTTCAGGGTTTTCATAATTTTTTCCATTTTCCATAAATCACCCATTGAATCCCGCTTCCCGACATGCGGAGGCCCATATGCCATGCGGGTCCGATGCGAAACATGATTTCGCCCCATATCATGCCGCCTCGTCGCCGGGATGCGGGCGGAAACATGGCTTTGTGCTTGCGGATGTAAAGGAGTTTGTCGTTTTCAATGATTCTCATGCGAATGTGATAAACGCTGTAGAGAGGGACGGTAAATCCTCCTCGAATTCCGGCTCTCCAAAAATGCACGCCCATTACGGCATACACGTAGCTTTCCGCACCTAGGCGTTCGGATATAAACCGGATGCCGTCCCTTTGTTTGACGTAGCGTTCCCATACCCCGTTGAGGGTAAAACCTGCCGAAGTTTCCACCGAAATGAGGTCTTCATAAGGGTCGAACAAAGAAAGGGTATATTCCGCGCCTCCCGCCGGAAGGGGCCGGGCCGTATAGCGGTAAGTGGCATAAGAGGTGGGATAAACTACGTGTAGTCCGGCGTGCCATTTCAAATAATTTCGAAACGGCCCGTTCGGACGCGAGGAGGAGTCGCCGGTTTGGGCTCCGCCCGCGGTGATGCCGACGATCCACAAAAGGATGGCCGCAATCGGTCGCAAGGGGAAATGAATTTATAATCAAATATATAAAATATCCCCCGGAAAAGCCTCTGTCCCTTATCTAAATTTTTCGGAAAATATGCGGAGCAAATACTTTCAGCGAATGTAAAGCTTTTCTTTTTTTACGTATTCCGTCGAATCGATTTGCCAACGCAAGATTACGTCCCACCGGCCGAAAGTAAATTTTTCTTTGGATATGTGCATGCGTCCGGCCGTATCGAGGCGGAGGTCCAAAGTTTGGTCCAGCTTTTTGTTATCGGGTTTAAACAGGGTAACGGTTCCCTTCACCCGGGTAGGGGGGATGTAGGGCGGAAAAACCACTTCCACTCCCGCGCTGTCTTCTATGATTCGGACAGGAATGCGCATGGTGTCGGCGGCATGGATTTTTTTTAATTCTTCACCGTATTGCAATTCGGCGGTATAATAATCGTCCACCACCAAATCGTAATTTTTGGCATATTGCATGGATTTGTAAAAGAGGTAAAGGAAGGTGCTCATAAAAGTGAGAAAGACCAGCAACATGGCCCATCCCCAATTAAATTGAAATTTCAATTTGCTCATGATGCGAATTTTAAAAAGCCGCCCGGCCCGGAGGCCGGGAACGGCCGTTATTTGACCGGGGCGATAAAGAGGGTCTTATATTTGTCGAGCAATTTACCTTCGCGGTCGTACACGCCGAACACCACTTCGGTTTTTCCTTTCATTCGATCGCCGGGCACGTCCATGTACATCATAAATTGCTTGACTTCACCCATTTGGAGGTCGGGTTTTTGGTCGTCGATACCCACCAGCGTGATTTGTCCCGCTCCTTCGGGCTTGACCAATTTAATTTCCAAATCCTTGATTTCGCGCGTGGTTTTGTTGATCAAAGTGGCGTTGTAATAATTGCGCACGCTTCCGTCGGGCAGTTCGGTAAATACCTGGCCGCGTACGCGCAACACTTTGAGATCCACCGCCGGCCGTTTAACCAAAAGCACGATAAACACGCTGAGGATAATCCCCAAAATAACGGTGTAAAATTTGACCCGAGGCGTAAAGATTTCCTGGGTCCCTTCTTCGATGCTTCGTTTGGAGGCATAGCGAATCAGGCCGCGCGGTTTGCCGATGGCGTCCATTACCGCATCGCAGGCATCCATACAGGCCGTGCAGTTGATACATTCCATTTGGGTGCCGTTGCGGATGTCAATGCCGGTGGGACACACGTGCACGCATTGTTTGCAATCGATACAATCGCCGAGGCCGAGGGCGGCGCGGTCTTGCCCTTTGCGCATGGGCCCCCGTTTTTCGCCCCGTTTGTAGTCGTAGGTCACCAATATGGTGTTTTCGTCGGTCAGCACTCCTTGCAAGCGTCCGTAAGGACATACGATGATACATACTTGCTCGCGGAACCAGGCATACACGAAGTAGTAAATCACCGCAAACACCAGGTATGCCGTGAGCACGCCCGGTTTGGCAAGCGGATTTTTCCAAAATTCAAGCACGTATTCCGTTCCCGCCACGTACGCCCACATGGTGGAGGTGACGATCAGGGTGATAATCCAAAAGAGGAACCACTTGGTGAATTTCTTGCGAATTTTTTCTTTGTTCCACGGCATGCGGTCCAGCTTCATTTGCTGGGGCCGGTCCCCTTCGATCCAGTATTCCACCTTGCGGTACACCATTTCCATCATAATGGTTTGAGGACACAGCCATCCGCACCATACACGCCCGTAAATCACCGTGAAGAGCACGATGAATACCGCCCCCGTGACCAACAGGAAGGCCAGAAGGTAAAAATCCTGAGGAAAAAAGGGTTTGCCGAAAATGATAAATTTCCGGTCCAAAATGTCCAGGAGCATGAACTGTTCGCCGTGGACCTTGATCAGGGGAAAGGCGAAGAAGAGGGTCAGCATGACAATGGCCACGATCACCCGGCGCGTGTGCCACCGGCCTTTGGGTTTTTTGGGATAAATCCAATTGCGCAGACCTTCTTCGGTAATGGTGGATATGCTGTCCCTGAAACTTTCTTTTTGTGCTTCCATAGGTTCGATTTTGGTCAAAAAAATAAAGCAGTTGCAAGAACTGCTTTATTTTCAAGAAATATGGTTTGAATTCAGCCCCGCATCATTTTTCCGGTTTACACACTTCTCCTTCGGGGGCTTTGGGGTTGGCCGGTTTGGTGCCGTGCAATTTCACGAGCACATAGCTGGCCACTTTTTGGATTTTTTCCGGTCCCAGCGATTTCCACGGAGGCATCCCCTTGCTGGTACCGTCTTTAATGGTTTTGAACACCGATTTGATGTCGCATCCGTAAATCCAATGATCGTCGGTGAGGTTGGGTCCGATGCCGCCTCCTCCGTCGGGTCCGTGGCAAGCGGCGCAGTTTTTCAAATAAATTTCTTGACCTTCGGCCAACGCTTTTTCATCGGTCAGGAGGGTCACGGTGTTCTCATCCACGATATTGTGTTCTTTCTTATATTTTTCCACCATGGCGTTGTAGGCGGCCACTTCGCGCTCGTATTCTACGTATTGGCTGTCCTTGCCCATAATCCAGAAGTAGATGATGTAGAAAGTGGCGATCACGAGCGTGATGAGGAATCCCGCCGACCACCACGGCGGAAGGGGGTTATTGAGTTCTTCGATGCCGTCGAAATCGTGGTCCAGTTTGATTTCGCTTTCCTGTTCCACGGGGGTGGCTTTGGTCAGCTTTTTGATGAGCCGGTCCCAAGCGCTTTCTTTTTTATTGTAGGCCATAGTTAATCGTTTTTGTCGTTAAACGGAATGTTTTTGAGGGTATCGATTTTCTCTTTGGGCATCTTCCATACGTAAATCACGATGGCGATGAAGAGGGCGAAGAGGACCACGGTGGAGATCACGTCCAACATGGCCAGGCCCTCTTCCGATGCCAGATAATGCTTGATGTTCCGGATCATGCCGGTTTATTTTTGAGCCGTTTCTTTCTTTTTGGTGGTATCCGTACCCAAACGTTGGAGGTAGGCGATGAGCGCCACCACTTCTTTTTTGCTCAGGTCCACTTCCTGTCCGCCGTAAGCCTCCACGTATTGGGCCGTTTTCTTCACGCCGTTGGCTTCCAAATCGGCGGCAATGGCCTTGGCCTGTTCTTCCACCGCTTTGGGGGCGTTGGCGATTTCTTCATCCGAGTAGGGTACGCCCAATTTGCGCAATACTTTCATTTTCTTTTGAATGTCGGATGCATCGTAATCGTTGCGCACGATCCATTGGTAATTGGGCATAATGGATCCCGGCATCACGGACGAAGGCTCGTACATATGGCTGAAGTGCCACAGGTTGGGACGTCGTCCGCCTTCGCGCATCAAGTCCGGGCCCGTACGTTTGGAACCCCATTGGAACGGGTGGTCGTACACGTATTCGCCCGCTTTTGAATATTCGCCGAAGCGTTCCACTTCGAAGCGGAAAGGACGAATCATTTGCGAGTGGCATACGTAACAGCCTTCCCGGATGTAGATGTCGCGACCCACCAATTCCAGGGGCGAGTAGGGTTTGACCGCCTCGATTTTGGGAATGTTTTTGTCCACGAAAATGGTGGGAAGGATTTCCACCGCCCCCCCGATGGCCACGGTGATGAAGGCCAAGATCGTGAACAACATGCCGCGACGTTCGAGCCAGTTGTGGAAATCTTCGCCTTTGGCCCGCTTGGCCGGTACGGGTTGCAACGGTGCGGCTTCGGCAGCCGTATCTTCCACCTTGCGGCCTTGGACGGTTTTCCACAGGTTATACACCATGATGAGCGCACCCGTCAGGTAAAGCGTACCGCCGATAGCACGTAAATAGTGCATGGGCAGGATGGCCGTTACCGTATCCATGAATTCGGGATACTTGAGGCTGCCGTCGGGGTTGAATTGGCGCCACATGAGGAATTGTGTCCATCCGGCCACGTAAAGCGGAATGACGTAGAGCAACAATCCGATGGTGCCCCACCAGAAATGATGGTTGATGAGTTTGACCGAATAAATTTTGGTTTTATACAACCGCGGAATCATCCAATAGAGCATACCCATGATGAGGAAGCCGTTCCATCCCAAGGTGCCCACATGCACGTGTGCGATGATCCAGTCGGTGAAATGAGCGATGGCATTCAGGGATTTGAACGACAGCATGGGACCTTCGAACGTACTCATCCCGTAGGAAGTGATGGCCACTACGAACATTTTGAGGATAGGATCCTCACGTACTTTGTCCCATGCACCGCGCAAGGTGAGCAATCCGTTGATCATACCGCCCCACGAAGGGAAAATCAGGGTGAAGGAGAAAATGGTACCCAAGATTTGCGCCCATTCCGGTACGGGTGAATACAGCAAGTGGTGCGGTCCGGCCCAGATGTAGATGAAAATCAGGGTCCAGAAGTGGATAATGGACAAGCGGTACGAATAAACGGGACGTTGGGCCGCTTTGGGCACGAAATAGTACATCAATCCCAAAATGGGCGTGGTCAGGAAAAAGGCCACCGCATTATGGCCGTACCACCATTGGACCACCGCATCCTCCACGCCGGCATAGATGGAATAACTTTTCCACAAAGATACCGGCAAGGAGAGGTTGTTGAAGATATACAGCATGGCGATGGTAACCGCCGTGGAAATGTAGAACCAGATGGCCACGTAAATATGGCGTACGCGGCGTTTTTGGATGGTCCAGAGCAAGTTAACCGTGAAAATCACCCATACCACGGCCACCAACAAATCGATGGGCCATTCCAGTTCGGCATATTCTTTGGCTTGCGTATAACCCAGGGGCAAAGTGATGGCCGCCAAGAGGATGATAAATTGCCACCCCCAAAAATGGAGCCGGCTCAGCAAATCGCTCGCCATCCGGGTTTTGAGCAACCGTTGGGTGCTGTAATATACCCCGGCGAAAATACCGTTACCCACGAAGGCGAAAATAGCCGAGTTGGTGTGAAGGGGGCGTAAACGTCCGTAGCTTAACCATGAAATCCCGTCCATATAATGGGGGAACCAGTACAGGTAAGCCACCATCAATCCGATCGTGAAGGCCGTAATACCCCAGACGACGGTCGCCCAGGCGAACATCTTCACGATCTTGTCGTCATAAAAGAATTTTTCTTTTTCCATATGGTGTTGCGTTTATGATTCCTCGGATGTGTCGGTAACCTCGTCGGGAGCGGGTTCGTCATCGTCGAACAACATGCGTACCGAAGGCGAGTAGGCGTCGTCATATTGCCCGCCCTTGACCGATTGAATGAAAAATACCAAAAAAAGGACGGCCAAAACGAGGCTGATAAACAATGTGAGATACAGGGCAATCATGTAAAGCCGTGAAAAATTGCGCTACAAATCTAATAAAATATTTTTAAAGCTTTCGCGACCCGAAAAGGGAAAAACACCCGAATAAAACAAATAACAGGCTGACAAGTAGGTTGTTATGCTTATACTCTCGCGGCGGGACCATTGTTACCCGATGCCTCGGGATATAATGATTTTTCCGGCATGTAAACTGATAAAAATCAGAATCGCTCCGAATTCAAGCGTAAATTTTGGGCTTGCGGAGCCCTTCCCATACGAGCACTCCGTTGTAGGCCAAGGCTTCCAGTTCGTTTTCGCCCGGATACACGGCCACGGGGATTTTCAGGAATGCCAATCGTTTTTTGAGTCCTTCGGTAATGTATGGCGACCGTGCCAGTCCGCCCGTCAAAATAATCGCATCGGCATGACCTTCAAGCGGAATCATGGCGGCGGCCGCTTCTTTGGCAATTTGGTAAATCATGGCGTCGATCACGCGGCGGGTGTCGGGGTCGGGCGAGTCGAGCAATTTTTTGATGTCGGCCGTGCCGGTGTAAGCTTTCACACCCCCTTCGCCCGTAATCATGCGGAGGAGTTGTTCGCGGGAATATTTTCCGGAAAATGCCGCGCGCACCAAATCGCCGGCCGGTAAGGTACCGCTCCGTTCGGGCGAGAAGGGGCCGTCTCCGTCCAATGCCTGGTTTACGTCCGCCACTTTTCCCCGCTTATGGGCCCCTACGGATATGCCACCGCCCATGTGGATCACAATCAGGTTCAGGTCTTCGTACGCCTTTCCGGCCGAGGCGGCATATTTACGGGCTACGGCCTTTTGGTTAAGGGCGTGAAAAATGCTGATGCGCGGAAATTCGGGATGTCCCGAGTAGCGGGCCAAAGGTTCCATTTCGTCGGTGGTAACCGGGTCGGCGATGTAAGCTTTCACTCCCCTTTGCCGGGCGAGTTCGTACGCGATGGGGGCCGCCGAATTGCTGGCATGCCGCCGTTCGGACCGGCGCAAATCTTCCAACATCTTTTCGTTGATTTCATATATTCCCGCCGGCATGGGCTTCAGCAATCCGCCCCGGGCCATGATGAGGTCCGCCGGCTTGCCTTCGGCAAAACGGAGGGTTTCTTCCAGGCGGATGTGGTAGCGTTCGTCTTCGTCGGCCCGGGTCCAGCGGGGATCGGCCAAATGATCGGCCGTATGAATCTCCAACGGCTTTTCGCCTTCAAAATAGCCCAGCTTGGTGCTGGTGGAACCCGGATTGATGACCAAAATGCGGGGAGGGCGCTTCACCTTTTATTTGGTTTTCACCGAAAAAGCGGCCATGTAAATGCTGTTGAGCTTGGTTTCTTCGGAATCGGCGCGGGAGGTCAGTACGATGGGAAAGGGGGCGCCCACCACCACGCCCGCCACTTTGGCATCGGCAAAGAAGACAAAAGCTTTGTACAAAATATTTCCCGACTCGATGTTGGGTACTAATAAAATGTCGGCATCGCCCGCCACTTCGCCGGGAATGTTTTTTTGTTTCTTGCTCTCCTTGCTGATGGCATTGTCGAAAGCAAGGGGTCCGTCGATCAGGCAATTTTTGATTTGTCCCCGCCGTTGCATGATGCTCAACAAGGCGGCGTCGATGGTGCTGGGCATGTCTTCGTTCACCATTTCGATGGCCGAGAGGGCGGCGATTTTGGGTTTTTCAATGCCTATGCTTCGGACAAAGCGGATGGCGTTCTTCACGATTTGCACCTTGTGCTTGAGGGGCGGCAAAATGTTGAGCGCCACGTCGGTGATGCCGAGCAATTTATGGTAGTTGGGGATTTCGAACAAAGCGAAATGAGACAAAAACCGTTTTTCCTTAAGCCCGTATTCTTTGTTGAGCACTCCCCGCAAGAGGGCCGCGGTGGTGACGTTGCCTTTCATCAGAATGTCGGCTTCGCCGTTGACCACCAGTTGCACCGACCGGCGGATCACATGTTCTTCGTCGATTTCGTAAAATACTTGGAATTTATGAAAGTCCTTGCAATGGGCGGCATATTTTTCGATTTCTTCTTTTTGTCCCACCAAAATGGGGTCGATCACCCCCGCGCGATAGGCATCGTACACCGCGTCGATGGAATGTTCGTCCCCGGCGGCACAAAGCACCAATTTTTTCTTTCCGTTGGCTACCGCCAATTCCTTGAGGTCGTCCAGGCTTTTGATTTTGCGTGTCATGTCGGCCGTTTGCCCAAAGGTACGAATTTATCCCGCCCGGGTAGATGACATATTTAATATATAGGTATAAGCGGATCGGGGCGTGAGTCGGATTTAATTTTTCAATATTTCGATGCGGGCCGTTTCGCCCGGGTAGAGGTCGAAGCGGACGGCGCCGGTTTTATTTTGGAAGATGTATACCCGCGGACCGGCCGTGACGCGCAATTTGCGGGCGGCGACGGGGTATTCCACCGTCAGGGGTACGGGCGCGTAACCGGGAGGGGGCGCGGCTTCGAGGCGGAGGGAGGTCACGGGTCCGGCGTTATATACCCGGAGTTTGGCGTTCTTATACTCGTATCGATAGACGAACACTTCATGGGCGGGGGCTGTCCAGTAGTCCGTATTGCGGATCAGACGGATTTGGCGGCGGAATTGTTCGTAAGAGACGGCATGCGGGGGAATCTTGCCGTGGAAAGCAGTTGAATCCTTGAAAATATGTCTGTAAGCCACGATCGTCCACTTGCCGCGGGAGGTCTCCAGCAAGCTGTCGAGGGCGGCATTGCTCATGCGCATGGGAAGGAGGAGATAAGAAACTCCCCGGAAAGCGGCGGTGCGGATGCGGTCCGGCAACGGATCGGGGCGGGTAAAGAGGTCGGATACTGGGCGGGGCATGGGGCCGTGATAATGGATGGCGTCGAAGCGGGGGGAGACGGGGTTGTGGCGGCCGGCCT
>JAADED010000057.1 GCA_013153605.1 Chlorobiota bacterium | reverse complement strand
ATTATCAAATGGGCGCCATCCGGTGGGATTACGTGTTCATCCTGTTTACGGGATATTTTTTGGCCAATTATTTCGGTGCCCGCCACGGGAGTCGGATTTCGCTCAAAAAATTCAAAGTGGTGTACAGCCTCATTTTGTTGGCCTTGGGCGTGTTGTATTTGGTATGACCGAAGAGGGTGAAAAGGCATGCCGCTTTGGCATATTAGGGCGAAAGGTATTACTTTTGCGGAAAGATTTGAAAAATTTAAACTTATGAAAATAGCAGGTGTCAAAAAATTTGAAAAGCTCTTCCGCCGGGCGGGGAGCATGGACGTGGACAAAAACGACATCGTCCGTTTGAACGACTTTATCAACCGCGCCATCTACCGATTGCTGGAAACCGGAATGAAAAAGGCCAAGCTTAACGGCCGCGACGTGCTCTGGTATTCGGACTTGCCCATTACCCAAGGTTTGGAAGCCAACATCGAAGAGTTCCGTCAATACGACGAGGAGCTGGATTTGTCCGAAATTCTCGAAACCATCGCGGGATTGCCGCCCCTTCCGCTCGAAATCGGCGTGGACATCGAAAATCAACTTCCCGATATTGCCGGCGGAATCACCATCGCATTGATCAAAAGTATGAAAATCATCAACCCCAAGGTCAAAAACCCGCAGACCGAAGAGTGGCAACGGGTGACCGACGTGTTCGAAACCTTGCTTTAATTCCCGCCCGGCCTTAGCGCCGGGTTTTTTTATGATTTATTCCCAAAAGGTTTGATTTAGGCTTTTAAAAAAACAAGAATTTTCAAACACTTCCCGCTTTGCTTTTCCCCGCGGGCGATGCGACCCCGAACGTGGCAAAGGCGGATGTTCCCGCATCCCCTTCCGCAAAATGGGTAGGGCCCCATTATGTATTCCCGGCAATCGGAGGCACCCCGAAATTCCTTTTACGCCTGTTCTATCTTTATGGATCGGCGCAACGGGTTTAGATCGCTTCCGGGCGGCATCCTTTAGAGGGGAGGATTCAAAAGTTCTTAAAACGCCGGCCGGTCTCCCATTTTTCGGTAAAAACCGGATTGATCCCCTAAAACAAAGGGGTAATTTTTTGGAATTCCCGATTTTCCCCGTTATTTTTGGCTCAAATGCTTGAGATGGGACCCAAGTGGCGCATGTGGATTTGGTTTTTGATGATTTTCGGCGGCCTGGCTTTGGCCGTTTGGCTCGATTTACGCTTATTTCGCTCCGTTTTTTTGGATTGGCATTTTCACGTGATGTCCTTTATATGGGGCCTCATCCTATTGTATGCCGTGCGGCGGGTGAGCCGCAATACCGGTCGCACCTTGGCCCGTTACGGACGCGTGGGTCGAATTCCCCGGTTCGAAACCAATCGGTTGGTGGATCAAGGTCCCTATGCCCATATGCGTCATCCCATGCATTTGGGCCTTCTCTTTTTTCCGTTGGCTTTCGGCCTGATGGCGGGCTCTCCCTGTTTCGTAGTGTGTATCTGGCCGTTGGAGGTGATATTCATGCTCCTGATGATCAAATGGGTGGAAGAACCCGAAGCCCGTCGCAAGTTCGGAGAAGCCTATGACGAATATGCGGCCAAGCGTCCCTGGTTTTGCCTCAAACCCCGGTGTTTGAAAGCCTTGTGGAAAAAAGTGGAGTACGACGGAGGTAAATCTCCTTTGGCCGGCGGTTGCAGTTAATCGGCATCTTCCAATCGGCGCACTTCCACTTCTTCGATTTGTTTGTCGTTGGCTTTGACGATTTTGTAAACGTATTGATCGTCTTGCACCGTTTCGCCTTCTTCGGGGATTTTGCCTGCCAATTCCAGGATGTAGCCGCCCAGACTTTCGTAATCTTCTTTTTCGGGTAGGCGGAGGTTGTATTTTTCGTTGATGTCCGTAATGTCCATTTTGGCCGAAAAAAGGTAGGTATCCTTGTCGATTCGCTTATTGAGCGGTTCGTCGCGGTCGTGTTCGTCTTCGATGTCGCCGAAAATCTTTTCCATAATATCTTCCAAGGTGATGATGCCCGCCGTACCCCCGTATTCGCCGAACACCACGGCCATGCTTTTTTTGGAGGCGGTCATTTTTTTGAGCAATTCTTCCACCGGCATGGTTTCGGGCACCATGATGGCCTTGCGAAGGATTTGGCGGATATGAGCGGGTTTTTTAAACAAGTCGAAAAAATGGACGTATCCCAATACGTTGTCGATATGATCTTCGTATGCGATAATTTTGGAATGTCCGGAGCGGAGGAAGGCTTCCCGCAATTTTTCGGGCGACTCGTGGATATCCACCGCCACGATGTCCGTTCGCGGCACCATAATTTCGCGGGCTTTCACTTCGCCGAATTTCAGCGCGTTGGAAAAAATTTTGATTTCCGAGGCGTCTTCCTCTTCATCGCCCGTTTGGACGTGTTGCGACAGGTATTTGTACATCTCCGTTTTGGTCAACGAAATTTGGGAGAGGTTGGTTTTGTCTTTGCTGAACAGGCGGATGAGAAAATTGGAAATTTTAATTACCACCCAGGAAATGGGACGAAAAATCATGTACACCACGTACACCGGAAGGGCAAACAGGCGCAAGGAGCGGTTGGGATAAAGCTGAAAAATGATTTTGGGAATAAATTCCGCCAAAATAAGAATCACGATCCCCGAGAGCACGCTTTGCACCAGCAGACTCATCCACGGCGACATGTGGGGATAAAAGCGCTCGATGTAATCCGTGATAATTTTGGCCGTGTAAATTCCGTAGAGTACCAGGGCGATGTTGTTGCCCACCAGCATGGTGGTGATGAAGTCGCCCGGACTTTCGGTGATTTTGCGCAGGAGCTTACCCGTGAGGTTGTCCTGTTTTTTGTCCAGCTCCAGTTTGAGTTTGTTGGAGGTGACGTAGGCAATTTCCATGCCCGAAAAAAAAGCGGACATTAACAGGAGGAACGCAATGGTGATCCATATCCAGGTCATGGGCGTCGGATTTGAAATATGCCCGATACGTTATTGACGCGGGCGGTGGTGAAACTCATGTTCGAATCGAATCCCGTACCCCGAATGTATTCGTCGCGGCGCCGGAATTCCACCGGTTCGTCGGTAAAGATATGTTCTTCGAGTCGGTCCCAAAACAGACGGGGAGTTTTGAGGGTGCTTCCGTCCGGTGCGGTGATGACCACATGGCCGTACAGTTCGGTGAGGCCGTTCACGTTATATACCGCCGCCCGGTCGGCGCGGATCACGGTTTTTTCCTTTTTGTCGTTGTAAATTTCCATATACAACCCTTGGGGAAAAAGCTGGCGGGGAAAATCCGGGTCGGTATATTCTTCCAAGAGGGGGGCGGTAAGTTTCATGGCTATGTCGCCTTTGAGGGTATAGTAGGCGGTAAAGTCTTTGGTTTGGCCCGTGGGAACGGGCTCTTGTTTGCGCACGAAGAGGGCGGCCGCCTCGCTTCCCCGGTCGCGGCAGGATAAAAACAGGATAACCGCCACTGACGCGACGGTTATCCTCCAAAAGGTTTTATGGTAAGGCCTTAGATTCATCTCAGTTGGTTGACGGCACGCGCACGCTACCGCCCACCCAGCACTTGTCGAATTTGATCGTTTTGCCGGCCATTCCTTCCAGGAAGATTTCCTTTTTGGAAGGAGCCCGTTGTTCGTATGCTTGGGCGATTTTAAGAGCTTTGGCGCGCAATTTGGGGTCCACTTGAGCCGCCTTGCGGGCCATTTCGGCCGCTTTCCAGTAGATGGCGGTCTTTTCGAATTTGGTATCCCCGCATTCGTTGGCGCTCGAAGCGTACAATCCCGCAATCAGGAGGTAAGCCGCACCCATCGAAGGTTGGTATTTGAGGGCTTCCATGGCCAGAGCTCGCGCTTTGGGCTTGTTGCCTTGTTTTTTGGCAATCACCGCCATGTTATACAGGATTTTGGCTTTTACGTGCGGGTTGGTTTCCATTTCCAATGCCTGGCGGTAATACTCCATGGCTTTCGACAGATTGCCTTCGCGTTTGTAGCGGATGGCCAGGAAGCGGGCCGAAGTGGCCGACGGTTCTTTGGCGTGGAGGGCTTCCACAATATCCTTGAACAATTTGTCTTTGGTACACTCTTTTTCGCTCAAACGTTTGGCCGCCCGTTTAAGCCATTGCACGTCGTCTTTGTGCTTGGGAAAGTTTTTGGAATACATGGACAGCAACGTTTCGCAAGAGCCCAATTCGCCCAATTCTTTTTCCATCAAAGCATATACCGCGTCCATGGCGGGGATGTTTTTTTCCAATACTTTCAGGCGCTTGGCTTCCTTGTCGGTAAGGGTGCCGGCTTCCTTTTTCTTTTGCAATTCTTCCAATTCTTTGGTCAGCTCTTCCATGGAGCGGTCCAAATGTTCGGTGAGCTCGTCGTATTTTTCGAATAATTCCTCGATGGTGATTTCACCCTTTTTGTATTTGTTCACCAATACTTTGAACATCCCCAGATAGAGCGAAGGGTGGTTGAATTTATCCGGGTATTTGGTAAAGAGTTCATTCAGGGTTTCGTAGCGCTCTTCGGGCGTGCCCACTTTGTATTTGGTCATGTAAATGCCCTTGTAGTAGAGCACTTTGGGCTTGTCGGCCGGAAAATATTGCGCCCGTTCGTCGTAAAGGGCAATCATTTTGGCGGCCAGTTCTTTGCGTTTTTGGGGATCTTTTTCTTTTTGAATCAAATATTTGTAAATCTTCACCCCGTCGATGTAGATGGCTTTGTCGAATCCGGGGCAATTGTCGTGCAATTTATTCCAAAAAGGGATGGCTTCCTTATAATTTTTGGTGGCAACGAATTCGTGGGAAAGACTCAGCCACTTTTTGCATTGCACCTTGTCCACCGTATCGGTTACGGCATTATTTTCTTCCTGCGCCAATCCGATCCAACCGGCCGTAAGAACCAGCATCAAGACAAAAAAATTTCTCATGGGTATGTACTTTTTCATGTTATCTGATTTTGCGTTTGACAAACCATTGATCGTTAAACGACAATCCTATGGTGATTTTGAATATGTTTTCTTCGGTGGTGCGTACGCCGGCCTTGCCGCGCCGTACGTATTCCAAACCGATATTGGTGTTGGAAAAATAGTAATTCATCGGTAAAGATAAACCAAAGCTTATGCCAAACTCGTCAATCGGTTGATTGTCAATAACCAATTCGCCTTTTTTCCAATATCCGCCCGCTTTGTAGGTGATGCGTTTGTAGTATTTGACGTGCGACCGGAAGTCGGGCAACCAGAAACCTCCCGCTTTGACGGTAACGGATCGGCGGTAAGTCGCAAAAGGGGAAGTGAAGAAATCGTTGGAATAGGCGGCCCAATTTTCGGTTTGGAATTCCGCTCCGGCAAACCATTTCTTGGGTTTTCCCGCTCCGATCCCCGCGCTGAAGAGCGAAGGAAGGGTGAGGCTGACGGTATCTTCCCTTAGGGTGCGCGTTTCCACGATGCGTTCGCCGCCGTAGGAGTTGTCGCTGATTTCCAGGGTAGAGAGGTTTTGGGATTCGATGCGGGCGGCGGGTCGCCAGATCAGGCCGGTGAGCATGTACATACCGTCTCCCAAAGGTTGGCGATAATCCAGAGAGAACGTCCAACCCGTTCCCGTCATGAAGGCGTCGTCCACTTGGCGGCTGACGGCCAAGACGTCGTTTTTGTAGTGAATGAACCGGGCGATTTTGTTACCGAAATAATAAGTAAACCTCACGCCGGCATGCAACCGGGAAGTAAGCCGCACCCCGCCGTTGACAAACACGCTGTTCATTCCCCCTTCACCCGTTTTGGCGATTTTTTCGTTTTCCGTTTCTTTAAGGGTCAGGTAGGCCGAGGTGCTGTAAGGTTTGAATCCGAAGCCGATGCCTACCCGTTTGCCCAGCGGAATTCCCAACGTGATATAGGGCACCAGAAATTCGCCCGCCCGTCCGGTGCCGTCCGCCGAGCGCAATCGGTAATATTCGAACGAAAAGGCCGCCGCGTAATTCACCCACTTTAATCCCGCCGCGGCCGACGGCATCATGGGGTTGAAATGAATGCTGTCGTAATAGAAAAACAAATGTCCCATTCCTATGTTTTCCACCCCGATTTTGGCGGTTTCGTCTCCGAATTTGTAATAGGAATAAGGCGAATAGGAGCCGTCTTGGGCCGAGAGGGTAAGAGCGGTAAAAAACAAGGAAAGGAATATAAGACCTTTTCGAACGGGGTGTGTCATATTCGGGTGCGGTTTAGCTTTAATATTTCCAGCAATCCGTATGCCGGCAAATCTTTTTGAAAAGCAAATATCTTAATTTTTAACCATTCGGACAAAAGAGGCGCGTCGCCGCCGGTGATCACGGTGCGAACTCCGGGATACTCGGTTTGATAATCGCGAATAAACCCCTCGATTTCGTACACCGTGCCTCGGGCTGTTCCCGCATGGATGGAGCTGTCGGTGGAATCGCCCGTCAGAGGCGGAAATTCGTCGGGCGGTTCCAGTAAAGGAAGGGCGGCCGTGTAGTCGTGGAGGGCGCGATAACGCATGCGCAATCCGGGCGAGATGGCTCCGCCGCGATGAATCAATTCTTTATCCAAATAATCATAGGTGATACACGACCCCGCGTCGATGACCAAGGTATTGCCTCCGTAAAGGACGGCGGCTCCCGCCATCAGCGCAATGCGGTCGGCTCCCAAAGAGGGGGAGCGGTAGGTGGAGCGAAAAGGAAGACGGAGATTACGGTTCACTTCGATCACGGGAAAATCCGCCCGGGCGAGAATTTCCTTCAGCTCGGCGGGCATGACCCCCGTACGCACCAAAGCCGCGGCCGAAATCCGTTGCCACGGCACCCGGTCGGGGTCGTACAAGGTGGTGAGGAGGCGGTCTCCCTCAAACAAGTGAATTTTGGTTCGCGTATTGCCGATGTCGATGCCCGCTTCCATTCGGAGGATTATTCTTCCGCAAATTTAGAATTTCCCCCGAAAGAATAAGGCCGACCTATTCGAAGCGTTTTACGGTGAGGATGTTCCGGTCGGCTTTGTTGACCACGTCTTCGGCAATGCTGTCTTGGAGGAAGTGCAACAATCCCTGGCGGCCGTGGGTGGTCAGGGCAATCAAATCGGCGTCCACCAGGTCGGCGAAATGAAAGATGCCTTCCTGAACCGAATAGTCGTCATACACGTTCATGGTATGTTCCAGGTCCGCCAATTCCTTTTCGTGAGGTTCGATAAAGCCGCGCATCAAATCCTTGCTCTCGTGGGTGGCCAAAAAGCGCGTCACCGTATTAACGCGGAGGAAATGAAGGGTGGGATCGAATAATTTGATAAAGTCCAAAATTTTCGAAAAACATTTATGACATTCGTCCTTGAAGGCCGAAGCGAATACCACGTTGTCCAATTTGAATTCTTCCACCGGCTTTTTGATAACCAATACCGGGATTTCCGAAGTACGCACCACTTTTTCGGTGTTGGAACCCACGAAGAAGCCGTTGAGTCCCGACGTGCCGTGCGAACCCATCACGATCAGGTCCACGTCTTTTTCTTTGGCATAATCGGAGATGCCTTCGAAGGGTTTGTTGAAATCCACGTAATCTTCGACCTTCACGCCTTGGAGGAAGTCTTCTTTGAACAATTCGTCGAATTTGGCCCTGGCCCGGTTCATCAAAATCAGGGCGGCCGGTCCGGTAGGCACCCCGTCCACAAACATTCCCACTTCGTCGGAAGGGAGGTCGATCAAATGCAACAAAATGATTTCGGCACCCGTCTTGCGGGCGATTTGTACCGCCACCTTCAGCGCATCGATGGAGCGGGGCGAAAAATCGATGGGAACGAGGATGCGTTTCATACCGGAATATTTTTCATAAATATAAAAAAAATTTAATTTAGCACCAAAATTGCAGGGGTTAAAGCGTAACCTTTAAACTTTTTTTCATGAAAACACATCTTGTCGCCTTTACTTTGATTTGGGTATTGTTTTCCTGTCGGTCTTCAAAAGAAATCGCTCTTCCTTCGGATTACCGGCAAACGGTGACCGTGGCCGAAGAAAGCCAAGGCGATGCGGTGATTCGTAAGTCGGTGGAAATCCATACGGGTAAGCGAATCGAGCTCAAAGAAGATCCCACGGGTCAAAAATACTTGGTACTGGAAAAGGGAGAGGGCACGGTGTTTGTCATTCGCGTACAGCGCAACCTCAAGGAGCCCTTACCCGACAGCGCCATGGAATATACCCTCACCTTTCAAACCTCCAATCCCGTCAGAAAAGGCGAATGGGAAAACGAAGCTTTGGAACAAATCCGGGCCACGGTGGGTTTTCACGCCTTTCATCCCGATTCGGGGTATAAACCTCTACGGGAAGGAAAGATTGCGCTGGAGCCCCGCAAGAAAGAGGGCGTGATCGTGATTCGCGTGGAAATTCCGGGTCAAGCGGGCAAGTTTCTCAACGGCACTTACGAAGTCAAGGTCAATTCCGGCGATTAATCTTCGGGCTTCTTACCGTTTTTTTGTTGCCAGAGGCTTTCTTCATGGATGGCCGTAAAAACGGCTTTGATAAAATCTTCGTTCAATCCGTGGCGGGCGGCGAACCGGACGGCCCGTTCAAACACTTCGTTCCACCGTTGGGGCTGTAGGAGAGAGATGTTGTGCGAGCGCTTAAGGCGCCCGATTTCGCGCACCACCTTCATGCGTTCGGCCAACAATTCGAGTAATTGCTCGTCGATAATATCGATGTGTCGGCGATATTCCAAAAGTTTGTCCCGGGCGCGTCCTTCTTGGGCGTTGGTCTTGCGCACCATCAGGCGGCGGATGATGTCGTGAAGGGTTTCGGGCGTAACCTGTTGGGCCGCATCGCTCCACGCACGGTCGGGATCGCGGTGGCTTTCGATCATCACCCCGTCGTATTGGAGGTCCAGGGCCATTTGGGCGATGTCGAACAGGCAATCGCGCCGGCCGCAAATATGGGAGGGGTCGATGATCATGGGCATGCCCGGAAAATGGCGTTTAAATTGGAGGGGAATTTGCCATTTGGGCTTATTGCGATAAGGTCCCGGATTGTACACCGAAAATCCGCGGTGTACGGCACCCAGATTGGTAAGCCCCGCCCGCATGAGGCGTTCCACCGCCCCTATCCACAAAGCCGTATCGGGATTGACGGGATTTTTTACCAGCACGATCACGTCGGAATTTCCCCTTAACGCTTCGGCCACTTCTTGGACGGCAAACGGATTGGCCGTAGTGCGGGCGCCGATCCACATCATTCGAATGCCGTGACGGAGGGCCGCTTCCACATGGTAGGGGGTGGCCACTTCGATCAAAGGTTCGAGGCCGGTTTCCTTTTTTACTTCTTGAAGCCAGGGAAGGGCGATTTCTCCCACCCCTTCGAAGTTTCCGGGTTTGGTGCGCGGTTTCCATACTCCCGCCCGGAATACCGTCACGCGACCACCCGTAAGGCGGCGGGCGGTTTCCAATACCTGTTCGCGACTTTCGGCACTGCACGGCCCCGCAATGGTCAGGGGGTGTCCCAATTGCATGTCGTCCAGCCACCGGCGATAAGCGGGCGTTCCGTCCATAAGGTTCATTTAATCCGGTCCAGGATGCGACCGATGCGGTTGATTTCTTCCAACAGACGGTGCATTTCTTCGGCATCCCGGCGAGCCAACAAAGTTGCGAATTTTTTCAAATTTTCAATATACCGCTCCAGCACTTCGGCCAGGTAGCGGCGATTTTCCATAAAAATGGGCACCCATGTGGAAGGAGCGCTTTTGGCCAACCGCACGGTGGAAGCAAACCCGCTTCCCGCCATCAAAAAAATATTCCGGGCGTCGGGTTCCACGTCCAACACGGTTTTTCCCAGCATGAAAGCGCTTACGTGGGAGAGGTGCGACACATACGCGATATGGCGGTCGTGTTCGTCGGAGGGGAGGTAACGCACATGCATGCCCAATCGGCGGTGGAGGTTTTCCACTTCCCGGAATACGTCGGGATCGGAGTCGGCCGGGTCGCACAGGATATGCATTTTGCCGCGAAACAGGTCGGCTTGGGCCGCCCGCGGCCCCGAATATTCGGTGCCCGCAATGGGGTGGGACAATACGAACCGCCCCCGTCTCGGATGGTCCTTTATCGCCCTTGCAATATTGGATTTGATGGATCCGGCATCGGCCACCCATGCGCGGGGTGAAATTTTATCCAACGTTTCCGCCGCCAAACGGGGCAAGACATCCACCGGCACCGCCAGGATAAGGCCCCGCAAGTGCGGGTAATCCTTCTCCCGAAGCGGGGCGTCGATCAATCCCAACGACAGGGCTTCTTTCAAATGGGCGGGATTACGGTCGGCACCCAAGATCCGGTAGCCTTCCTTGCGCAAGGCCAATCCGTAGCTGCCGCCGATCAGTCCCAATCCGATAATGCCTATGATGTCCATGTGTCCAAACGCCGGAGGGCTTCGTCATACAAATCGTCGGGCACGGTGAGCGAGATACGCACGTAATTGTCCCATTTTTTTCCGAATATGGTTCCCGGAGCAATAAAGATGCGGTATTTGTAGAACCATTCGTCGGCCAATCGTTCTCCCGACATGCCTTCGGGCAAGTGGATCCAACAAAACATGCCGCCTCCTTCGGTGGAGCATGTGCCGCCGAAGCGCGATGCCAGTTTCTTTACCTTTTCTTTGCGGCGGGCATAAATCCGATTAATTTGTTCAAACCATTCGTCCGAAAGGTCCAAGGCCACTTCGGCGGCTTTTTGGAGGGGATAAAAAATACCGCTTTCGGCATTGTTTTGCACTTTGGCCGTGGCCCGGATGATTTCGGGATGTCCGGCCATCCACCCCAGGCGCCAACCCGCCATGTTAAAGTTTTTACTCATGGATTGAAATTCCACCACCGGGGCGTCCTCCGAAAATTTAAGGATGCTGGCCGCTTGGTCGGTTATCAGCGAATAAGGGTTGTCGAATGCGAGTATGATGTCTTTGTCTTTGGCAAAAGACACCAATTCTTTCAGAAATCCCCGGTCGGCGGGGGTGCCCGTGGGCATATTGGTATAGTTCATCCACATGATTTTGGCTTCGTCGGCCAATGGTGTCAGGCGATCCAGATCGGGTTGCCACCGGCGGGCGGGCTCCAATTCGAAAGCAACGGGTTCGCCTCCGGCCAGGATGGTTACCGAGCCGTAAGCCATGTATCCCGGCTCGGGAACGAGCACTTTGTCTCCCGGATCCAAATAGGCGAGGGACAGCCACATAATGCCCGATTTGGAACCCATCAGGGGCAAGATGGCCGTGGCGGGGTCGGGGGATACGCCGAAATGGCGGCGGTAGAATCGGGCGATGGCTTCCTTGAAAGAGGGCAATCCGCTGTAGGCCTGGTACCGGTGGGCTCCCGGGTCCCCGAGGCGGGCGGTCAACTCGTCCACCACTTCGGGCGGCGGCGGAAGATCGGGGTTGCCGATGGCCAGCGAAATGAATTTTTCGCCATCTTTTTCCATGCGGGCGATTTCTTCCCGTTTGCGGGCGAAATAATAATCGCCGATTCGCGAAAGTTTTCGCGCGGGTTTCATGATTCGTCGGGTTTGGTTCCTTGAGGGTAAATGCCCAATACTTTGAGGGATTGGGCTGAGGTTTTCATGACTTGCAAGGCGCCTTCCAAAGTGCGGGGCCGGTCGTACAGGGCGTCGATGAAGAAAGCATATTCCCACGGTCGCCCGAAGATGGGCACCGATTGAATTTTGGTCATGTTCATATCGAACCCTTTGAGAATGTCCAAGAATTCCACCAATGCGCCGGGGCGGTGTTTGAGGACGGCTTTAAAGGAAATTTTTCCTTTTGCCGGCGGCGGAGGCGCTTCTTTTTCCAAAACCACGAATCGCGTGGTGTTGCTATGGTGATCCTGGATCCCGGAGGCCAAAATATGCAAGCCGTAAAGTTCGGCGGACCGGGCCGGCGCAATGGCCGCTTTGGTCCCGTCGCCCGATTCCGCGATCATGCGTGCCGCCAAAGCGGTATCGTCGTATTCGATACGCCGTATGCGGGGGAAGCGCTTCAGAAAGCCCCGGCATTGCCACAAAGCCATGGGATGGGAATATACTTCCCGAATTTGTTCGAGCCGGCTTTCCGGAAGGGCCATTAAATGATGTGCCACCGGAATAAAAACTTCTCCCGTAATATAAAGATCGTTTTCGTCGATCAACATGTAATTGGGCAATATGGCACCCGCCAATGTATTTTCCAAAGCCATTACCCCCGCCGAGCTGCGGCCGTTAAGGATGCTTTCGGGAATTTCGCGAAAGCTCAGGCAAGGGCATAATTCCACTCCGGGGCCGAAAAAGGTTTCCGCCGCTTCATGATGGAAAGATCCCGCCACCCCTTGAATGGCCACTTTTTTCATAAGGGCAAAGATGCAAAGAAATCCCGTACGTTCGCGAGTTATAAGAGGATTTCGGGGAGCGCTGTTTTCGATTCGTTTGCGTGAGATTTTGTAATTTTGCCACGAACGCGGGTCCTTAGCTCAGTCGGTTCAGAGCGCTGCCTTGACAGGGCAGAGGTCGGCGGTTCGAGCCCGCCAGGACCCACCATTTTTATCCCTTTTTTCCCCTTCCCCCGAAATTTTATAAATTCGGAAATAAAAATTCCCTTTCATGGCTGCCTTCCTTCGGCGGTATCCTGCCGCTTGGTTGGCGGCGGCCTGGTTGGGCGGATTGGTTGCCGCGCGATTTTGGGAGGTGGAGGTGAAATTCTTGCTGGTTCTGGGGGCATTGGCTTGGGGAATTGCATGGACGGTGTACCGCCTGGCTTACCGTCGCTTTTCCTGGGATATAGGTGTGATGCCGCCGCTTTTGACGGGTGTTTTTCTCACGGGGTGGGCTTACGGCTTGCTCCGTCAGATATCCGCATCTTCGGGGGATGCCTCCGCTCCCGACAAAGCGGTGGTGGAAGTGGCCTTTAGGTTGGAAAAGGAATTGCGGCCTACCCGCACTTACAGGCGCTTTTATGCCCGGGCTCGCGAAATCAACGGGCGCCCTTCGGATATGGGCTTGGCGGTTCGGATTCCGAAAGACAGCGCTTTCAGTCCCGATTTTGAGGCGGTGTATGTGTATCATCCCCGTCCCGGAGATTGGCAAGCCCTTCCTCCCGCCGCGCATCCCTATGCCTTCGATTACGGGGGTTATTTGAAAAGCAAAGGCATGGAACGCCGGTTGCGGGTGAAGAATCCTTCGCTTTTGAACCTCCGTTCAAGGGAAGGCGCTCGCATTTTTTCTTCGCTTCGTCGCAAGATTCGATCCACTTTGGCCCGGACCGTGCGGGATACTTTGCATTTTCAGTTGCTTACCGCTTTGCTGTTGGGCGAACGCCAATGGCTGGATCCCGATTTGAAGAAGGCTTTCACCCGTGCCGGCGTGATGCATGTATTGGCCATTTCGGGATTGCATATCGGGATTTTATTATTTTTTCTGCGAGCCGTATTTTCTCCTTTGAAGCGGCGCAAATGGTTATATAATTTGGCGGTGCTTTCCCTTTTGTGGGGATACGCCGCATTGACGGGATTTTCGCCTTCTGTGGTGCGGGCGGTGGTGATGTTTACATTGTTTCAATTGGCTTGGGAACT
Organism: Chlorobiota bacterium; assembly: GCA_013153605.1. GTDB lineage: Bacteria > Bacteroidota > Bacteroidia > Flavobacteriales > Flavobacteriaceae > JAADED01. Next base: position 5,292 of record JAADED010000057.1, on the reverse strand, counting down.
GGAGCGGGAAGTCTCGTCGGCTTACGTTCTATTGCTGGCGGCCTGGTTGATTTTGATATGGTCGCCCGCATGGATTGCCGATACCGGATTTTTGTTGAGCTTTACCGCCGTGGCTTCCATATTGGCGTTTTACCCTCTTTTGCGAAAGTGGTGGTATCCCCGGGGCCGAGCGGCTCGGTATGTGATTGATCTGATATATGTGTCGGTGGCGGCCCAATTGGGTCTGTGGCCTTTGTTGCTTTTGTTTTTCCACCGGTTGTCTTTCGGATTTCTATTGGCCAATGTGGCGGTGATTCCTTTGATCACCTTGGTATTGGTAATCGGATTTGCGCTCCTTCCTCTATGGGCGGCCGGAGTGAAAGCGGAATGGGCCGTGCGGATTCTGGAAAAATTGCTGGACTTTACATTGGCCGTGATTCGCCGGTTGGCGGATATGGATTTTCTGGTGCTCGACCGGATCTATTTCAGCCCGTTGTTGGCGGCGGGCGCTTTCGCTTTGATGTGGGGAGTGAAAAAATGGTGGGAATCGGGGCGGGGAAAATACGTTCTTTTGGGAATATGGGTGGCTTCGGCCGCATTTTTGATCGATTATACATTGCGACACCGAGCCTCGGGCGTTTGGCTGACTTCCGCCGGGTATCGACCCGTATTGGTGGTGCGTGAAGGTACGGCGGCCCGTTGGTACGGTCCCGAGGAATTGTCCGAATATTTTCTTCAATCCTGGTATCATACGGGCGGAACCCGCTTGCGAAGGGCCGACACCCTTCCCGGCGTTTTTCGGGCGGGAAATCGCACTTACCTGGTCCTCTCCCGTTCGTTGGCGGATACTTTGTGGGAGGGCCGAGCGGACGCTTTGATTTTGACCGGTTCGCCCAAAATCCACCTCGACAAATGGATCGCGCGGACCGGGGCGAAACAAATATTCGTGATGCCCGACAATTATCGGTATCTTCGCCGCCTGTGGGAAGCCACCGCCCGACGCCGCGGGGTGTCCTATGTAGATTTGTCGAATGGCGGCTATGCGGAATTGGATCGAAATCCTTAATTTCGCTTTTATGATGAAGGAATGGAAATTCGGGCTCATTGTAGGGGTATGGGTGTTGTCTTTATGGGCTTCTTTCGCTCAACAAATGCCGCCCCGTATCCGGTGGATGGAGTTGGAAACGCCGCGCTTGCGGTTGATTTTTCCCGCCGAATGGGAAGGCCGGGCGCGGGATATAGCCGCCTATATTCATCGCATTCAACCTTCGGTGACTTACCCTTTCAAGCCTCCCAAGCGATTGCCCCTGATTCTTAACCCTTATACGTCGGTGTCCAACGGGTATGTGATGTTGGCACCCTGGCATTCGCGTTGGTACATGCAACCGTGGCCCGATACTTATTTCGGAAATACCACCTGGGCCCGTACTTTAGCCCGTCACGAATACCGCCACGCGGTGCAATTCCAAGGCATCAACCGGGGGAGTGTGAAAATAGCCCGCATTTTGGGAGGGGACATCGGTCTAGCGAGAGCTATGCTTTGGGCTTATCCCACGTGGTATTTCGAAGGGGATGCGGTCTTTAGCGAAACCCTCCTGTCGCAAGGAGGTCGCGGCCGCTCGGGATATTTTCGGGCACCCGTGGAAATGATGGCCCGTACTTATTCCCCCGAAGACAAAGATTATTACAAATTTTATTTGGGATCTTATAAACGCTATTACCCTTCGCATTACCATTTGGGATATTATTTGGTTGAACGGATCAACCGCAATTACGGAACGGGAGTATGGGACACCCTGATCCGCGAGGCTTCCTTATGGGCCTTTGTGCCCGGCTCCATGCACCGGGCGCTTAAGCGGCGAACGGGCCGAAATTATCGCCAATGGACCCGGGAAGTATTGGACGAATTGGCAAAATCGAAATCTCTTGCAACGGAGGGCGGCACGGCTTTACCGGTCGATCGGCCCCGAGCCTTTACCCATGATATATGGCCTTATTTGATAAAAGGAGATACGCTCTTGTTCCTCCGGTACGGCTTCGATCTCACGCCCGCCGTCTATGCTTTGGCCAAAGGGGAGCATAAGCCCCGTAAATTAATCGACATCCCCGGAAATTATTTTTCGGCCAACGATACCTATCTGACATGGCTCGAATACAAACCCCATCCCCGTTGGGAAGAAATGCTATACACGCGGGTGGCCGTTTTGGACCGTAAGCACAAGAAAAAATTTTACCTCACGGGGCCGGGAAAATATCAAAGTCCCGCCTTGGCGCCCGCCGGTTCTCATTTGGTCGTCGTGCGGTACGATACGCTGATGCATCCGGGATTGGAATTATGGGAACTTTCTCCTCCCCGCCGCACGGTGTACCGATTATTCACCCGGTTTGAAAGCATTCGCCATCCCTCCTTCGAACCCGGTACGGGAAGAGTGGTATTTTCGGCATTGATTCCCGGCAAAGGTACGGCCGTGTACCGCTGGGACCCTCGAACGGACTCCATGGAGCGGATTTCGCCGTATTTCAAAGAAGAAAATATCAATTACCCCCGCATGCTGAGGGAGCGACTTTTTTATGTGTCCGATTTACACGGCTCCGACGTATATGCCCGAGACGGCGAAGAACGTATTTGGCGATATACCTTCTCCTCCTATGGTGCGCAAACTTTTGCGATAACCAAAGACTCGGTGATTTATGCGGCCCTTACACCCGAAGGGATGCGCCTGATGACGGCCCCGGCAAAAGGAACACCCGTATCGGGACGAAGTGAGCCCCGTTTCGACCCCCGGGTGTACGGACATCCTCTTAAAGAAGATACCGCCGTCCGGCCCGGCGACTTTTCGGTTCGAAAATACCGGCGCCTCCGTTCTTACCTCAATTTGCACTCCTGGTTTTGGGCGGCCGGGGTAATCGATACCTTGTGGGGTGCAGCCGCAGGGGCATGGATGTCGGATGTGATGAACGAATGGGATGTGCGATTTATCGGATATATGTTCAACGGGGGTGAATGGAGATATGAAACCCGGGTGACTTACCAGCGCTGGTTCCCCCGTTTATCCTTGTCGATGGGGGGCGGCCAATTGCCGGCCGGCCGGTTGCGGTATCGTACGGTCGAGGGCCGTATCGGCGTCCCTTTGAATTTTTCGTCGGGTATATGGTCCCGCCGGGTATATGGGGATGTATATGCACGAATCTGGGAGAGCGGCGGGCAGGTATATTATCCTTACGGAATGGGGGTGAGCTTCCGGATCGATCGCCAGCGGGCATACCGGCATGTGGGTAGCAGGAAAGCTTTTCGAATCCAAGGCGGATACGAAGTAGAACCTTTATCCTTATCCGAGCGGTGGATCGGCTCCGCAAGCATTCAGGTTCCCGGGCCCGGGCGTAACGATTATATAGCCGCGGAATTCAGGGGTGACTTGCGGTTCGGAGCTTTTCCCTTTTCTTCGCCCCTTTTGCCGGTACGGGGAGGTTTTCCCGAACCCTACGACCGGTTTTACGGCCTCGGGGTAACTTATCACGCTCCCCTTGCTTATCCCGAATGGGGTTGGAAGCGGGTGTTTTACCTCAAGAGGCTCCGGTATCAATTATTAGGGGATATCGGGCATACTTCCCGCCTTTGGCAATCCGCCGGATTTCGCCTTTTGGGCGATTGGCATTTTTTAGGCCTGAAGGTAGAATTCCCCTTGGGAATCCAAGTGACCTACGTGCGACCCTTGGAACGTTGGACAGTCCGCGCCATTATTGGGGGTGTGGAGTGGTGAAATTATTTTTTCATTATTCGGCGCATGGGAAGCACAAAAGGAGGAAAGTTCATTTTGGTGATTAAATCATGGGCTAATTGTCGAAAGTAGGGCCACAACATCATGCTGACCGTCATTTCTTTAAATATATCTATGAATTCTTTGGGTATAATAATTTCGAGATTTTTTAATTGGTAAATTACCTGATAGGTAGCTTTAATTTCTATTACCGGTTTGGAGGAATTCGGATCATAAATTTTTAAAATAAAAGAATAATTAATTTTTAAATGATGTTCTTTTTGTTCGTAACCTACTCTTTCTTTTAATTGAGCATCCAAAGTGGCATTGGGCAAAACATTTTCTTCATATAATTGCCCTTGAACTTTTGTTAGACGAATGGTTGATAACTTAAGGTTATCGATAATTTGTTTGTATGTTTCCGGTGAAAGTTTGGGTTTTCTCATGCCACTTCAAGCTCTTCGTTATTATTTATTAGGAAAAAAGAAGCGTTTTTATTTTGAGTGTCGAGAGCTTTAATAGAATTAAAAATACTTTCGGGATCCATATATTTAATGGAATGGTAAAGTGATTGGATGGTGTTTTCCAAGGAATCGAGTTTATTTGCGGTTTTTGAATCGAAAGATTTCATTCCCGCTCCGAAACTTAAAAATTGATTGACTAAAGCGTTAAGCGAAATTCCTTCCTCTTCGGCTTGTTCGGCCAGGATCGAGTGTAATGTTTTGGAAGTGCGAACGGTAAAAATTCCGCTGTAAGAATGGGATGAACGTGGGGATGGTATAGGTTTATCTTCTTTTTTTAATAGTTGAAGAAAATCTTTTTTAGCCTGTTCAAAGTCGGCAATGGCTTCTTCGGGTGTATCCCCTAAGCCGTAGCAGGAATATTTTCCCAATTCTTTTGCATAAGCCACATACCATTTTTCATTGCCTTCCCTTTGAGGCTCGATGATAATAGTATATTCTTGATCCTTAAGCATGTCTTTCATTTTTTCATTTGATTTCTGTTTCTTCACATCTTTTTTTCCAGATTATTCGTAGTGCGGGTAAAATATAAGGTTTATAATCCCGCGTCCGTATTTTTTCAATTTTACTCCCATGGATCCTATGCACTTGAAAGTATCCTTCGGTAAAAAATTTTTCATTTATTAAAGAGGGGTGATAATAATGGATTTTTGTGCCCCTTCCATATTTCTTTCTTTCACCGGCCATTAAGAATAAAATTTTTTCAATTAAATCCAAAGGTATTTCCTTTGAGGGAAAATAGGCCAAGCATTCTATCCATATTATTAGTTTTTCACATGAAAGAGCCTCCGGAATTTTTGGTTTTTTCCACAACGGCTTTTTGCCGCTATTCCAAAATTTTTGACACTCTTTCTTGTCAAAAATCCTCATTTGTGGTTACAAATATAATACCAAATCTCTGAAAAAGTCAAGAAGGAAGGAGAAATCCTCGTTAAGGGATTTCACTCCTTCCTCTCTTTCAGCGCCTCGTAGATTTTGGCTTCCAATTCTTCCATGAGTTCGGGATTGTCTTCGAGCAATTGGCGGACTTTTTC
>JAADED010000063.1 GCA_013153605.1 Chlorobiota bacterium | reverse complement strand
TGGCCCTCAAACACACACCCCTTCACACGTTGGAAGATTACCTCCGAGAAGCCTCCTTGCGGGAAGCGCCTCAAATCACCGATGGCGACGAAGCTCTAAAACAGGTTCGCGCCGAGGTGTCGGAATTGCTGGAAAGCCAACGGGAAATCCTCAAAGCGGCTTCGGAAGCCGAAGACGAAGGGACCGTTTCGCTTATGAGCGAATACATCGAAGCCGACGAAAAATTCCTGTGGATGTTGGATGCCGCGGCGGGCGAATAAGGCCGCTCAGGATGCCATGCCCGGAAAGTCCTTTCCCTTTAAAATATTTTTCAAGCACAAGGGGGAGGGCTTTCTTTTATTGGACGATGATTTATTGTAAGCAAATACCTCGGTCCGCATAAATGCGGATTCACTTAAAGCCGGAATTTATTTGTAGAATGAACAGCCCTGATAAAGAACCAAATTTGAAAGGTCCCTTCTACCCGCCAAGTCAAAAATATTTACCGCTCGAATTTCCTTTCCTTTGGTCTTCAGGTAAAATCTTGCTTCCTTCGGATTAGGAAAGTCCATCGACTTCTCCTCACCTCCATGGCGCGCCTTTCGCTAGTATGAGAACGATTTAAATAAAAATTCGCCGGTTCTAAATCGCTCCGTTTTCATGGTCAGTTCATATAAGAGAGGGGCCATGCCGTCGCCGTCCGCATCGGCCGGTTCTTAGGTGATAAAATTGCCTCCCCGATTCAATAAAAAAATGAAGTCGATTAGATCCGCCGGCCGCTATACCGAGAACTCCGTCGTGATCCAAAATGGCCCCTATATGTATGATCGCCGATAATAAAAAAGCTAAAAACGGAAAAAATTTCCCGACCTTCATCTTAATAAACTTAAGGTAATAAAGTCCCATCATTATATTTTGTCCTTTAATGCTCAAGGCGGCCCTAAGAACCTTAAATCGGGCGGGACAAAAATTCGGCTTGCAAAGGCGGAGAGTGCGGGAGGAAACGGGTCATAAATCGAATTTGCCGGGCCATTTTGGCCGAATGTACCAACGGGAAAAGAACTTTATTTTAAGCAAATGAAAATTTCGTCAAGAAAAATGGAAGGGAGTAGGAAATTTCTTCCGCTTCTTCCCGTACCCCAAAAATTTTCGGTTGTTCCCGCCATCGACTTCCCGGTTTCTTGACCCATATTCTTCTTTTATAGTCCGAAAGGCAAGGATTTTCTTTTAACTTTGTGGAGTAAAGCTCGGGTGAAATGGATAAAAAATTAAAATATATTTTGATCGGGGGCATCATTGTGCTGGCGGGGCTCACGTGGTGGACCCTTAAAGGTCAAGGCGCCAAACGGGCCCGCGGCATAGGGGTGGAAACGGAAAAAATAACCACCCGCACTCTCACCGAAACGGTGGAAGCTCCCGGCACCGTTCGACCCGAAAAGGAGGTGAAAATTTCATCGGAAGTTTCGGGAGAGATTGTGGAATTGCCCGTGAAAGAGGGGCAACGGGTGCAAAAGGGCCAACTCATCGTCCGCATCAATCCCGATTTGTACCGGTCGGCATACGAGCGGGCTTCCGCCGCGCTGGCCTTGGCCCGGGCATCGCTCGAACGCCAAAGAGCCCGCCTCCGGCTGGCCGAAGCCGAATATAAGCGTAACCGCACATTGTTTGACAAAGGCATAATCGCCCGCGCCGACCTGGACCGCTCCAAAGCCGAATATGAAGCCGCCCTGGCCGATTTCCGGTCGGCATCCTATCAGGTGGAGAGCGCCCGCGCGGGAGTGAAAGAAGCACGAGATAATCTGAAACGCACCGAAATCTATGCCCCCCTCGGGGGCACCGTCACTCGCCTGGGTGTGGAAAAGGGCGAACGCGTGGTGGGGACCAAACAAATGGCGGGTACCGAAATCATGCGCATTGCAGCCCTGGAACGCATGGAAGTGGTGGCCGAAGTCAATGAAAACGACATTGTAAAAGTGCATCGAGGCGACAGCGCCGAGGTGGAAGTGGATGCCTATCCGGGACGTATCTTCCGGGGAGTGGTCCGCGAAATCGGACATTCGGCCGATGTCAAAACCCTCTCGCCCGACCAGGCGGTCAATTATACGGTAAAAGTGAGCCTCCTTCCCGAATCTTATGCCGACTTAAAAAAAGAACACCCTGGACCGGTATTCCGCCCGGGCATGACGGCCCACGTGCGCATTCTTACCGACCAAAAAGAAAACGTGCCAGCCGTGCCGGTAGGAGCCGTCACCTTGCGGGAAGATTCCGCCGGTACCTCCCGCGAAGCGGTATTTCTCTTCCGCGACGGGCGGGCCCTCCGAAGATTTGTGGAAACGGGCATCCAAGACGAAACGCATATCGAAATTCGGAAAGGAGTGAAACCCGGAGACGAAATCATCACCGGCCCTTACGAGACGGTCCAAAAAACGCTCAAAGACAGCATGGCCGTCTATAAAATCGACCGTTCGTCATGAGGTTGACCCCTTATCGTTTTCCCCGGCTTTTGGAACCTCTCTTCCGCCCCGCTCTTATTCGGGTGCCTTCTTCAAATGCGGTATTTCTCACCTTTGACGACGGCCCCACTCCCCGCATTACCGATCGCGTATTGGAGATATTGGATGCCTACGGTGCCAAAGCCACCTTTTTTCTGATCGGCGACAAAGCCGCCCGGCATCCCGAAACGGTTTTCCGATTAATACGCGAAGGCCACCTCACGGGAAACCACACCTGGCACCATGTCACGCCGGGACGTGTGGGGCGCGAAAAGTATTTGGAAGAAATAGCCCGCATGCAAGCATGGATGGAAAAACACCGCTTGCCGGGAAGCCGCTTGTTTCGCCCACCCCACGGCCGCATTCCACCTTCGCTGATCCGCCTATTGGACCGCCGCGGCATACGCACCGTCCTATGGACCAGGTTGAGCATGGACTTTAACCCCCGAATCGACCCCGAAACGTCCCTTCGCATTCTGACAAAACACCTCCGTCCCGGCGATATCGTGGTTTTTCATGACAGCGAAAAAGCCCGGTCTTCGCTCACACGAATTTTACCTCCCTTATTGGAACATATCCGAAAACAAGGATGGAAAACGGAAGTGCTTCCCCGAGCGTGAGAGGATTTATTCATTTTTATAGAGGTTTAATCCTTGAGGTACCGCCAGTCGTATATTCGGCGATTATGAAGACTTTTTACCTTTATTTAAATTAAGCTTGCATCCTCTTAATTTAGTCGAAATCCGCCGAAGGAGGAAAAAAACAACGGATACAGGTTAATGGCTATAGGGTTGAAGTAGTGAAGGTTAAAGTTCATGGGAACGATATTTGAAAAAAACGAAACAAGAAAAGCGGCGCGGTCTCGCGCCTTTGGCGCGCTTTTACGTTTGCCTTCACTTTGACTTATTTCAACTCTTAAAATTCACCGTAATTTTTTCCCATGCCTAAACCTGGAAGGTTTCCAAAACCTTCCAGGTTTTCATCAGGCATTTTCTAATCATATTCTAACTAACTTTTATCCCTTTCAATCTCCCGAAAGGTTTTCGAAACCTTCCGGGATTTTTCCTGAGCCCTAAACAGAAAAATTTTTATCCTAGGAACAGGCAAGGGACGCTCCTCGGTTTTTTCCATGCGCCCTTCATGACGGCATGAACACACGGATTAGCGGAAGACGAAGATTTTGAAAACCCAATTCCGCCGAATTCCGCCGAAGGCGGAAAAAGCTAACGGCTAAAAGCCGGAAAGTAAACAACCAATGACCCCCAACCTTTATAAAACATGTAAAACCAAAACTCCCAACTACATCCACCCAAAAGAATTACAAAAAAACTTTTTCCACGATAAAATCGCCGAAAATTTCCGCGGGTTTCTTTACCCTTTTTCAGGGCATTTAAATGGATGATGTTGATTCTCAACGACAAGAAGAAAACCGTCCGGTTGCACATACCTCAAAAATGTTACATACGTGATATAAATTGTTACATACGTGATATCCTTTCGGGGATGGAGGGTGTAAATTTGAATTGAAAAATTTTATCACTATGAAGTCAACCCGATTGCATCGAGAACTCGGGAAAGGGGTTAGAAATATCCTTCCCCTTGCCAATGCCCGAGATTCGTTCATCCACACATTCGGTCCCGACCCGGACAAATATTATATTCTTAAAAAAACCGGGCCGGATAAGTACGCTGTCATCGATCGTTGTAATGGCTATCAAGTAATTAGCACCATGCCCGTGAAGGAAATTTACGACCAATACGGCGTAAAAATCCAGGACGCCCCGGTGATCAACGGAGAATTGGACATCAGCCAATCGGGCAATACTGGCGACATCCGGATTATCCGGGTGGTGGTAAACGGTGAAAATGTAAGTAAAATGGTGGTAAAAGATTAACAAACCTCACTAAAAAACTTAAAACTATGAAAACGTTAAAATGGTTATATGCCTTCTTATCGGTTGTGATGCTATT
>JAADED010000043.1 GCA_013153605.1 Chlorobiota bacterium | reverse complement strand
CCGGAAATTCCCCGACCGCCTTCCCGAAAATATCCGCGCTTTGATTTACGGAGTGGACAAACAGGCAAGCAACAAATATCTCACCCTTCCCCTTCGGGACGACTCCTATTGGAACGCTTTTGAAACCTATATTTCCGATATCCTCCGCGACATTCTCCAAAAGGGCATCCTCGAATGGGAGGAAAAGCCGGAATGGTAAGAAAGGGGAGGGGATTTTGTGTGAGAATGATATATGCCTTCTTATTCGGAAAAAGAGCACTCTTTTAAAAAGTGATGAGGATTGGTTTTCTCGTTTTTAACTTGATAAAAAAATGTGTAGGGGATTTATTTGGTTGGTATATCTTATCGATTGAATTTTTCCAAGCCTAGACAAAAAAAGCTTGCATATTCTCCGAAAAGTTATTATATTTGCATCGCTTTTTGACAGACCCATGGTGTAACGGTAGCACTACAGATTTTGGTTCTGTCTGTCCAGGTTCGAATCCTGGTGGGTCTACCTTCCGAAGCAGCCTGAAATACGGCTGCTTTTTTTATTTTTACTCAAAAAAACATGAGGGAATTTTTGGGTCGATATGTACGATTGGTTTCGGCGGGGTTTTTATTTTTTTCCGCTTGTCATCATAGTCCCGAGAAGACTTCCCCTCAACCTCTTATTTCTCATTCGGAAACGGCAGTAGTGAAAGAAGCGCCGCGGTTTCTCCATTTTTCGTTGGACCGCTATCGGGTGGAAGAAGATACGGTTCGTCCCGGTCAAACTTTCGGCGGTATTTTGGCGGCTCACGGTTATTCGCCTTCGCAAACGTATCGCTTGATTGCGGATTTGGACTCGTTGTTCGATCCACGCATGTTAAAAGCCGGAAAACCTTATTATTTGATTTATCCCAAGGGAGATACGCTTCCCGAAGCTTTTGTGTACCGCCTCTCGCCGGCGGATTACCGGGTGATTTATCTAAAATCGGGCGGGAACAAATTATATGAAGAAGTGGCCAAACCCATTCGGACGGAAGATCGAGCCGTGGCGGTGCCGATCCGGCATTCGCTGTTTCAGGATTTGCAAACCCAAGGTTTGAGTCCCAAATTGGCCCTCAAACTTTCCGAGATTTATGCTTGGACGGTGGATTTCTTTCACTTACGTCCGGGCGATGGCTTTAAAGCCCTTTATGAAGACCGCTACGTGGATTCCACTTACCTGGGAGTGGGCGACATCCGGGCGGCGGTATTTTATCATTACGGGGATACCATTTATGCCTTTAAATACGAATACGACACAATCAGACATTTGTCCGATTATTTTGACGAACGGGGACGAACTTTGCGCAAGCAATTTTTGAAATCACCCATTAAATTCGGTCGGATCAGCTCGCGGTACAATTTGCGTCGATACGTTAAAATTTACGGACGGGTCAAACCCCATTACGGAACCGATTTTGCCGCGCCGGTGGGAACACCCATCATGGCTACCGCCGACGGGGTGGTGGAAGTGGCGGGCTATACGCGCGGAAACGGAAATTATGTGAAAATCCGGCATAATTCCACTTATTCCACCCAATATTTGCATATGCGCAATTTTGCCAAAGGCATCCGTCCGGGAGTTCGGGTCAAGCAAGGTCAAGTGATCGGTTACGTGGGAATGACGGGATATACCACGGGTCCTCATGTTTGCTATCGTTTTTGGAAGAACGGCAAACAAGTGGATCCGTTCAAAGAAAAATTGCCCGAAGCCAAGTCTTTGGATTCCACTCAACTGGAGCGTTATTTGCAATTTATCAAACCCTTGAAACAACAATTGGATTCTTTGGCTTATGAATCACCGTCCGCTTGATTTTACGCAAACCTCCATATTTCCCCTCTTAGAGGCCGAAGCCCGGAAGGCGCTTTCACGGCATTTGCGCGAATGGAAAGAAGAGGATCGGACTTTGGTAAGCGACCGCTTTTTATTCGACTTTAGCACCACCCATCTTACGGGCGCTTTGGCCGGATATTTTGCCGAAGCTTTGGAAGAGCTGGATTTCGATCGCCGCCGTCATGCCATGTTTGTGGGTGAGCCGGTAAACGTCACCGAAAACCGTCCGGCCCTTCATACCGCCTGGCGGATGGATCCGTCGGATTATCTCGTTCCCCTCCCTTCCGAAGTAGTCGAATATGTAATCCGGATGCGGGATCAGGTAAAAAGATTAAGCGACCGGTTCCGCTCGGGGGAATGGAAGGGCGCCACGGGCAAGCCTCTTCGCCGGATTGTCAATATCGGAATCGGCGGTTCCCATTTGGGACCCGAAGCGGTGATCAGGGCCCTGGAAAACGAGAATTCTTTTCCCGTCACTTTTCTCTCCAACGTGGACGGGCGGCATACGGCTGATGTCCTGAGCGCAATCGATCCCGAGACCACGCTTTTCGTAGTGGTGTCCAAATCATTCGGCACCCTTGAAACTCTCACCAATGCGCACACTACGATAGAATTTTTAAAAAATAAATTAGGACATTCGGGCCTGGAACGTCATGTGGTGGCCGTGACCGCCGCACCCGGGCGTATAGCCGAAGCCGGCATCCCCGCTTCCCATGTTTTGCCGCTTTCGGAATGGACGGGCGGACGTTTTTCGCTGTGGTCGGTGGCGGGGATAAGTATTCCTTTGGCTTTGGGGTTTGAAACCTTCGATCGATTATTGGAAGGAGCCCGCGAGGCCGACAAAGAATTTTATTATACCCCATCGGCTTTCAACATCGCCGTGGTATGGGCCATGGTCCATTTGCTTTACCGCCATTTCGGCGGAGCTTCAACCGAAGCCTATGTACCTTATCGCCAACGGTTGGCGTTGATCAAAGATCATTTCCAACAACTTTTTATGGAAAGCTTGGGCAAGTCGGTGCGCTTGGACGGAACTTTGGCCGACTACCCGGTAGGATCGGTGATATGGGGCGGCCCCGGCACCAATGCCCAACATTCGTTTTTCCAATTTCTCCATCAAGCTCCCGAAGTGGTGCCGGTATATTTCCTGGGAACGGTCAAGGATGATCATCCTTACCCCCATCACGACAAACTTCTTATTGCCAATCTCCTGGCCCAAAGAGAAGCATTGGCTTACGGCAAGCCGCAAACGGGTGCTTTTGATTACTTCCCCGGCAACCGCCCGTCCGTAACCTTATTGTTCGACCGGCTCGATGCCTATCATCTGGGATATTTGCTTGCCTTGGCCGAGCATAAGGTGTTTACCGAAAGTGTTTTTTGGGGTATCAATCCTTTCGATCAACCGGGAGTGGAATTGGGAAAAATATTGGCCAAGCGCATAGCTCGCCAATTGGAGGAGGTGTCCGCCAAGGAAGAGAATAAAATCTTAAAGTTTGTACGAAAAAACTTGAAAGACTAGGCCTACATTTCACGAATTATAATAATATACACCGGAAAGTGGTCGCTGTATCCGCCTAAATATCGACCTCCCGCATACGTTCGAAAGGGATAGCCCTTAAAAGCCCCGCTGGAATTGGCCAGATAGGGGCGGTTGAATATTCCGCTTTTCCACAACTTGAAACTCGAGTAATCTTTTTCGCGACCCGTGGTGCCTTCGATAAGATTGTAGGATACGAAAATTTGATCGAACAAATTCCAGCTGTCGCGATAAGCCAAGGTCCCGATCCCGGCCCGGTAAAAATGCTCCATGGCGGCATAAAGGCCTCCTTCCGTTACTTCGCTTTTTTTGCCTTTGGCTCCCAACACGGTTTTGACGCTGGGGCTCACGGGGTCGTCGTTCAAATCGCCCATCATGACGATTTTGCTGAAAGGTTCGGCCTGGCGGAGGGAGTCGATAATTCGTTTGTCCAATTCGGCCGCTTTCATGCGCAAGGGGCGGCTTCGGGCTTCTCCTCCCCGGCGGGAAGGCCAATGTACCACGAGAAAGTGGAATTTTTCGCCGTCCAAAAATCCGCTCACCCGCAACACATCGCGGGTATAAATCCGTTTACCGTCCTGATAAAGCACCAGAGGATAACGCTCGAAATCGGTTACTTTGAAAATATCCCGCCGGAACAGGAGGCCCACATCGATTCCGCGCCGGTCGGGGGAGTCGAAATGGACAATGCTGTAGGGATATTTCTTGAGCGGTTCGTCATTGATCAAGTCGTAGAGGACGTTTTTATTTTCGACTTCGGCCACGCCCACCACCACCGGCGGCATACCTGTTTCTTTGCGTCCGATTTCGGAAATTACGCGAGAGAGGTGGTGAATTTTTTTCCAATAGCGGTCCGATGTCCACACCAATTTGCCGTTCGGCGTAAAATCATCGTCGAAGGTTTTCGGATCGTCGATGGTGTCGAACAGGTTTTCCAGGTTATAGAAGGCGATGGTACGGGCCAAGTATTTTTTAGTCGCGGATTGCCGGGCGGGTGTCGAGGTGGAGGTGCCCTTCTCCGATGCAACAGGCCGGGTGGAATGGCATTGAGCGGTCAGTACCGCAAAAGCGGTCCATATCAAAAAGCGGAAGAATTGTTTCATTCCCTCGATTTTGGACCAATATACGGAATTTGACGCTATGGCGGGGTTAAAAAAAGCAAAAATAAAAAAGGCCTCCGCACGGGAGGCCGTACCGA
>JAADED010000083.1 GCA_013153605.1 Chlorobiota bacterium | reverse complement strand
GTGGCCACCATCTTGGGATTGGGCATGTTTGCCTCGTTCGTGTTAATGTTGACGGAAAAAAATATTTTATATAAAACACTTTATCTCTTTTTTCTCACCCTTATTACTTACCGCGCTTTCCTGACCTTTTCGAGGGGCGGTACCATCACCGGAATCCTAATGATTCTGATTTTTATTTACGCCAGTTGGCGATCCGATTTTTCGTTTATGAAGACCAAAAGCCTGGCGGGTATTGCTCTTGCCGCTATAATAATCGTCTTTTCTTTTAATTTGGTAATTGATATTACGGAAGGAATGATTTTAAATAGATTCACCGGAAAAAATACAATAGGGGAAAAGAAAGAAGACGTAACCTCGGGACGGAGCAAAATATTTATGACAGAATTACAAATTTTTGCGGAATACCCCTTTACAGGTATTGGTGTGGGAAGAGCTAAAATAGGAAGATTAAAAATAATGGGATTTGAAGGTGCCACCCACAATGAAATTTCCCGGTTGTTAAGCGAACACGGCGTATTCGGACTGATCGCCCTCATCATTTTGCTTTTGGCCCCTTTTGCCACCGGAGCTTGGCGCAAAAACAACCTGTTTTTTTATCCGTATTTCGCTTTTTGGTTTCTCACCATTTCCCATTCCTCCATGCGGCTGGTGGCGCCGGCGGCTTTGTACGGATTCGCTTTGCTCATGCTTTATTACGATGAACATACAGACGAAAATGAAAGCTGATCTATGGAAATAAAAGCGGCGGAATGGATATTAATCGGGGCGGGATTATGGGCGTTGCTTCAGTGGTATCGCAGGTATGCGGAACGGAAGGGTATTTATGACATCCCCTCGGCCCGAAGCTCCCACGACAGGCCCGTATTAAGAGGAGGAGGTATCATTTTTGCCGCAGCCGTAATGCTGGCTCTCGTTCGTGAACTGCAAGCGTTTGCCGATATTCGAGGCTTGTCCTTCGCTTTCGGATTCTTTCTTTTGGCGCTCACCGGATTTATCGACGACCGGAAAAATCTTTCACCTCGCATACGGTTCCTCATTCAAGCCCTTGCCATTACCTTGATCTTATATTCGGCGGGATGGTGGGAAGCCCCCTTTCCCGCTTGGATCAAAGCGGCGGGTTTTGTGGTGGCTTTGGGATTCGTGAATGCATACAACTTTATGGACGGTATCAACGGAATCACGGGGCTATATACTTTGGTTCTTCTGGGCACCTACATCCGATTGAACCGCGAATTTTCTTTAATTCCCGATTCGTTATTCTCCTATGCGGTAATTGCTCTGATGATTTTCGGTTGGTTTAATTTCCGCCGCCGCGCCCTTATTTTCGCCGGAGACGTGGGAAGCATGAGCCTGGCCGCCCTTCTTCTGTGGATCATCATGCGCTTTTTGGTACACCTCGAAGCACCCGTTCTCATCCTCACAGTAGCCGTTTACGGGGTGGACAGCGCCATGACCATCATCTTCCGTTTGTTAAAAAAACAAAACATCTTTGAAGCCCACCGCTGGCATGTGTATCAAAAACTGGTGGACCGCTACCGGTGGCCCCACATGCGGGTATCCATGGCATACGCGTTGGTGCAAGGCCTGATCAATTTTTGGCTGATCCGCCAACGTGCTTGGGCATGGTCTTTGGATAAACAAATGGCGATTTTATTCTTTACTTTATTTGGTTTAATTTTGTTTTACATTTTTTTCCAAAAAGACCGGTTAATTGAAACACCTGAAAAACAAATTTCTTCACCCCGCTAAACATTGGATTTCGCACCAAATAGGGGACCGGCTCAAAACCTTTTTGATCAAATCGTCGCCCCGATGGCTGGTATTCCTTATCGATTTGATGTTGGCCACCGTCGCCTTTTGGTTCGCCTATTTTGTCCGCTTTAACTTTTCGTTTAAATTTATTTCGGACGCCGCCTGGTACCAATGGCTCCTGTTTTTGGGAGTCAATGCCGTATTTTTTTGGATCTTTAAACCCTATGTGGGAGTCATCCGCCATACGGGATGGAAAGACGTGGACAAAATATTCCGCGCCTGCTTCTTCACCGCCGTGGTGTTGTGGGGTGTCACGGTGATGGCACGAAAGGGCTACCTCCCGCGCACGTGGAATTATCCTTATTCCATTATTTTTCTTTCCACCGTATTCGAACTGGCCTTTCTGGCGGGAGCCCGGTTGTTATACAAAGCCATGTATTACAAAATCGTGCGTTCCAACCGCAAACCCCTCAACGTCCTGATTTACGGCACGGGGATGGAAGCCATTCAGGTGGCGGAGTTATTGCAAAACAATCCCGACTATAAATTCAATATCAAAGGTTTCGTATCCAAAGAACCTCAAAAGGCCAAATACCTTCGCGGCATTCCCATTATCCCGGTGGAACGTGTGGATGAACAATTCCTGCGCGACCGCCTCATCGACCGGGTAATCATCGCCGAACCCGCCCAAAACCCGCTGAATGTCTTGGAAATATCCAATCGCTTTGCTTATCCGGGCATTCGCGTTCATACCGTCCCCCCGCCCAATCGGTGGATGAACAACATCCTGCGTTACGAAGACATACGGGAATTCGACTTGGAAGCCTTGCTCGAACGTCCGCCCATCCCGAGGGACGATGAAGGCATTTTCCAAAGTTTGGAAGGCAAAACGGTATGGGTGACCGGCGCAGCAGGTTCCATCGGGAGCGAACTTTCGCGGCAAATCCTTCATTACAACCCCGCCAAGGTTTACCTGATCGACCAAGCCGAAACGCCGCTGTACGAATTGGAACTGGAATTACGGCGGAACGGGAAAGACCAATTCGTCCCCGTCTTGGCCGATATTTTCGATTTCGAGCATGTGGACCGCCTCTTCGAAGAACATACGCCCAATATCATCTTTCACGCGGCGGCCTACAAACACGTGCCGGTATTGGAATTGCAACCTTATTACGGAATTGCCGTCAATATTTTGGCTACCAAGCATCTGATGGAACGCGCCGGGCAATACGGAGTGGAAAAATTCATCCAAATTTCCACGGACAAAGCCGTCAACCCTACCAACGTGATGGGCGCCACCAAACGTGTGGCCGAACTCATGGCCCGGTGCATGCAGGAAAAATATCCGCGCACCCAGTATATCGTCACCCGCTTCGGCAACGTATTGGGCTCCAACGGCTCGGTTATTCACCTATTCAAAAAACAAATCCGAGAAGGCGGGCCCGTCACGGTAACCCATCCCGATATCAACCGGTTTTTCATGACCATTCCCGAAGCGGCCCATCTGGTATTGAAAGCCGCACAAATCGGGCGGGGAGGGCAAATTTACGTGTTCGACATGGGCAAGCCGGTCAAAATCGTGGATTTGGCGGTTAAAATGATTCGCCTGTCGGGGAAACGCTACCCCGAAGACATTCGCATCGAATTCACGGGTTTGCGACCGGGCGAAAAAATTTCGGAAGAAATCCTCACCGCCAAAGAGATGGTGGAAAACCGCGTGCACGAAAAATTATTCATTTCCAAGCTCTCTCCCTTGGATTGCAAGCGATTGGAAGAAAAACTGGCGCGCCTTCAAGAAGTCTTCGACCGGTTCGACATGAACGGAAGCATTAAAGTCATTAAAGAAATCGTACCCGAATACAAGTCCAACCACAGCCGTTTTGAAGCGTTGGATTAATAGGCCGAAGCCGAATCCAAAAATCGGATAAGCCGACGGAAATAAACTTCGCCCCCTTTTTCCCATAAAGTGTTGTGCGTGGCTCCCGGGATGAGCATCAATCGTCCTCTGTCTCCCAAAGTATCTTTTAAGCGGCGGGCATGCGAAGGGGGTACTTTTTTATCCTCCGTTCCGTGAACCAACAGCACCGGACAATTCACCCGGCCGATCCGGTCGATGGGACGTATGCTGTCGGGGGGAATTTCCATTTGACGGTAAAAAAATTTTTCTGCTTCTTCGGGAAGGCTGTCGGCGGGAACGCCGGTGTAATAAGTAAGGTAATGGGGAAGAATTTCGTCAAACGAAGTAAATAAACTCTCCGTAACCAATGCATCGGCGCCGTGGCGGGCGGCCACCTCCACGGCGGTGGCCGCCCCGATGGAATGGCCGTACAAAACCAATTTGCCGCGCAACCAGCCTTTCTTTTTCAAATACGCCAACAAATCCTCGATATCGTTTTTTTCCCGATATGAAAAACCCGTAAATTGTCCCTCACTCATGTTGTGCCCCCGCAAATCGGGTGCAACAAAATCGTAACCGGCCTCGGTAAAATATTTGATCACCGGCAAGTATTTGTTTTTGTTGGAACGATATCCGTGAAGGGCGATCACCGTACCCTTGACTCTTCCCTCCGCGGGGACCCGATAAGCCGACATGACCAACGAGTCGCGGGTGCGAAAAGTAAAAGTCTCGCCCCGCAAACGGTAGGAGGCGAAATCGGGAGGGACGGTGCGCAACAGGGTGTCGTTGAACAATCCGGCCACCGGATTTTTTACTTCCCGGATCACAAAAGGGGTGTACAATAAGACGGCGGCCAGCAAAACCATGCTCGCCGTACCTCCCAAGGTCAACCACAAAGCCGGTTTAACCCATTTGCGCCGCATGATGAAGGGGAATGAGTTTTTTCAGCAAACTTTCCAACCGGTCCAACGGCAACATATTGGCCGCATCCGACTTGGCCGAGGCGGGGTCGTAGTGGGTTTCGAGAAAAATACCGTCCAATCCCACGGCTGTGCCCGCCCGGGCAATGGTTTCGATCAGGGCCGGACGCCCGCCGGTGACGCCCGTTGTCTGATTGGGTTGTTGGAGCGAATGGGTAATGTCCAACACCACGGGCCCGTATTCGCGCATTACGGGAAAGGAGCGAAAATCCACCACCAAATCCGAGTAGCCGAACATGGTGCCCCGCTCGGTGAGCATGACTTGGTCGTTGCCCGTATGCCGCACTTTGTCCACCGCAAACCGCATACTCCAAGGACTCATAAATTGGGCTTTTTTCAAATTAACGGGCTTGCCTGTTCGGCCCGCCGCAAGGAGCAACTCGGTTTGACGGACCAAAAAAGCGGGAATTTGCAATATGTCCACATAAGCCGCGGCCATTTCGGCTTCGGGCGGAGTATGGATGTCGGTCAGCACGGGAATGTCGAAAGTTTCGCCCACCTTACGCAAAATTTTCAACGCTTTTTCGTCGCCTATGCCCGTGAAACTGTCGATCCGCGTGCGATTGGCTTTCCGGTAACTACCTTTGAATATATAAGGAATTTTCAGCCGGTCGGTGATTCGAACCACCTCCTCGGCGATACGCATGGCCATATCCTCCCCTTCCACGGCACAGGGGCCGGCAATTAAAAAAAACATCGAAGACGGATCGTGCTTGAGCTTGGGAACGGGGAAGGGTAACATTTTTTTGTAACAAAATTAATGCTTCTTGCGAAAACCGGGGATAACCCTGTTTTAAAAAAAGGTTAAAGAATATTTCATACTTTTGCTCCGAAAAAAAACAAAAGCGCATGAAAACCAAACTTCTTACAGCTTTGATTGCCTTGATCTTCTACGGAGGATACGCCCAAAAACTTACGGTTCAAAAATATACGGACATTCAAAAAAAGGTGTTGGAAAATGCCCGCCGCTATGCCGACGGCGAAGCTTATCGCGACGCCCTCTATCGAATCATTGCGGTGGAAGGCGAAAATTCGCCCTACCTGGATACGTTGGCAGCCTTTTATTTCGGCAAGGGAGAAATGATCTCTTTCTTGCGCGTGTCGGATCAATTATTGGCCAAACGCCCCGGCGATCAAGATTTGCTGCTCAAACAAGCCATCGCCTACGAAGCCTTGGGTGACCTCAAAAAAGCGGTGGAATTATACGAAAAAGTATTTGCCGCCCAACCCGACAACGTGGAGCTCGGATACATTCTGGCCTGGGACCAATACAAGCTCAAACGGGTGGAAGAGGCCTACAACACGCTGATGAAACTCAAAGACAAAAAATTCCCCGACCGCAAAGTGGCGGTTCCCGGCGTAGGCCAACAACCGGAAGTGGTACCTCTCGAAGCCGCCTATTACAATCTGTTGGGCTTGGTAGCCTACGATTTGCACAATTTGGACCTGGCCGCCCGGTATTTCGGTAAAGCCGTCGAAATCCACCCCCAATTCCAATCGGCCAAACAAAATAAAGCCGCGGTGGAAGTGATGAAACAAAAACTTCTCGGCGACCAAAAAGAAAACGGGGAACAAAAAGGCAAGTAAGATTTTAGAAAGGAATATTTTCTTCGGCACATCTCCGAGCAAGGGGGTGTGGTCAAAAGATATTATCTTTGACCCAAAGAAGAGGTTATGAAATTGCTCGAAGGAAAAACCGCCATCGTGACGGGTGCCTCCCGCGGAATCGGCAAAGGCATCGCCCGCAAACTGGCCGAACACGGAGCCGACGTGGCCTTTACTTATCGCTCCTCCCAAAAGGCGGCCTTGGAACTCGAACACGAACTTCAAGCTTTGGGAGTCAAAGCCAAAGCCTACCGCTCCGACGCCTCGGATTACGAGCAAGCGCAACAACTGACGGAAGCCGTATTGAAAGAATTCGGAAAAGTGGATATTTTGGTAAACAATGCCGGTATCACCCGCGACAATTTGCTGTTGCGCATGAGCGAAGAGGATTTTGACGAAGTAATTCGCGTTAACCTGAAATCGGTATTCAACATGACCAAGGCGGTGGTGCGTCCCATGATGAAACAACGGGCCGGCTCTATCATTAATATCGGAAGTGTGGTGGGCATCCGCGGTAATGCGGGCCAAGCCAATTATGCGGCTTCGAAAGCGGGTATTATCGGGTTTTCCAAATCGGTGGCCCAGGAGCTCGGAAGCCGCAACATCCGTTGCAATGTGGTGGCTCCCGGATTCATCGAAACGGAGATGACCGCCCGGTTGGACGAAAAAGTGCTGGAGGAATGGAAGAAACAAATTCCCCTCCGGCGCACGGGCACACCCGAAGACGTAGCCCACGCATGTCTGTTCTTGGCATCCGACTGGAGCGCCTACATCACCGGACAGGTATTGGTGGTGGACGGCGGAATGGTCATGTAAGCCGGCGGCATGGGCATCCCTTTCCCGGTAACGGCGGTCCTTCTTTTGGCGGCGGCCGCCTTATTGGCGGCTTGGATGTATCCGCCGCGGCGGCAACCCGTCCTCTTCTTGCTTCGAACCGCCGGACTTTTTTTTGTGTTTCTGTTTTTGTGGAATCCCTTGCAAGAACGCATACGCACGCGCACCGTCAAAAGCCGGCTGGTGCTTCTGGTGGATCAAAGCCTGTCGGTGGAACCGTATGCGCAGGTGCGCGACAGTATGGTCCGCGAACTTAGGGCCGATAAATCCTTGGCCGATCGATTCGAATTTTCCGCCCTTTACTTTGCGGATTCGGTTCGCTCCCATCCCTGGCCCTCCCCCGGCCCCCTGACGGACATCCATGCCGCCCTGGAAGCGGCCCGGCAATCGGCAACCCGCGAACGTCCCACGGTCGTGCTCCTCCTCTCGGACGGCGTATATACCAAAGGACCGGATTATGCCGAGCGCCCCTCGCGGTGGTTGCCCGCCCGGATATACCCCCTGGTTTTGGGAGATACCGCCCGCCGTCCCACCCTTCGCATCGAACGGGTAGTGTTTAACGAAACGGTGGGTGCGGGTAACAAATTTACGATCGAAGCCTCCGTATCGGCCCTCCACATTGCCGTTCCTCTTCGCGCCCGACTGGAAATAAGCGAAAGAGGACAAATTCTGGCTCGGAAAGAACTCACCTTTACGCCCTCACGAAATTTTGCCCGCGTTCGTTTTACGTTCACCGCCCGCAAGCCGGGATGGCATACCTACGTCCTCCGGCTGATTCCCACGGAAGGCCGGGCCGAAGCCGCACGCGAAGAAATTCGCTTCCGGGTGACGGATCGCCGAATACACATCCTTATTTGGCCCGGTAAAATCCATCCCGATGCCGGAGCTTTACGCCGCATTTTATCCCGCAACAAACAATTCCGTGTGGAAGTGGAGCGGCATCCCGATTTGAGAAAAAAATACGACCTTGTTATCGCCGTGCAACCGCAAGCGGACCAAATCCGCACCCTGGCCGACCGGCGCATGCCCGTGTGGTGGATTACGGGCGTCCACACCGACTGGCAAGCGGTGAATGCCGCCTCTCTCCCTTTTTCGCGCCGCACCCACGGCCGGCTTACCGAAGAATATTTTCCCGAGCCCGTCCCCTCGTTCGATTTATTCGAATTGCCTCCTTTTCCCTCTTTTCCTCTACCGCCGCTAAAAGATAAGTTCGGCGATTTGCAAACCGCTTCCGGCCATGCTCCTCTTCTTATGTCCCGCGTAAAAAACCGCCCTACGGGCGATCCGCTTTGGACCCTTTGGCCCGATCGAAAGCAAGCCCTTTTGGCCGGCCAGGGCTTGTGGCGCTGGGTGGTTACCTCCCGGAAAGAAGGAAACGACGAATTTGTACGCCAAGCGGTGGAAAAAACCGCCGCCTACCTGGCTGCCGGGGCCTCGCGAGAGCAACTGGAAATCCGGTTTCGTCCCAGCTATCGCGAAGGCGAAGATATCCGCCTGACCGTCACCGCCCGCAATCCGCTGATGGAACCCGACCCGTCGGCTCGCCTCCAATTCATTTTGACCTCCCCCGACGGAAGCCGGCGCGACATGCCCCTTTATTTCCAAGACGGCCGCTTTATCGCCCGGCCGGGCGCCCTCCCGCCCGGTGAATACGCCTTCATCGTGCGTTATCCGGCGTACGGATTGGAACGCCGGGGGACTTTTACGGTGACGCCCGTTCCGCCCGAACAACCGGCACCGCCCGATACCGTTCGCCTGGCGGCCGTGGCTTCGGCAACGGGAGGAGAACTTCGTTATTTTTCGGATTTTCAGGCTTTGCGCACCCGCTTGGCCCGAGACCCCTCCCTGGCGCCGGTATTAAAATCTTCCAAAACGGCCTCTCCCTTGCTTTCGCGTACTTTATGGCTATGGCTGGCGGTGGTTGTATGGGCGTCGGAATGGATTTATCGCAAACGAACCGGCCGGATTTGAAAATATCTTTGGGAAAAACAGGGAGAAGCATAAGGGAAATTATATAATTTTTAAAGGATTTTTTATTAAATTTGTGTGTGTGAATCCAAAGATTGCTGGAAATGAGCGAAAAAGATTTCAACGACCGCAACGAAATTTTTTCCCGGGTGCTGCGGGCCGGACGCCGCACCTATTTCTTCGACGTACGCGAAACGCGCGCAGGGGATTATTACCTGACCATTACGGAAAGTAAACGTCAGAACAACGAAGACGGGTCTTTCTATTACCGCAAACACAAAATTTATCTCTACAAGGAAGATTTCGGCAAGTTTAAGGATTTGCTCGAAGAGGTGATGAACTACATCATCGATCAAAAGGGGCCGGAAGTGATTTCG
This sequence comes from Chlorobiota bacterium, assembly GCA_013153605.1. GTDB lineage: Bacteria > Bacteroidota > Bacteroidia > Flavobacteriales > Flavobacteriaceae > JAADED01. The sequence continues at coordinate 10,042 of JAADED010000083.1, read as the reverse complement.
GAACGTCACCGTCCCGATTTCGATCCCGCCCGCGATCTGGCCGAAAACAAAGAAACCGTCGAATCCGACACCCCGGCCGGCCAAGCGGAAGAGCCCGCCGCCGAACAGGGAGAAGACGCTCCGGCTTCGGGAGAAGAACCGGCCGGCGAAAGCGAATAATCCCTCAACCGCACGGTTGGGCACCGCTCGTGTAAAGGGTTACACGAGACAGCTTCACGTACAATAAAGTTTAGTAAATCAAGTTACTATAAAGCCCCGAAAAGGGGCTTTTTTTAAAAAAAACCAAATTTATTATACCTTTGTCCCTTGAAAAGCGTTTTGTATGAATGATATCTTTGACAAAATCTATGTAAAAGGCCCCCTGACCCAATACCGCGACATCGGCGAAGGCTATTACATGTTCCCCAAATTGACGGGCGAGCTCGGCCCCCGCATGAAGTTCAACGGCAAGGAAATGATCATGTGGAGCATCAACGATTATTTGGGGCTGGGCAACCATCCCGAAATCCGCAAAGCCGATGCCGAAGCGGCCGCCCGCTGGGGATTCGCCTATCCCATGGGATCGCGCCCCATGTCGGGACATACCGACATGCACGAACAACTGGAACGGGAACTGGCCGAATTCGCGGGTAAAGAAGCCGCCTACCTTCTCAACTTCGGATATCAAGGAAACGTATCCATCATAGACGCGCTGGTCAACAAAAACGACGTCATCGTGTATGACATCGATTCGCATGCCAGCATCATCGACGGGGTGCGCCTCCACCAAGGCAAGCGCTACACTTTCCAACACAACGACGTGGAAAGCTTGGAAACCATGCTCAAGCGCGCCAAAAAAATAACCGACCAAACCGGAGGAGGCATCCTGGTGATTTCCGAAGGGGTATTCGGCATGCGGGGCGAACAGGGAATCCTTCGCGAAATCGTGGAGCTGAAAAAGAAATACAAATTCCGCATCTACATCGACGACGCCCACGGATTCGGCACCTTGGGCGAAGGGGGACGCGGCGCCCACTTCGAGCAAGACGTGGTGGACGAAATCGACCTGTATTTCGCCACATTTGCCAAAGCCATGGCCAGCATCGGAGGATTCGTGGCCGGCGACAAGGACGTGATCAAATATCTCCAATATAACATGCGCTCGCAGGTATATGCCAAAGCCATGCCCATGGCGCTGGTGGAAGGGGCACTCAAGCGGCTCGACATGATACGAAGCCATCCCGAGCTCAAAGACCAATTATGGGACGTGGCCCTGCGCCTTCAAAAAGGATTGGTGGAAGCCGGATTCGACATCGGCAATACCAATACACCCATTACGCCGGTGTACCTCCATGTGGATCCCATCGAGGCGGGTATGCTGGTCCGCGACATGCGTGACAACCATCGCATCTTTACCTCCATTGTGGTATATCCGGTAATTCCGCGAGGCATGATTATCCTCCGCATGATTCCCACCACCCGCCATACCCAAGCCGAAATCGACGAAACCATCGAAGCCTTCAAGCAAATCCGCCAAAAACAGGAGGCGGGTGTATATAAAGAGATGGCCAAGCACATCAAAATTTGATGCTTTTACTCACTTCATAAAAAAACGCCGGCCTTTCGGGGACCGGCGTTTTTCTTTTTTTAAGGTGAGAATCTTTCTCAGGCTTCGGTTTGGGCCTCACTCAAGGGCACCACGCTGATGTACTTGCGCTTGCCCCGTTTCACTTCGAATTTCACGATTCCGTCCACCGCGGCGTGGATGGTATGGTCTTTACCCATATACACGTTGTCTCCCGGATGGAAGCGGGTGCCGCGTTGACGGACAATGATGTTACCGGCTTTGGCCAATTGGCCGCCGAATATTTTGACGCCCAGTCGTTTGCTTTCCGACTCGCGTCCGTTCTTGGAACTACCTACACCTTTCTTATGTGCCATGGTCTGTTGTTTTTAAGGATGGTGGTTTACTCCCGTCCGCCTTTGAGCTTGTCCTGAAGCTCGGCCAATTCGTCCCATTTGCCTGCGGCGGCCAAGGCCGCTTGTTTGGGCCAGGTGGACGGGTCGTGCATGGCGTAACGTTTACCGCCTTTTTCCACGAGCAAAGCCGAAATTTCTTGCGGATCGGCTTGAGCCAATTTTTCGAAGGTGTCGATTCCGCTTTCCGCCAAAATGGAAGCGATTTTGGGACCGATACCTTCGATTTTCTTCAAATCGTCGGGTTTACCGGCGGGCGCGGCTTTCGGAGTTTCGGCCTGAGGCGCCGGTTCGGGTTGTGCGGGTTTTTCTTCGGCCGCGGCCGTAGCTTTTTGAACCGCTCCTTCTTTGGTAATCCCTTCGATTTGGATTTCGGTCAAATACTGACGATGTCCGCGCTTGACGCGGTAACCTTTACGTCTTTTCTTTTTAAAGACGATGATTTTGTCGCCTTTCAAATGGCGGAGGATCTTGGCGGTTACTTCCGCTCCTTCTATAGCCGGGGCGCCAATGTTGATGTCGTCACCGTCCGCAATGAGCAATACCTTGTCGAAGGAAACGCTTTCTCCCTCGGCTTGCGGCAGTCGGTGGACAAACAACTTTTGGTCTTTTTTCACTTTAAATTGTTGCCCGGCTATCTCTACAATCGCGTACATTTCGTAAAATTTTGGCTTGCAAATATAGGTTTTTTCGGGTGAAAATCAAAATTTATGCCTTTTCTCCGCCCCACCCGTGTGCATACTTCGACGAATGCCGGTCAAACCGGAAAAGATCCAGTTGCCGAGACAGGCGATCAATGATAAGATTTTCGGGAAAATTGGGGAAAACCGATTTTATATTTTCATTTAGGCGCGATTTTGAAGATATACCGGATTTATATTTTCGAAAAAAATAAAATCGCCCCAGCCGTCTTATTTGTTTTCCAAAATTTCCATTACTTCTTTTAATGAAACTTTTCTTTTCACAATCTTCCCGTTTTCGTCAATTAAAATATGATCCGGCACGCCGGAAATGTAAAATTTTTGTTTCAGGTCTTCCTTTTGTAAATAATGAACATGAATCCACGGCAAACCGGATGCTTTAACTTTTTTCCGCCACCTCTCTTTATCTTTATCAATTGAAATGGATATCACCACGATTTTATCTTTATGCGCCGCTATCTTTTTTAATAACGGCCACTCAGCCATGCAAGGTCCGCACCATGTAGCCCAAAAACCCAATAAAATCATCTTCCCTCGAAAATCTTGAAGTTGATATTTCTTACCGTTAATGTCTTCAAATTCGAAGTTCACCAATTTGTTTTCCGAAATTTTCGATGTACGTTCCAAATAGTTTTTTATCTTTTGTCCGTAAAAACCGTTCTTTTCATTATCCGGCAAAAGCGCATAAAGATTTTTGATGATGCCGGGTTGATCTTTCGTGCCAATTAACCTTGTTAAGTCTCTTACAATGATGGAAAGTCCCGTTCTGTCGGTACGGGTTTTCCATGCACAATATACACTGTCGGCGAAAGTGCGGGCCAAACTGTCTTCCAACCGCATAAAATGCGATTTCACATTTTCATCGCCACTTTGGACTTCCGTGGCCATTAATTTTTTATATTTTTCGATGTAACTTTCCGCCTTGAGAAAATAATCTTTCACCGGCTCGTTTACATGCAATTTTTTATAGAGAAATTCCGGCTTTCCATCATGCCATTTCAAGCGAATGTAATCATTTGCCAAAACAAATTCCACGGGTTGATTTTCAATCAAAACGGCGGCCCGGACAGGATAATCCACTTTGCCGGTAAAACGGAATTTCCTTTTTTCCGCTTCCGCGGTGTCCCTTAATGCGCGGTCCTCGGTAACCAAAACCACCTTTTTTAGCTGCTTCCTTTTAGGCAAAGTACCTTCGACCACAAAACCGCCGGAAGGTTGATAACTCCGGCATGCGAAGAGAAAGAATAAAAGTCCTGGGATAAATAAATACTTGTATTTTAAGATCCTGTTCATACACAACCTGCAATTCAATTTTGGATTGAAAAATATTACAGCCATAGACATTTCTAATTTAATCAAAATGTAAAAAATCAAGTTTTGTTTTGGGGCTAGTTTGTCTTGGGAAAGTTTGTCCGTACCTTAATTCTTGTATTGATTATTAGAAAACAAAAAATTTTTGTCTTAGAATAAAAAGTTTCGTCAACATAGTATCATTTGATAGTATCAAAGGTAGGGTTTTCCGGGAAAATTGCGGGAAATCGATTTTATATTTTCCTTTGAGCGCGATTTTGAAAATATGGGAATTTATATTTTCGTTTAAAAAAACACCGAGGTTTCTAACTTAAAAAATGCCGGATATTCTTAACCTATTAGTACTCGCGGATAAGCACTTCCGGCGGAATATGCAATTCCCGACTGATTTTGCGGATCATATCCAAGGTGAGTTTGCGTTTTTTGTTTAAAATTTCGCTCGCCCGGCTACGATAACCCAAAATACGCGCCAAATCTTTTTGCGTCATTCCCAATTGCTCCATACGGAACTTGATGGCTTCCACCGGATCCGGTGCTTCAATGGGAAAATGTTTTTCCTCATAATCTTCGATCAGCAACGACAATACTTCCAACTCATCCCCTTCCGGCGTACCGGGAACGGCATCGAATATTTCTTCCAAACGCGCCAGTGCTTGTTGATAATCGGCTTCGGTTTTGATGGGTTTTATATTCATTGTATTAATTTTTATCTTAAATATTGTTTGCATCTATTTTATCATATTCGGCATGAGTGCCAATAAAACGTATCCACATTACTTTGTAATGAAAATTTATTCTCGCTATTAATCGATACTTATTCCCTTTTATATCAAATACTACACGGTTATTTTTTAATATGCTCGCCGATGGAAAATCATTTTTTAACTCATTGAAATTTTCCCAATTAGCTTTGGTTACCTCTTTAAACCATCCTCTTAGTGCTTCTTCCGCATCCCTGTGCCTTTCCCAAAATTCTCTTAGGGTTCGCCGCGAAATTATTCGCATATTTATTGTTTCACGTTACAAATATACAAAAAATGTTCCCAAACTGGGAACATACTTTTACTTTTTCACTATTTCCCGCAAACTTTTCCTCTCCATCCCTGCAATCAACAAAACATATCCCCCCAAAATAGCCAACTTCACTCCCCAATGACCCGCCCATTTTTCATACATCCAAAAGGAAAGGGCGGCGGCGGTGAGGATGTAAAATAAAATTTTGGCCGTAGGGTAAGGAATGCGGTAATGCTTGCGGCCGTAGAAGTACGAGAGCAACGCCATCACCGAATAAGCGGCCAAAGTCGCCCAGGCGGATGCCATAAAGCCGATACGCGGGATCATATAGATATTGAACAATATGGTAATCAAAGCGCCGATGGCCGAAAAAAACATCCCGTACCGCGTGCGGTCGGTGAGTTTGTACCAAACGGAAAGGTTGAAGTAAATGCCCAAAAACAAGTAGGCTGTCAAAATCACCGGCACAATGTCCAAAGCCACCAAATAGTCGGGACGTTTGATAAAAAAGGCCACTATCCACTCCAAAAAGGCAATCACCCCCAACATGAGTAAACTTCCTCCGATCACGAACAGCAACATCACACCGGCATAGCGGTTTTTGGCATCCTTATGATTATGCTGGGTAAAATAAAAAGGTTCGGCGCCCAGCCGGAAAGCGGTAATGTAGAGCACCATAAACACCCCGATTTTGTACACGGCGGCATAAGCGCCCATGATATCGCTTCCGGCCAGGCGGTCGAGAGCCAATTTGTCGAAATTCTCGTTGATAATATAGAAAACCCCCGCCACCATCACAGGTAAGCCGTAGCGCAACATTTTGACCCACAATTTCTTGTCCAGTCCCAATTTGAAGCGGGCAATAAGGGGAAGGAATAACACAAAGGTGCTCAACGAAGCAATCAAATTGGCCACAAAAATATAATACACTTTGGGCACCGATTCATAGCGGACATACCAAGGCGAGTCGGGAGAGAGGACCCGGGGAAGCCATAAAAGGAACACCAGGTTAAACAAAGCGTACACCGTCACGTGAAAAGTGCGGTAAAAGGCAAAGCGCACGGGCCGGTGCATTACCCGCAAATAGGCGTAGGGAATCACCATCAGGGTATCCAACAACAAAAGGGCGATAAAAATCAGATACACCCTCTCGTCCACGTCCATCAACCGGATGAGAGGTTCGCGGACGGTAAAGAGCACGGCGGTAAAGAGGATGCCCGTCACCAATAGGGAGGTAAAGGCGGTGCGCAATACCCGGGGATCGCGGTCGTAAAGGGTGAAAAAGCGAAAAAAAGCGGTTTCCATCCCGTAGGTAAAGAGGACGTTAAAAAAAGCGATGAGGACGTAAAATTTGGTATTGACCGAATATTCTCCGGGAGGCAAAACTTTGGTATGCAAGCCCACCAGCAACACGTTGACCAGTCGCGGAAGCACCGAAGCGATTCCGTAAACGGCCGTGTCGCGGGCAAAACGCTTATAGATGTTCACACCGGGAACTTAACACTCACAAAGTTACACAAACACCCCGAACCGCCAAGAGGATTAAAGTCCGAGGGAGGGATCGGTTTCGAGGAAAATTTCCAATAATTTCAACCGCAACCAGTAGCCGTATTTGGCCGATATGTAATCGGCTTGGGCTTGCATGAGACGGGCCCGGGCCTGGGACAGGTCATAGGAAGTGAGCAATCCGGCTTCGAATTTTTCCCGGGCATAACGGAAGGCCGTACGTGCGGCTTCCAGGCTTCGGAGGGCGGCTTCGCGGCGGCGGGCGGCGCCCAGCGCATCGGCATGGAGGGTATGGAGGGTTTGAAGGAGCTCCAAATCCCGTTCCCTTGCCGTTTGGCGGGCCTGTTCTTCCCGAAGGCGGGCGGTGCGCAAGCGGGATCGGGCTTCTCCCCGGTTAAAGAGGTCGAAACTGAGGCTTAACCCCACGGCGGTACCTTGATTTTCGCGCAATTGGACGAAATAAGGATCGGGCGGGCCGGTCACATAGCGAAAATTGGGAGCCAATACCCGTTCGCGGGAATGCTCCGTAAAACCGATGACGCGATACGGCCGATCGGGATCGGGCTCCACACCCACGATTTTTTCGCGATCCATGTATCGGGAATTCCATGTCACGAACAGCGAAAGGGCCGGAAAGAGGGCGCTACGGGCCATCAACGTTTGGCGCCTTGCCCGGCGGATGTCCAATTCGGATTGTTTTTTTTCGGTCAATCGGGACAAATAGCGGGCGGCCAACGAATCGGGAGAAGCCAATAATAAGCTTTCGTCCGCCCCCGGCAACGAGGAAGCGGTTTCCACCGGCCGGTCGGTTCCGATAAGGCGCGCCAATCGCCACCGGTCGGCGATTCGGCGGCTTCGGATTTGCACGTATTGATAATAAGCTTGGGCCGCTTGGGCACGCAAGTCCTCATATTCGCCGGCCGGGCGAAGGCCCGCATCCACCAACTCTTTCATTTTGCGCATTTGGTCCGTTACCGCCTGCCAGTGGCTTTCGGCCGCCCGTTCGGCCTCACGGCCCGCCGCCACATCCGCATAAGCCCGCACGATATCCGATACCCGCCGCTTCCATGCCGATTGAAAAGCCAATCGGGCATTCCTATAATCCAATTCGGCCGCCGCTTTGGCATGTTGCAAATACAAACCGCGAAACAAGGGCATGTCGGAACTCAGCCGCACATTGTTGCCGAACACGGTTTGGTGTTCGAGTATGCCGGTGGTGAGGTTTTGGGTCAAGCCGTAATTCCACAAACCCGTGGTGGCCAACCTCAATGAGGGCAAAGCGGCCCGCTTGGTTTGCCGGTATTGTTCTTCTTTGATCAAAATGTCGGTTTCCGCCCGTTTCACGGCGGGATGGGCCGTACGCGCATACCGGAGACATTGTTCCAAAGTCCATTCTCCTTCTTGAGCCGAAAGGAATCCGGCCCATACCAAGGCAACCAACCAAAGCGCGCGTTTCATAGGGCGGCGTGTCTTCGGGTTAAATTACAAAAAATACCCGCAACGGCTCTTGCCGGGCATTAGAAAAACAACCATTTCAGATTTTTCCATATCAGTACCGCCCCCGCTACGATCAAAGCCCATGCCGCTCCCCACCCCAAGGGGACGAACCAAGCCCGGGCGAGGCCATCCGTCTTCCCGTCTTCCACGGCCGACAAATATTTCAAAAGGAGATAACCCGCCGCCACGGATATTATTCCTATAAAAACGGGGATGACGAAAGCTCCCATATCGACGAGTTTTTATTCTTGATGAATATGGAACAACTTATTCAACGCTTCGATTTGAGAAGGTTGTCCCAATACGATGATGGAAGCCCCTTCGCGCAATTCGGTGTCGGGCGGAGGGTTGATGATGTACTTGCCTTCCGGCGTGATGAAGCCTATGACCGTCACGCCCGTGCGGCGGCGCAAATGCAGGTCGGCAATGGTCTTGTTGCGGTATTCTTCGGGCAACTCCGTCACGTCGATTTTTTCGATCAGATGATCGTGAATGGCGTTTTCCACCGACAGCATACGCAAGAAATTGATCAATTCGGGAGCGGTGACCAACGAAGCCAAATACTCGCCCCCGATGCGGTAGGGCATCACCACGTGGTTGGCTCCCGCCAATTTGAGCTTTTTTTCGGTGTTTTCGCTGGTGGCCAAGGTAACGATCTTAATGCCCGGATTCAGCTGGCGGGCCGACAGAATGATAAACAAATTGTCCGCATCATCCGGAAGGGTGGAGATCAATACCGAGGCATTTTTTATGCCGGCATCCAACAATACCCGGTCGTTGGTGGCATCGCCTTCGAGAAAATATTCCAATTCCTCCTCGAACGCTTCGAGCTTGGCGGGATCTTTTTCCACCACGACCACCGTACGTTTATTGTTCTTGAGGTTTTTAAACGCTTCGGACCCGTGTTTTCCCAGTCCGACAAGGATCACGTGATCCCGAAGTTTGGCGATTTTCTTTTTCATGCGCCTGCGGTTAAGGTTTTTAAAAAAATGCCCCTCCACCACGAATTCGCTGATCACGGTGAAAGAGTAGGCATACACCATGATGCTGAAGGTGATAAGGACAATGGTAAAAATTTTTCCTTTCAAATCCAAAGGTTGCACCTCGCCGAAACCCACTGTAGTGACGGTGATCAGGGTCATGTAAACGGAATCCACCCAATCGAAATGCTCGATATAGTGGTATCCCAAGGTTCCCATCAACAGGATGAGAAACAACAAAAACGCGGCGCGATACAAGTTGTATTTGAAAATTTTTTTCATGCTTATAAATCAAACACCGAGGGCCTTTTGCCGGAGAAAAAATCTTTGATACGCAGGGCGAAGGCCAGGATAATGTATAAGAGAAACGACAATCCCAAGGTGGGAAAAGAAAGATAGATAAAAAACAGCCGCACGTTCCGTACGGGTATGCCCAAGCGGTTGGCAATCCGGTAGGAGACGTCCAATCCGTATTTTTCCAGTTGGAGGCGTATTTTATCGATCGTTCTCACGGGCCACCACTATTTTTCCCACGGTGCAATTTAGGCAATTATCCGCTTTGCAATACGACTCATAGAGGCGCAACACCGCTTGCGAAGCTCCCGCATGGGTTACGGGCAAACCGGCCCGCGTAAAGAGGCGCACCACCTGGTTGTCTTCGGGCGGAAGGGCGGCCGCCATATCGGCGGTGCGGAGGGCGTCGTCGTGCCGGCCCAATTGCCGGTAATAAGCAAACCGAAGGGGAATCACCACGTTGAGGATCAGCCCGTCGATAAAAGAGCGGCCCAACCGCTTTTTGCGGGGCTTGCCTTGCTTTCCGGGAAGGTAATGGTCGTCCCAGTAGGGGGAGGTGCCGGCTTGTAATAGGCGGCGCAAGGCATCGGGCGTCTCGGCATGCATGAGCTCGTCGAAAAGAGCGGGATGCGTATGATACAAGTTGGCGAATTGGGCCAAACGAACCGAAGGGAAATTCACCGGCCGCATGCCGCCGTGCTTGACGGCATTATGCAAAGAGGTTAATTCGTGTTTGGCTTGCAAAAAGCGGTAGCGGGAAGCCAATTCGGACGTGTAGGGATC